>JBDSHG010000165.1:0-5058 GCA_039918615.1 Gemmatimonadaceae bacterium | reverse complement strand
AACTCCACTGACATGACGCTCGTCGAATGCGTTCCGAATTTCAGCGAAGGGCGAAACCCCGAGATCGTTCAGACGATTCGCGATGCGATCGCCGCCGTCGATGGCGTCGTCGTGCTCGACGTCTCTTCGGATGAGTCGCACAACCGCACGGTGATCACCTTCGTCGCACCGGTGGAGCGCGCCGTCGATGCGGCGTTCGCCGGCATCGCGGTCGCGCGTGACAACATCGACCTCACGACGCACTCGGGCGCGCACCCGCGCATGGGCGCGACCGATGTCGTCCCCTTCGTACCGCTCGAAGGGACGACGATGGAGCAGTGCGTCGCGCTCGCGCGCACGCTCGGCGAGCGCGTCGGCAAGGAGCTCGGCATTCCCGTCTTTCTCTACGAGCGCGCGGCAACGAGCCCCGTGCGGGAGAATCTCGCCGACATTCGCCGCGGCGAGTTCGAGAAGATCCGCGAAGAGATCGGCACGTCGCCGGTGCGGACGCCGGACTTCGGCCCCCCGAAGTCGCACCCGACGTCGGGGACGATCGCGATCGGCGCGAGGCCATTTCTCGTCGCGTACAACGTCTACCTCGGCGACGCGTCGAACGTCGGCGTCGCGAAGGAAGTCGCGAAGGCCGTACGCGGCTCGTCGGGCGGACTGAAGAACGTGAAGGCGATGGGGCTCGAGGTCGACGGGCAGGCGCAGGTGTCGATGAATCTCGTCGATATCGAGAAGACGCCGATGTTTCGCGCGTACGACATGGTGAAGATGGAGGCCGCGGCGCACGGCGTGTCGCCCACGTGGACTGAGATCGTTGGACTGGTGCCCGAGCGCGCCATCGTCGATGCGGCCGCGCGCTATCTGCAGCTCCGCAACTTCTCGACGGCGCAGCTGCTCGAGCACAAGGTACGCGCGGTCGCGAGCGAAGGGATCAGCCTGAGCGGATTCCGCGCGGCGATCGCATCATCGAATCCGGCGCCGGGAGGCGGCAGTGCAGCGGCGCACGCGGGGTCGATCGCGGCGGCGCTCGTGCAGATGGTCGCGGGGCTCACGATCGGTCGGAAGAAGTACGCCGACGTCGAGGCGACGTTCAACGACATCGCGACACAGGCGGCTACACTTGGCGCACGGCTCGCGGAGCTCGTCGATCTCGATGCGAAGTCGTACGAGGCGGTGAGTACGGCGTACAAGCTCCTGAAGGCGACGCCCGAGCAGGAGACGATGCGCAAGGCGGCGATCACCGCGGCGCTCATCGGCGCGAGCGAGGTTCCGCTCGAGACCGCGCGCGCGTGCGCGGTGGTGGCGTCGCTCGCGGAGATCGCGGCGCTGCAGGGCAACTCGAATGCGCGAGCGGATGCGGGCGTCGCGGCGCTGATGGCCGAGGCGGCGTGTCGGGGCGCGGCGTTCAACGTGAAGGTGAACGTCGACGCGCTCGATGACTCGGCCGCCGCGAAGGGGCTGACGGAGGCGGCAGAGACGTTCGTGAAGGCGGCGAGCGATGCGGCGAAGCGGACGGCGGAGATAGTGCAACGCGGGTAGGCGCTCCGGCGTGTCGCTAAAGACCTTCCCTCGCAAAACATCGACGAGGACGCGATGGCTGGAGGCCGCGCGGTACCCCGATCGACGGTGTCTTTAAATCTATTTCCCCTCGGAGTATTCATCTCTCCCGCGGTGGTCCATTGCCAGTTGCAACGATGTCATCCGCTTCGCCATCGCGATTTCGAAGCCGGCATTTCGCTGCTGCGATTTTATCGACGTTGTTCATTTGCATGGTCGGATGTCCAGGAGGCGAGCATCCATACGGCAAGCTTCGCCTTCCCGATCCGCGCGATTCGCATGAGGATTCACTTGCGAGAATTCGGTGGTCCGAAACGGCACGATTGCGCCAGCTCCTGCGGACTGCTCGCGTTTCCACTGACAAGGCATCCGCGTTAGCAATCACCGTGTGCGAAATCGAGCGCGTCAACCAAGCACTTGGGCGCGCGGAGGGAGATCGCGCAACCTTTGAGGCGCGAGTAGCAGTGAATGAAACGCACGCCGACGAAATTGCGGAAGCAAAAGCGGATCAAGATCTGAATGGGCAAGAGATATTTGCACCTTCCAAATCGCAATGCGATTCCGCGCACGCCAGCTGGCCGCCGCTCGACGCCGCGCGCGACCCCTATCCCATTCCTGCCGCGACGACCCATCGATAGCTCGCTGCGTGCGCGAGCCGTGCGCCCCCCTACGCCACCTTCTCCGCGGTCGTCGGATCGATCACCGCCCGAACCTCCGACACCTTGTTCGCCGGAAACCCTCCCTTCTTCGCGTGCTCCCGCACCATCTCCTCGTTTGGCGCGATGTACACACAGTAGATCTTGTCGTCCGTGACGTAGCTCTCCACCCAGTTGATGCTCGGCCCCAGCTCGCCCAGCACATTGCACGACGTTTGCGAGATCCCCTGCAGCTGCTCCGCCGTCAGCTTCCCCGCCCCGGGGATCTCTCGCTCGATCACGTATTTCGGCATTTGATTCTCCATCTCGGGTTATGAAAAGAAAAATGGCAGACGTCATCTGGTCTGCCTAATAATGCTAAATTCCCCCGGAGATCAGCTCACCCGCCTCGCCGAGCTCGTCAGTTCACCGCGTACGCCGTCAACACCCTCGGCCCCGCATCCGTGATCGCCACCGTGTGCTCGAAATGCGCGGCTCTCGACCCATCCGCCGTCACCACCGTCCACCGGTCCGGCATCGTTCGCGTCTTCGCCGTTCCCACGCTCACCATCGGCTCGATCGCGATCGTCAGCCCCGGCGTCAGCTTCATCAGCCGCTTCGGCTTTCCGTAGTTCGGCACCTGCGGCTCTTCGTGGAACTCCGTGCCGATCCCGTGCCCCACCAGATCGCGCACCACGCTGAACCCCGCGCCCTCGGCCACCGCCTGCACCGCCGCCCCGATATCCCCGATGTGATTTCCGATCACCGCCGCCGCGATCCCTGCCTCCAGCGCGCGCTCCGTCACCGCCAACAGCTGCTTCGACGTCGCATCCACCTCGCCAATCGCGACCGTCGTCGCCGAGTCGGTGAAGTAACCCTTGTAGCCCACACCGATGTCGAGGGAGAGCACGTCGCCATCGCGCAGCACGCGCTTCTTCGACGGAATGCCGTGCACGATCTCCTGGTTGATCGAGGCGCACACCGAACCCGGGAAGCCATACAGCCCCTTGAACGCCGGCGTCGCGCCCTCGTGGCTCCGAATGAAGGTCTCCGCCATCGCATCGAGATCCCACGTCGAGACGCCGGCCTTCGCCTGCGCGCGCAGATGCGCGACGGTCGCGCCCAGAATGCGCCCGCCCTCGGCCATGATCTCGATCTCTCGCGGAGACTTCAACGCAATCATTTCCCCAGACCCTTCATCACGATTTTGGTGATCTCATCGATGTCGCCCAGTGCATTTACTCGTACCACGCGCGGACCGTTGTGATCCCGCGCCTTCGCATCGTCGGACGTGCGCGCGCGGTTCTCGTACCAGGCGACCACGGGCTCCGTCTGCTCGCGATACGCCTTCATGCGAGCGCGGATCGCCTCGGGCTCGTCGTCCTTGCGCCGCACGAGCTTGCCCCCGCACTTGTCGCACGCGGTGCCGGGCTCGCTCCCCTTGTAGGCGGTCTGGCACCCCTCGCACGTCGTGCGCGCGCTCAGGCGGCGCACCAGCTCGTCCTCGCCGACTTCGAAGAGTAGCACGGCATCGACCTGACGCCCAAGCTCGCCGAGCACGCGCGCGAGCCCCTCGGCCTGCGGCACCGTGCGCACGACGCCGTCCAGCACGACGCCCTTCGCCTTCCCGGGCTCGGCCAGCGCTTCCTTCATGATGCCGAGGATCACGGAATCGGGAACGAGATCCCCGCGCTCCATGGCCGCCTTCGCGCGCAGCCCGAGCTCCGTCTTCGCGACCACTGCGGCGCGCAGCACATCGCCCGTGGCCAGCTTGGGAATGCCAATGCGCTCCGCGATCCGCTCGCCCTGTGTCCCCTTTCCGGCGCCGGGCGGACCGAGCAGAACGATATTCATGAGGCGTGCTTCATGGTGCGAGCCCTCTTGGCGTGAGTATTGGACGGCAACGCTTCGAGGTGCTCGCGTGCTTACGCGCGGTCGCGAAACCTCACACGGGCACCCTTCTTCATGAAGCCATCGTACTTCCGGATCAGCAGCTGCTGCTGAACCACCTGCACCGTGTCGAGTCCCACACCTACGACGATCAGGAGCGATGTTCCGCCAAATCGGAACGGGACGTTGATGGCGTCCGAGATCAGCAGCGGGAGCAGCGCGATCGCCGCAAGAAACAGCGCGCCCGGCAGGGTGATTCGCGTAACGACCCGATCGATGTACTCGGCCGTGCGCGCTCCGGGCTTCACGCCGGGAATGAACCCGCCCTGCTTCTTCAGATTCTCCGCAATGTCGATCGGATTGAAGATGATCGACGTGTAGAAGTACGTGAAGAACAGAATCAGACCAGACATGAGCAGATAGTACCACACCGTGCCGGGCTGGAAATACTCCGCCATCTCCTGCATGCGGACGGACTTGCTGAACTGCGCGAGCGTGCCTGGAACGACGATCACCGTTTGCGCAAAAATGATCGGCATGACGTTCGCCGCATTCATGCGCAGCGGGATGAAGTTTTTCGCACTCTCGCGCTGGCGCCCGCGGGCCATCGTCCGCTGCGGAATCTGGATCGGGACGCGGCGTGCCGCGACCGTGATCGCAACCGTACCGGCAACGACGAGCACCATGACGATGCCCAACAGCAGGAGCTTCGGAAACGCCGTCGTCCCCGTCTGCACATACTGGAACGTCTGTCCGATGCCCGGCCAGATCCGCTCGACGATCGAGAAGAAGATCAGCAGCGACGCGCCGTTGCCGACGCCGCGCTCCGTGATCTGCTCACCGAGCCACATGACGAACATCGCGCCCGTCGTGAGGAAGAGCACCATCTGGATGCGGAAGGCGAAGCCAGGGTGCACCACCGCGCCCTGCAGCGACTCCGTGAAGAGCGCGTATCCCCACGCCTGCAAGACAGCGATTCCCACCGTCA
>JBDSHG010000164.1:0-12574 GCA_039918615.1 Gemmatimonadaceae bacterium | reverse complement strand
CACTCGGCGCGACCCGCTGGGAGGCGATCTGGGGCGCGGTGCTTCCCTACGCGCGCTCCGGCATCGTCGGCGGCGTGATCCTCGGCCTCGGCCGCGCGCTCGGCGAGACGATGGCCGTGACGATGCTGATAGGCAATCGGCCGGAGATCGCGGCGTCGCTCTTCGCTCCGGGGTACACGATGGCATCGTTGCTCGCGAACGAGTTCAGCGAAGCCTCGAGCGACGCGCATCTCTCCGCGCTCATGGCCGTCGCCTTCGTGCTCTTCGTGATTACGTTGATCGTGAACGCGATCGCGCGCTGGCTGGTGTGGCAGGTGTCGCGCAATACGAGCGGGAGGACTGCATGAGCGCCGCGACTCCCCCGATGGCACCGCCGCTCCGGCCCACGCTGCGACAGCGCGCGTTCAGTGAGCGCACCGTGCGCACGCTCAAGCGCCGCCGCGTCGTGAGCGGGATCATGCTCTTCGTTCTCGTCGGCGCCGCGGTGCTCGCGGTGCTGCCGCTGATCTTCATCTTCGGCCATCTGCTCACGCTCGGCATCGGCTCCCTGTCGTGGGACTTCTTCACGAAGATGCCGAAGCCCGTCGGCGAGACGGGCGGCGGACTCGCGAATGCGATCGTCGGCACGCTCATCCTCATCGGGCTCGCCAGCGCGGTCGGGCTGCCCGTGGGTGTCGGCGCCGGACTGTATCTGGCCGAAAAGAAGGGAGCGAAGCTGGCGAACGGCGTGCGCTTTCTCTCCGATGTGCTCAACGGGCTCCCGTCGATCGTGATGGGAATTTTCGCCTGGGAATTTCTCGTGCGCCCTGTGGGCCACTTCTCCGCGCTCGCCGGCGGCGTGGCGCTGGGCGCGATGATGATCCCGATGGTTGCGCGCACCACGGAAGAGATGGTTGGCATCGTGCCGGTGTCGCTGCGCGAGGCGGCGCTCGCGCTCGGGTACTCGCGCTGGCGCACATCGCTCTCGATCGTTCTTCGCACCGCGAGCGCGGGCATCGTCACCGGCGCGCTGGTCGCCATTGCCCGCATCGCGGGTGAGACTGCCCCGCTCCTCTTTACCGCGTTCGGCAATCAGTTCTGGTCGACGTCACTGGCGCAGCCGATATCCGCGCTCCCCCTGCAGGTCTTCTCTTACGCGATCAGCCCCTATGACGCATGGCACTCCCTCGCGTGGGCCGGAGCGCTCGTCCTCATTGCGCTCATCTTCATCATTAGCCTCATCGCGCGTTTCGCAACGCGCGCCCGTTTCGCGACCGGCGGTGGCGACTGAGCGCTCGAATCTGCAGGACGACGTGTCACTCATGAGCCGCCCCGCAGTCACGCCCGAAGCCGTCCCGCGCATGCGCGTGGGCTCGCTCGACGCGTACTTCGGGAGCGTGCATGCGGTGAAAGGCGTCGATATGAACATTCGCGACCGCCAGGTGACGGCGATCATCGGACCGTCGGGCTGCGGCAAGTCGACCTTCCTGCGCTGCCTCAACCGCATGCACGAGACCGTGCCGACGGCGCGCGTCGAAGGGGAGGTGGAGCTCGACGGCCGCAACATCTACGCGCGCGGCGTCAACGCGATCGCGGTGCGCAAGCACATCGGGATGGTCTTCCAGCGCCCGACACCCTTCCCGACAATGTCGATCCGCGACAACGTCGCCGCAGGTCTTCGCGTCATGGAGAAGAGTCATCACTCGCACGCGCAAATCGACGAGATCGTCGAGCGCGCGCTCACACGCGCAGTGCTCTGGACCGAGGTGAAAGACCGCCTGTCGACCAGTGCGCTCGGTCTCTCCGGCGGCCAGCAGCAGCGCCTCTGCATCGCGCGCGCCCTCGCGACCGAGCCAACGGTGCTCCTGCTCGACGAGCCCACCGCGTCGCTCGATCCCATCAGCACGCAGGCGGTCGAAGAGCTGGTTTACGAGCTGCGCAGCGACATGACCATCGTGATCGTGACGCACAACATGCAGCAGGCCGCACGCGTCTCCGACTCCACCGCCTTCTTTCTGAACGGCGAACTGGTCGAGATGAGCGACACCAGCGCGATCTTCACGACACCGCGCGACAGCCGCACGGAAGCCTACATCACGGGTCGCTTCGGATGACCGACGCGACCGCCACCGTGGTTGAGCGCCCCGATACAATCCTCCCGACTGCGGATTCCACGCATCCGGGAACGATCCTCACGAAGGATTTCTCGTTCTTCTACGGCGAGAAGCAGGCGCTCTTCGACGTGAACCTCACGATTCCCGCACGCTCGGTGACCGCGTTCATCGGCCCTTCCGGCTGCGGAAAGTCGACACTGCTCCGCTCGATCAACCGCCTCAACGCGCTCATCCCCGGGGCACGCCACACAGGCGCGATCGAGCTCGATGGGCAGGACATCTACTCGCCGGACGCCGACATCGTCGCCCTTCGCCAGCGCGCAGGGATGGTCTTCCAGCGCTGGAACCCATTCCCGAAGTCGATCTACGACAACGTCGCCTTCGGCCCGAAGATCAATGGAACATCCTCCCGCAGGGCGCTCGACGAGATCGTCGAGACGTCGCTCCGCCGCGCCGCGCTCTGGGACGAGGTGAAGGACCGCCTGCGTCAGAGTGCGCTGGGACTCTCCGGCGGGCAGCAGCAGCGCCTCTGCATCGCCCGCGCGCTCGCGAATGATCCCGAGGTGCTCCTCCTCGACGAGCCCGCGAGCGCGCTCGATCCGATCGCCACACAGAAAGTCGAAGAGCTGCTGTACGAGCTGAAGCGGGAGTTGACGATCGTCATCGTCACTCACAACATGCAGCAAGCGGCTCGCGTCTCCGAATTCACCGCCTTCTTCTACCTGGGCCGCCTGGTAGAGGTAAATGCAACTGATCGTCTCTTCACCAGTCCTCGCGAGCCGCGGACCGAAGCCTATGTGACTGGGAGATTCGGATGAGCCCCGCCGACACCGCTGGTTTTCGACACTTCCACGAGCAGCTCGATCAGCTGAAGCAGCGGCTGCTCGACATGTCCGAGCGCGCAGAGGCGCTGGTCGACATGTCCGTGGAAGCCCTGCTGCACCGCGACGCCGGCAAGGCCGACGCCGTGATCGAGGCTGACAGCGAGCTCGATGCCCTCGAGGTAGAGGTCGAAGGACTCGCCGTCTCGCTCCTCGCGCTCCAGCAGCCGATGGCGCGCGACCTCCGCTTCATCATCAGCGCGATCAAGATCTCGAGTGACCTCGAACGCGTCGGCGATCATGCGGTGAACATCGCGCAGTCCACGCAGCGCCTCGTCGCGATGCGCTCCAACATTACCCCCGACCCGGAAGTCGAGGACATGGCTCGCCGCGCCCGCCACATGCTCGGCGACGCGCTCGACGCCTTCGTTCGCGGCGACGGTGTGCTGGGCCGCGACGTCTGCCGCCGCGACGATCAGGTCGACGCGCTGCACGACTCGCTCTTCCGCATTCTCCTCACGCACATGCTCGAGGATCCGACGACGATCTCCGCAGCCCTCGAGCTCTTCCTCGTGAGCCGCAACCTGGAGCGCGTCGCCGACCTCGCCACCAACATCGCCGAGGACGCGGTATACTTGGCTGAGGGAAAGACCATCAAGCATCGCCTGGAGGACCGGGAGGATCGCACTGTCGCCACTACGGCCTGACCCCGCGAGCAATCTGGACCGTGTCGCCGCGATCGATATCGGATCGAACTCGATCCGTGCGATCGTGGCCGACGTATCGGCCGACGGCCACATCCGGGTCGTCGATGAAATGAAATCCGCGCCGCGACTCGGTGCTGGGATGGACGAGCGCGGCGAGCTCGCGCAGTCGGCCATGCAGCGCGCCACACAAGCAGTGGTGCGCATGGCCACCCTCGCGCGCCAGCTCGGCGCCACGCGCATCGAGGCCGTCGCCACCAGCGCAGTCCGCGACGCATCCAACGCGCGGCACTTCGCCGAGATGGTCCGCAAGGCGGCGAAGCTCCAGATCCGCGTGCTGGAAGGGAGCGACGAGGCACTCCTCGGCTTCCGCAGCGCGCTCGCGCACTTCGACCTCGCCTCGGGACGCGCGGCAGTCGTCGACATCGGTGGCGGCTCGGTCGAGCTCGCGCTCAGCGCCGCCGGCCTCGTCGATCGCCTCGTCTCCCTCCCCTTCGGCGCGCTCCGCATGACCGAGCGCTACTTCCCGAAGAAGATCACGCGCGCCGCGGTGAAGGCGCTCCGCAAGAATGTCCGTCACGAGCTCCTGCGCCATCTCCCCGCGCGCGAGTGGCGCAACGCGCAGGTGATCGGCTCGGGCGGCACCTTCACCAACCTCGCAGGGATGTCGCTCGCGCGTCAGGGAATACGCCCCGCGCAAAGCGTACACGGGACACGCGTTCCCCGCGGCGACCTCGAGCACATCCTCGACAGCCTGCAGGACATGACGCCGACGGAGCGACTCACGGTCACAGGCCTCAACGCCGGCCGCTCCGACATCATCGTGGCCGGGCTCGCGGTCATCGCGGAAGTGATGGCGCGCCTCGACGCCCCGAGCCTCGTGGTGTCCGCATACGGAATTCGCGAAGGGCTTCTTCTCGAGACCGCGCACGTGCTCCCCACCGTCGCGAGCCCGGGCGAGGCGCGCGAGCGCTCCGTGCGGCGGCTGGCCGACGCGTGCCACTTCGAGGAGCGGCATTCGATGCACGTGCAGCGGCTGGCCCTTCAGCTCTTCGACGCCGCCGGTGCTCGGCTCGGCGCGAAGCCCGGCGAGCGCGACATCCTCGCCGCCGCCGCGATGCTGCACGACATCGGCTACCACATCAGCTACGACAAGCACCACAAGCACTCGTACTATTTGATCACGAACGCCGAGCTCCTCGGGATGTCACCGATGGAGCAGATCGTGGTGGCGAACGTCGCGCGCTACCATCGCGGCGCACCGCCGTCGAAGGAGCACCCCAGCTACGCGTCGCTCGCAAAGCCGGTACGCGACCAGGTTCGCCGCCTCTCGGCCATCCTCCGCCTCGCGGACGGGCTCGACCGCGGGCACATCTCGGCCGTTGACCGCGTCAAGGTGCGCTGGATGAAGGACCGCATCCGCATCACGCCGATCGCGCGCAACATCCACCAGCCAATGCGCCTCGAGATCTGGGGCGCGAGCCGCAAGTCGCAGCTCCTCGAAAAAATCGCCGGCGTGCCCGTGGAGATCGTAGGGTCGCGCGTGGCGCACACCGCCGCCGCGCTTACGGATCGAGCGGCGCGCTCCCCCACGTAGAGCTCACCATGATGAGCTGGGCCTGACGTTCGGCCTCGCCATCGAGCTCAAGTTGCCGGTAGCACCCGTCGGGCTGCAGCGTCCACGCATTTCGGTTGTCACGCAGGTACGTCGCAAGCAGCGTGGCCAGTGGCTCGTGCAGCGCCTTGTCCTCAACCGGCGTGACCGCTTCCACCCGGCGCTCGAAGTTGCGCGGCATCCAGTCGGCGGAGCCCAGATAATACTCCTCCTCGCCGTCGTTGAGGAAATACCAGAGCCGCGAGTGCTCGAGAAAACGCCCGACGATGCTGGTGACGCGGATGTTGTCGCTGATCCCCTCGATCCCCGGTCTGAGGCAGCAGATGCCGCGCACGATGAGGTCGATGATCACGCCGGCCTGCGCGGCTTCGTACAGCGCGAGAATGGCCTCGGGGTCCGCGAGGGCGTTCATCTTCGCGATGAGTCGCGCCGGACGCCCGGCGCGCGCGTGCTCCATCTCGCGCGCGATGAGCGCGTGGAAGCGCGCGCGCATGTCACCCGGCGCGATGATCAGCTTCCGGTAGTGCCGCTGCCGCGAGAATCCCGTGAGAAAGTTGAACAGGTCACTCAGGTCCGCGCCGATCTCCGGATTGCAGGTGAAGAGCCCGAGGTCTGTGTACTGCCGCGCCGTCTTCGAGTTGTAGTTCCCCGTGCCGACGTGCACGTAGCGCCGGATTCCATCCGCCTCGCGCCGCACCACGAGGCAGGTCTTCGTATGCGTCTTGAGATCCATCATCCCGTACACCACGTGTACGCCAGCGCTTTCGAGCTGTCGCGCCCACGTGATGTTGTTCGCCTCGTCGAAGCGCGCCTTGAGCTCGACGAGCACCACCACCTGCTTCCCGCTTTCCGCGGCCTCCGTGAGCGCGCGAACGATCGGCGTATCGCCCGAAGTGCGATACAACGTCAGCTTGATCGCGAGCACATCGTCGTCTTCCGCCGCGCGCTCGATGAACTGCTCCACCGTCGTCTGGAACGAGTCGAAGGGATGATGTACGAGCACGTCGCCCTGCCGAATGACGTCGAACATCCCGCCATTGACCCCGCGCAGCCTCGGCGGCGTGCTCGGCACGAGCGGCGGATCGCGTAGCTCCGGGATCTCCAGCGACGCGAGCTCCCGCAAATCGCCGAGCTCGAGCAACGGACCCATCTCGTGCACGTCGGCCTCGGTCAGCGTCGCGTGCGGAGGCAAGCGATCGTCGCGCAGCTCGTCGAGCAGCAACGAGCGCATCTCCGGCGGCGTCCCTGACTGCACCTCGAGACGCACCACCTCGCCGAAGCGGCGCAGGAAAACCTGCTCCTCGATCGTCGCCAGCAGGTCGTCCGGCTCTTCCGACGAGAGCAGCTCGATGTCCGAGTTCCGCGTGATCCTGAACGCGTACCAGTTCCGCACCTCCATCCCCGGAAACAGCGCGCGCAAGTTGATGCCGATCAGCTGCTCGAGCGGTATGAACTGGTTGGGCCGTCCGAACTTCACCCAGCGCGGGAGGCTGCGCGGCACCTTCACGCGCGCGAAGTGCTCCTCCTGCGTATCCGGATCGCGAATCTCCACCGCGAGCGAGAGCGAGAGATTCGAGATATACGGAAAGGGATGCCCGGGGTCGACCGCGAGCGGCGTGAGCACCGGATAGACCTGTCGCTCGAAGTACTCGTCGAGCCGTTGCCACTCCGCCGCCGTGATCTCCTCCAGGGGCACGAGCCGCACTCCGCGCTGCGACAGCGCGGGAAGGAGCTGCTCGTGCAGAAGCTGCAGTTGCTGCGCGAGCAGCTGGCGCACGCGCACCCCGATCGCCTCGAGCTGCTCCTGCGGCGACAGACCATCGGGTGCGGTGACGGTGACGTTCGCGGCGAGCTGTCGGCGAAGCCCCGCGACGCGAACCATGTAGAACTCGTCGAGATTCGTGCTGAAGATCGCCGCGAACTTGAGCCGCTCGAGCAGCGGATTTCTCTCGTCGAACGCCTCGTGCAACACCCTCGAATTGAATTCCAGCCAGCTCAGCTCACGATTGATGTAGAGCTGAGGCGACAGCACGATTGGAGGAGCGGATAGCGTCAGGTCTGCCATTCGTCATTGCCGAAAGCAAACCGCCCATGCGGAGCGCACGGACGGCGAGGAAGAGCATCAACACACAGTATAAGGATGATAGCCGGAATCGATGCGTCACGAATCGGTCACGAGCGATCCGTTACATCGGGTTCGTCCTTCCTTCGCCCCCGATTACAACGGGTGAACCGCGCTGATAATGACCCAACACAACGCCGCCATGGCCGCGGCCGCGGGAATCGTCAGGATCCACGCCCACACGATCTTCGTCGCCACACCCCATCGCACCGCGCTCAACCGCGTCGTCGCCCCTACGCCGACGATCGCACCCGTAATCGCGTGCGTCGTGCTGACAGGAATGCCGAGCGTAGTCGCGAGCAAAATGCTCAGCGCGCCACCGGTCTCTGCGCAAAAGCCGCCCACCGGGCGGAGCTTCGTGATGCGATTCCCCATCGTGTGCACGATACGCCATCCGCCGAACAGCGTGCCGAGGGAGATCGCGCTGTACGCGCCCATCTCGACCCACGCGGGAATCGAGTTTCCGTTCTGGAGATACATGTGGTGCATCCACCCGGTCTGCCCCGCGAACAATTCCTTGCTCGTCACGAGCAGACCCACGATGATCCCCATCGTCTTCTGCGCGTCGTTCGCGCCGTGCGACAGCGAGAAGAGCGCCGAGCTCACGAGCTGCGCGCCACGAAAAAATCGGTCGACGCGCGCCGGTGCCATCTTCTGGAAAATCCAGTACACTGCCGTCATCAGCATGAAGCCGAGCACGGCGCCGATCACGGGCGAGAGCACGATGAAAAGCAGCGTCGTCGGCCACTTCCCGTTCGCGAGCACCAACCCGCCGAGCCCCGCCTTCGCCACCGCGGCCCCCGCGTAGGCGCCGATCAGCGCGTGCGACGAGCTCGACGGCAAACCGATACTCCACGTGACGATGTTCCAGGCGATCGCGCCGAGCAGCCCCGCAAGGATCACGTTCGGGTCGACGATCGCCGGCGGCACGAACCCGGTGAACACCGCCTTCGCCACTGCGGTGCCGACGATGAACGCGGCCGCGAAATTGAAGAACGCGGCCCAGACGACGGCCTGCAGCGGCTTGAGCACGCGCGTGCCCACGACCGTCGCGATGGAGTTCGCCGAGTCGTGGAAGCCATTGCTGAAATCGAACAGGAACGCGACTGCGACGATCGCGAGGACGTAGTGAACCACGAGCTACGCGTGCTTCAACGCAATGCTCTCGAGCACGTTCGCCACGTCCTCGCATTGATCGAGCGCCCGCTCGAGCGTGTCGTACAGCTCCTTCCACTTGATCACTTCCAGCGGATCCGGAGTGCCGGCGAAAAGCGCGCCCACTGCTTGATGGTAGAGCGCGTCGCCCTCCTCCTCCTTGAGCTTGATCTCCCGCCCGCGCATCACGACGTGCTTCGAGTCGCGCATGTTCATCACCGCGCTCTCGATCGACCGCGTCGCCTCAAGGAGCACGTCGCACAGCCGCTTGGCGGGCTCCTTCACCTCGGTGATGTGGAACATCGCCGCCCGCCTCGCCGTGCCGTCGATCAGGTCGACGACGTTGTCCAGCTGCGACACGAGGAGATGGATGTCCTCGCGGTCGATCGGCGTGACGAACGACTTGTCGATCCGCCCGATCACATCTCTCGTGATGTCGTCCGCCTGATGCTCGACCTCCTTGATCTCGGCAACGTATCGCTCGAGATGGATAGGGTCGGCAAACAGATCGTGCAGGAGGGTGGCAGAGGTCGTGGCGTGCCTGGCGAGATCGGAGAACATCTCGAAGAACGCGGTGTCGCGTGGAATGAGCCGCACGGCTATCGAATCATCGGGTGGGGGTGGTCACACGTTCGTAACATGAAGCTACCCGCCGCCCGCCCTCTCGGCCAACCCCTTTACACGGCGCATACGTCAGGTCCGGGGTGGCTTTCAGCTGCGAGTAGCGGCGAGTTCAAAGAATTGGGAAACCGATGAAAACGGATGAAGTTCACGGACTGAACGGATCACTGCTTGTGCTTCTATCCGTTCAATCCGTGCTTCTCCTCCGTTCAATTCGTTTTACCAATCAGTTAACGCTTGTGTACCTACACGCCCGCTCTTGCTCAGGGACTACACGTTCCCATATTGCGCCCCGGAGCCGCCGGCTTCGCGAAGAGTCGGATGAGGGCGACCCCAGCGAGAAAGCCGCCGACGTGCGCCCACACTGCCACGCCTCCGGACACATTGGTATTGACCGCCGAGAGCTGCGGCAGCCCCGAAAGCAGCTGCTCCCCGAACCAGAAGAGGAGCACGAGCACCGCCGGAATCGAGAAGAAGAAGATCGGCGGGAAGTACATGCGGATGCGCGCGCGCGGAAACAGCAGCAGATAGCCGCCGAGAATCCCGGAGATCGCGCCCGACGCGCCCACCGTCGGCACGGCGGACGACGGGTTCACCGCCACGTGCGACGCAGCCGCTACGAAACCGCACACCAGATAGAAGGCAAGAAAGCGCACCGACCCCATGCTCCCCTCGACGTTCTTCCCGAACACCCAGAGGTAGATCGAGTTGCCGATGATGTGCCCCCACCCGCCGTGGAGAAATATCGAGAGAAGCGGCGTGAGACGGTTGATCGAATCGTTGTCGATCACGCACGCCATCCCGGGCCCGATCGCCACCGCGAAGCCGAGCGCGGCGCGATGCGTGAGCTCGCCGGGCACCATCCCGAAGTTGCAGACGGTCATCGCCAGTACGTACGGGTCTGAGCCCGCCCGCTGGACGATCAGCCACACGGCCCAGGTAGCCAGGAGCAGCAGATACGTCATCGCCGGTCTCCGTGCCGACCCGACATCGTCGCTCAACGGGATCATTCAACCAATCTCCATGCCGGAAAGGCGCACTCAGCCGCAGCGACGAAGATCGCTAAACGCTCCACAGTTACAGAGATAAGACAACTCCCTTCGCCGGACCTGTCAAAACGGCTCATATCTCAGGCACCCCAATTGCGCTGAACAATCCTCGCGTGGATTGGGTTTGACATATGGCAGGGCAAGCGCCATTGGCGCGCCCACCCACGCTTTCACACACATTCGAGGCTTGTCATGGCCGAAAAGGTAATTGGAATTGATCTGGGCACGACGAACTCCGTCGTTGCCGTCATGGAAGGCGGAGATCCGATCGTCATTCCGAATTCGGAAGGCGGACGCGTCACCCCCTCCGTCGTCGCCTTCACCAAGGACGGCGAGCGGCTCGTCGGTACGGTCGCGAAGCGCCAGGCCGTTACGAACCCGCAAAACACCATATTCTCGATCAAGCGCTTCATGGGCCGCAAGATCTCCGAGGTGCAGGAAGAGACCAAGCGCGTCCCCTACAAGGTCGTCGCCGGGCCCAACGACGTCGCGATGATCGAGGTTGCGGGCAAGCGCTATTCGCCGCCCGAGATCTCCGCAATGATTCTCCAGAAAATGAAGCAGACCGCTGAAGACTACCTCGGCCACAAGGTCGAAAAGGCGGTCGTCACCGTGCCCGCATACTTCAACGATTCGCAGCGCCAGGCCACGAAGGACGCAGGTCGCGTTGCCGGCCTCGACGTGCTGCGCATCATCAACGAGCCCACGGCCGCCGCACTCGCGTATGGTCTCGACAAGAAGAAGGACGAGAAGGTCGCGGTGTTCGATCTCGGTGGCGGCACGTACGACATCTCCGTGCTCGAGCTCTACGACGTCGAAGGCTCGCGTCAGTTCGAAGTGAAGTCCACCAACGGTGACACCCACTTGGGCGGTGACGACTTCGATCAGCGCGTCATCGACTGGCTCGTCGCCGAGTTCAAGAAAGACCAGGCGATCGACCTCTCCAAGGATCCGATGGCGCTTCAGCGCCTGAAGGAAGCCGCCGAGAAGGCGAAGATGGAGCTGTCGGGTACGCAGCAGACGGACATCAACCTGCCCTTCATCACGGCGGATCAGAGCGGTCCGAAGCATCTGAACTACTCGCTGACGCGCGCGAAGTTCGAGCAGCTGGTGGACGATCTCATCCAGCGCACGATCCCGCCCATGCAGCAGGCGCTCAAGGATGCCGGCATGAAGCCCGAGGAGATCGATGAGGTCATCCTCGTCGGCGGCTCGACGCGCATTCCGAAGGTGCAGCAGGTCGTGAAGGACTACTTCAAGAAAGAGCCGCACAAGGGCGTCAACCCCGATGAGGTCGTCGCGATCGGCGCGGCCATTCAGGGCGCGGTGCTCACCGGCGAGCAGAAGGACGTTCTTCTCCTCGACGTGAACCCGCTCTCGCTCGGCATCGAGACGTTGGGCGGCGTGACCACGGTACTCATTCCGCGGAACACGACCATCCCGACGAAGAAGTCCGAGGTATTCTCCACTGCCGAGGACAACCAGACGACGGTAGAGATCCACGTGCTGCAGGGTGAGCGCGAGCTCGCCAGTGGCAACAAGACCATCGGAAAATTCCAGCTCACCGGAATTCCGCCGGCGCAGCGCGGTATGCCGCAGGTCGAGGTGACATTCGACATCGACGCGAACGGCATTCTCCACGTGACCGCGAAGGACAAGGCGACCGGGAAGGAGCAGAAAATCCGGATCGAGGCGTCGAGCGGGCTGTCGGAGAACGACATCCAGAAGATGGTCAAGGATGCCGAGCAGAACGCGGATGCCGACAAGAGCAAGCGCGAGGAGATCGACACGAGAAATCGCCTCGACAGCCTCACGTACGAGGTCGAGAAGAACGCGAAGGAGTGGTCCGACAAGCTCAGCGCCGAGCTGAAGACGAAGCTCGAGACGTCAGTGGAGCGGGCGCGCAAGGCGCTCCGGGCCGATGATCTCTCCGAGATCCGAAGCGCTCAGGAAGAGCTGAGCAGGGTCTACAGCGAGGCGGGACAGTCGCTGTATGCGCAGGGTGAGCAGGATGCGGGCACGACCGCGACGGAGGAAGCGGCGACGGCCAGCGCCCAGGCGAATCCGAAAGGCTCGGACAACGTGGTCGATGCCGACTACGAGATTGTGGACGAAGAAAAGAAGTAAGCGAGTCGACACCCGCGCCGCCGGCAACGAAACTTGCCGGCGGCGCGTGGTGTAGTACGAGTAACCCTCTACACGGTTGGCATTCGCAATGGCATCTCGATTCTCCACGCGACTAGCGGTCGGCGTCGTCGCGTTCATCGGTGGGCTGGTTGTCGCCGCAGGCTTCAACCTCACCCCGTTTGGCTACGCACAACAGGCTGGTGGCGGCGCGAAGCCGCCGCAGGCCGCGGTACAACAGGTCACCGAGGCGAGCAACGCCTTCGTCGC
>JBDSHG010000163.1:0-4163 GCA_039918615.1 Gemmatimonadaceae bacterium | reverse complement strand
GGGAAGTAATGCGCGAGACCTTCACGCAGCTCACCTATCTCGTCGCATCGATCCTCTTCATCCTCGGGCTCAGGAGCCTGACGAAGCCCGACAGCGCGCGGCGAGGGATGCAATACGCCGCGGTGGGCATGCTGCTCGCGATCGTCGGTACGCTCGTGCAGCACGAGATCGTGCGCTTCGACTGGATCGCCGGCGGCCTCATACTCGGCACGATCATCGGCATCCCGATGGGGACGGAGGTCCCGATGACCGCGATGCCGCAGCGTATCGCGATCTCGCACATGTTCGGAGCGCTCGCGGCGACGCTCGTCGGCGTCGCGGAGTACTGGCTGCACGGCGTGGACCTCGGCACCGGGAAGATGGCGGCGGTGGGCTTCGAGGTGCTCTTCGGCGCACTCACCGTCACCGGCAGCTTCATGGCGTTCGGCAAGCTGCAGGGGGTCGTGACCGGTCGCTCGGTCACGTACAAGGGACAGAACGCGGTCAACATCTCACTGTTCGCGCTCACCGTGTTGATGTTCGCGTATCTCATCGTGCATCCGGAGAATGCGGTCGTCTTCTACACGATGATCGGGCTCGCCCTGCTCATCGGCATCTTCATGGTGCTGCCGATTGGCGGGGCCGACATGCCCGTCGTGATCTCGCTGCTGAATTCGTACGCGGGGCTCGCATCGGCGGCGACGGGATTCGCGATCGGAAACAACGTGCTCATCATCGCGGGCGCGCTCGATGGCGCATCCGGATTCATACTGTCGATCGTGATGAGCAAGGCGATGAACCGCTCGTTCAACAACGTGATCTTCGGCGCGTTCGGCGCCGCCCCCACCGTGTCCGCGAAGACCGCGACGGGGCTCAGCGTGCGCTCGATCAGCGCCGAGGACGCGGCGATTCAGCTTGCCTACGCGAAGCTCGTGATCATCGTGCCGGGGTACGGGATGGCGGTGGCACAGGCGCAGCATCAGGTGCGCGAGCTCGCGGAGCTCATCGAGAAGAAGGGCGGCGAGGTGAAGTACGCGATCCACCCTGTCGCCGGCCGCATGCCGGGACACATGAACGTGCTCCTCGCCGAGGCGAACGTTCCCTACGATCGACTCTACGACATGGATGAGATCAACGGCGAGTTCGAGCGTGCCGATGTCGCGCTCGTGATCGGTGCCAACGACGTCGTGAATCCTGCCGCGCGCAACGACAAGACCAGCCCGATCTATGGGATGCCGATCCTGAATGCCGACAAGGCGCAGAACGTCATCGTGCTCAAGCGCAGCATGAATCCCGGCTTCGCCGGCATCGAGAACGAGCTGTTCTACAACGACAAGACGAGCCTCCTCTTCGGCGATGCGAAAGCGTCGCTGTCGCGGCTGGTGGCGGAGATAAAGACGGTGTGACGCGGCTTCGCGCGCTCGCGCTTGCGGCGGCGCTGTCGTTGGTGGCATGCTCGCGTCATGACGTGCCGCTGCAAAAAGCGCCGAGCGCGGACTCCGCCGTCGCGGCGAAGGCCGACGAAAGCCTCGCCGCGCAAACCGACGAGTGGAATCGCGCCGAGATCGTGAAGCGGCTCGGTGAGGCGGGGCTCGTCGTGAGCGACAGCGACCGCGTCGTACATCACGCGGGGCTCTCCCTCGCCGGCGACCTCCTCGCCGTGAGCGGGAGCCCGCTCGAAATATACGTCTATCCGACGGCCGCGGAGCGCGCCAAGGATGCCGCGAAGCTCGACACGATACCGAATCCCGCGCAGCCGACCGGCCAGCGGCCGCGCTACATCGTCTCGGGGAATCTCATCGCGATACACGTCACGGCGAAGGAAGCGCTGGCGGAGCGCGTGGAGAACGTTCTCACGGCGCGTCACGCGGGCGCGCCGTAACGGGGCTCAGGCTCCCTTCAGCTGGCTCGCCCGAGCGTCTTCTGGAAGATCACCAGTGAGCTGTCCTGCGGTGCGATCCGGATCGCCTGGCTGATCGCCTTCCGCGCTCCCGCGCTGTCCCCTCTCGCCAGGGCCAGCTCCGACTTCATGCGCAGGATCGCCTCCGGCCTCGCGCCCTTCAACGAGTCCGCGACTGCCAGCTCCTTCGCCGCCTCGGGGAATTTTCCCGTCTGCCGCAGCATGTTCGCCAGCAGATAATGCAGGTTGCCGCTGTGCGGCTGCTGCACCAGCGCCGCGCGGTACACCGCGATCGACGAGTCGGGGAGATCCTTGTTGAAGTACGCCTCCCCCTTCATCACTGCGTGCCAGTTCAGGCTCGTCGAGTCGTGCGCAGGCACGCGTGCGAGCTCCGCCAGCACCGAGTCCGGGCCGCGGCGCGTGCCCAGCGCGACGAGGTACATCACCCACGTCTGCTCGCTCGCTGGATTCTCCTTCGCCGCATCGCGCAGCAGCGCGAGCTCGCCCTCGTACGCGCCGATCGCGTGCAGCTGCTCCGAATAGAAAAACACGATGTTGTCGTTCTGCGGCTCGAGGTTGTGTGCGCGCTGCAGATACTTGATCGCCTTGGCGTGATCGCCCTGGTTCGCGTACAGGTCGCCCATCAGCTGCCAGGGACGAGACGCGCGCGGCGCCTGCTCGATGCCATGCAGAAAGAGCGTGTAGTTCGTCTGCCATGGAATCACTTCCGGATACGTCACCAGCAGTCCGCCCACCGCAATCGCCGCCAGCGGCACTCCCGTCGCGAGCTGCGCCGCGAACGTCCCCAGCCCGAGGTCGCGCACCGCCACGTACAGCTGGTTCGTCCCCCACGCCACCAGCAGCGCGATTCCCACGCTCGGCAAATACAGCGTCCGCTCCGCGAGCAGCTGTCCCGTAGGTACCAGCAGATTCGATGCGGGGAAAAAGGCGATCGCCACCCACGCGATCGCGACGAGCGGACGACGGTCGCCCCGGCGCGCGATCCACGCCGCGCACGCCACAATGATCGCCGCGGTCGCCAACGACAGCACCGCCCAGATCGTCGGCACCGTCAGCGGCGTCACGATGTCCGATCCGTAGTGCATCCTGAGCTTGCTCGGCCAGATCAGCAGCCGCCCGATCAGCGGCCACGCCGCCGTCATCGTCCAGAAGCGCGGCGCGAAGGTGAAGTTGCGCACCTCGTGCGTGACCCAGTGCTGGCTCACCGTCAGCCCGCCGAGCACGAAGAGGCGCGCCGTCACCACGCTCACGAGCGCGACGGTGCACAGCGCCCACACGCGCCAACCGCCCACGAGCACCTCGCGGAGCGTCGGCCGGCGCCCCGAATCCGATGCGCGCCATCCCCACAGACAGAGAAAGGCGATCGCCGGAATTCCCGCGCCGCTCTCCTTCGCGCCGATCGCGAGCAGATACGCCCCCGCCGCGAGAAGCGCCGGCTTCCAGCCGATGTCCACTCCGCCATCGCTCTTCATCGACGCGCGCAGGACGATGCTGATGCACGCGATGCCGAACATCGCCACCAGCACCTCCGACGAGTTCACGATGTTAGCGACGGCTTCGACGTGCACCGGATCCACCGCGAACAACAGCGCGCCGAAGAACGCCGCCCACCGGTTCGTCGCGCGCGCGAGCAGCCACCAGAGTCCAAGTGTCGTCGCGACGTGGATCACGATCGCATAGAGGTGGAAGATCCACGGCGCGCCTCCGCCGAGATTCCAGAGGAGCGCGTACATGAATTGCGCGACGGGCCGATACAGCCCCGTCTCGGGATTCCCCCAATAGCTCTGCACCCACGCCTGGGCCACGCCCAGCCACGTGTGCCGCGACGGCACTTCGACGATGACGCCGAGGTCGTCGTACACGAAGCCGAAGGTGAGCGACGACAGATACGGCAGCGCCGCCGCCAAAATCAGCAGAAAGAGCGCAACGCGCTCGGCGGTGAAGATGCCGCGCCAGCCTTTCGTCTGTACGCCGGAGGGAAGTGGTGCGGAGCTCATGTCGATCTCGAGGGGAGAAACACGATCGGGTCAGGCATCAGCCTGACCCGAACGTGGAGGAACATACATCCGACGATCAGATCCGCGCTTCCCGTCCACAAGGGACAGGAGCGTCGCCAACGGCGACGCGATGGATCATGGATCGCAGGTGATGATACCGTCGAGCGTCGTCGCAGCAGCCTGACTTCCGAAGCCGGCATAGCACTTCTTGGTCGTCGCGCTGTGGCTCGACGTGCCCTTCCACCCCTTTGCATCAGCGACCATAC
>JBDSHG010000162.1:0-3845 GCA_039918615.1 Gemmatimonadaceae bacterium | reverse complement strand
ACGATCTGGGTGATCGTCGGCGACGGGGGCTTCCAGATGACGAACCAGGAGATCGCGACGATGGTGCAGGAGGACGTGCGCAACGTGAAGATCGCCGTGATCAACAACGGCTACCTCGGCATGGTGCGCCAGTGGCAAGAGCTCTTCGAAGGCGCGCGCTATAGTGGGACGAAGCTCTCGGGGCCGGACATCACCATGCTCTCGCAGGCGTACGGCGTGCGCGGCATCAAGGTCGAGCGGCCGGAAGAGGCGGATGAGGCGATCGAGTCCGCGTGGGCGCACGATGGGCCCGTGGTGATCGACTTTCGCGTTGAGCGCGAGGCGAACGTCTTTCCGATCGTGCCGGCCGGGAAGAGCATCAGTGACATGATGGTCACGGCAACGGCGAACGCATGAAGAGCACAGCGGGCTTTTCACGGAGCCACACGATCGTGGCGCTGCTGCAGGATCATCCCGGCGTGCTGCATCGCGCGGTGAGTCTCCTGCGCCGCCGCGGCTTCAACATCGCGAGTCTCGCGGTGGGGCGCTCCGAGCTGGAGGGCGTGAGCCGAATGACGATCGTCGTCGAGCAGGAGGATGTCGAACAGGTGGTCAAACAGCTGAAGAGACTCGTGGAGGTATTGCAAGTGGATGATGTGACGCACGACCCGACCATAGAGCGCGAGGTGATCCTCGTGAAGGTCGCGGCAGGTGGGAACATGCAGTCGATCGTGTCGGTGGCGCTGGGCTACGGCGCGACGATCGCCGACGTCGGGATGGGGACGATGCTGCTCGAGCTGAGCGGGTCGCCCGCGAAGGTCGAGGGCTTTCTGCAGCGGCTGTCGACATTCGGAATCCTGGAGGCGACGCGCACGGGGCGGATCGCGATGGTGCGCGGACGCGCGACGCATTCGGCGTCGGAGCTCTTGTCCGATCTCATCGTGACGACGCCCGTCGCGCAGAGCCCCGAGCAGTGGCTGTCGCAGGCAGACGGCATCAACGGTACCAACTGACATTCACGTTCGTGGAGAAGACATGACGCAGATGTACTACGACAGCGACGCCGATCTCGGACAGCTGAAGGGAAAGACGGTCGCCATCATCGGCTACGGCAGCCAGGGACACGCGCACGCGCTCAACCTGAAGGACAGCGGCGTGAGCGTATGCATCGGGCTGTACGAGGGGTCGAAGAGCAAGGCGAAGGCGGAGGCGGCGGGGCTTCGCGTACTCAGCGTCGCCGATGCGACGAAGGAGTCGGACTTCATCTTCATCCTCACGGGCGACACGTCGCAAAAGGAGATTTACGACCGCGACATCGCGCCGCATCTCACCGCCGGGAAGACGCTGATGTTCGCGCATGGCTTCAACATCCGCTACGACCAGATCGTGCCGCCCGCGGGCGTCGATGTCAGCATGGTCGCGCCGAAGTCGCCGGGACATCGCGTCCGCGAGGTCTACCAGCACGGCGGCGGCGTACCGGCGCTCATCGCGGTGCACGCGGATGCCTCTGGGCACGCGCTGGCAGACGCGCTCGCGTATGCACGGGGGATCGGATGCACGCGCGCCGGCGTGCTGCTCACCACCTTCGCGGAGGAGACGGAGACGGATCTCTTCGGTGAGCAGGCGGTGCTGTGCGGCGGTGTGTCTGCGCTCGTGAAGGCAGGCTTCGAGACGCTCGTCGACGCAGGCTATCAGCCCGAAGTCGCGTACTTCGAGTGCATGCACGAGCTCAAGCTCATCGTCGACCTGTTCTATCAGGGTGGACTCAACTACATGCGCTTTTCGGTGAGTGATACGGCCGAGTATGGCGACTACGTGGCGGGGCCGCGGCTCGTGACGGAGCAGACGCGCGCGACGATGCGCGAGCTGCTCGAGGAAGTGCGCAACGGGAGCTTCGCAAAGCGCTGGATCGACGAGAACAGGAATGGCCGCCCTGAGTTCGCGAAGTTCCGGAAGAAGGACACGGAGCATCCGATCGAGAAGGTCGGGCGCGAGCTGCGACGGAAGATGCCGTTCGTCGAGCCTCGCGAACGCGTTCCGGGGCAGGGAGGGGCGTGAGCATGAGTGAGCCGGCCGCAATTCGCGTCTTCGATACGACGTTGCGCGATGGCGAGCAGTCGCCCGGCTGCACGATGTCGCGGGACGAGAAGCTCGCGCTCGCGCGGCAGCTCGCGCGGCTGCAGGTGGACATCATCGAGGCGGGCTTTCCGGCGGCGTCGCGCGGCGACTTCGAGGCCGTCCAGGCGATCGCGGGCGAGATAGGGAGCGCGGACGGTCCGGTGATCTGCGGGCTCGCGCGCGCGAATCGGGAGGACATCGATTTGTGCTGGCGCGCGATCGAGATGGCGGCGAAGGCCCGCATTCACACCTTTCTCGCGACGTCGGACATCCATCTCACGTACAAGCTGCGGATGACGCGGGCGCAGGTGCTCGAGGCCGTGCGCACGATGGTCGCGTTCGCGCGCGAGCGTTGCGCCGACGTCGAGTTCTCGCCGGAGGATGCGGGGCGCAGTGATCCCGCGTTTCTGCACGAGGTGCTGACGGCGGCGATCGAGGCTGGCGCGACGACGCTCAACATTCCGGACACCGTTGGCTACGTGATGCCGGATGAGTATGGGGCAATGATCGCGGGGATCTTCGCGCACGTGCCCGGCGCGCACGGTGTCACGATCTCCACGCACTGTCACGACGACCTCGGCATGGCCGTCGCCAATTCGCTCGCGGGGGTGCGCGCGGGCGCGCGACAGGTCGAGTGCACGATCAACGGGATCGGCGAGCGTGCGGGGAACGCGTCACTCGAGGAGATCGTGATGGCGCTGCACACACGAGCGCAGCACTTTGGCGCCGTGACGAATGTGCAGACGAAGCAGCTCGCGCGCACGTCGCGTCTGCTCGCGGCGATCATCGGGGTGCCGGTACCGCCGAACAAGGCGATCGTCGGGGCGAATGCGTTCGCGCACGAGGCGGGGATCCACCAGGACGGCGTCCTGAAGAACCCGATGACGTACGAGATCATGCGCGCGGAGACCGTCGGTCTCGATGGCAACGCGCTCGTGCTCGGGAAGCACTCCGGGCGGCACGCGCTACGCGCGCGCCTGGAGGGGATGGGGCATCAGCTGAGCGACGACGAGTTCCGTCACATCTTCACGCGCTTCAAGGACATCGCGGACAGGAAGAAGGTCGTGGAGGAGCGCGATCTCGAGGCGCTGGTGGTCGGCGAGGTGCGCCGTCCACCACCGCTGTTCGTGCTGCGCCACGTGCAGGTGTCGTGCGGCACGGAGCTCATCCCGACGGCGACGGTGCGGTTGGTGGGGCCCGACGGCGAGGTGCGCACAGAGTCCGCGCAGGGGACGGGGCCCGTGGACGCCGTGTGCGCGGCGATCAACCGCATCGTTGGTGATCCGGGGGAGCTCGTGGAGTTCGACGTGACGGCGGTGACGGAGGGGATCAGCGCGGTCGGCGAGGTCACAATGCGAGTGCGCGAGCGGCGGGCGCAGGAGTCGCTGCATTCCACCGAGGCGCCCGACGTGCACATCGCGGATGCGGAGCGCAGCGAGCGCTTTCCGGTCTACACGGGCAACGGCGTGCACGTCGACATCGTGGTGGCCGCCGCGGAGGCGTATCTCTCGGCGCTCAACCGCCTCTTCCACGCGCGCGAGATGCACAAACGCCCCGCGCTGGATCAGCGCGAGGCGTTTGTATGAGCTGGGTGCGCTGCGGGAGCAGCGCCTCAGATCACGGATCGCAGGTGATGATACCGTCGAGCGTCGTCGCAGCAGCCTGACTTCCGAAGCCGGCATAGCACTTCTTGGTCGTCGCGCTGTGGCTCGACGTGCCCTTCCACCCCTTTGCATCAGCGACCATAC
>JBDSHG010000161.1:0-15350 GCA_039918615.1 Gemmatimonadaceae bacterium | reverse complement strand
GCAGCAGGTGATTGTACGACGGATTCGGCTTCTTCCCGCGCTGCGCGGGATCCGTCGTCCCCTCGATGACCGTGATGATCGCCTGCCGCCCCGTCGTCCGGCGCGGTCCCGTCACCTCGGCACTCGTCCGACGCGGGCCGGTGGTGCCCTCAGGCATCCAGAACCTCGACCAGCTCGCGCGCTGCGTTCTCGCCGGTGAGTCGCAGGAAGAGCTCCTCGAGCCCCTTCGCCCCCGCGCCCACGCTTTCGTACAGCTCGTCCATCGTTCCCGCAGCGCGGATGCGACCCGCCTGAATGATCGCGACGCGATCGCACACCGTCTCCGCGACCTCCAGCGTGTGCGTCGACATCATGATCGTGTGCCCGCGCTTCGTGTACTCGCGGAAGAGATCCTTGAGAATGCGCGCGGCCTTCGGGTCGAGGCCGACCATCGGCTCGTCGACGACGATGACCTTCGGCTTGTGCAGAAACGCACTCGAAATGATGAGCTTCTGCCGCATCCCGTGGCTGTAGCTCTCGACCAGCTCGTCGCGCCACTCGAGCAGATCGAACAGCGTCAGCAGCTCCGTCATCCGCCGCTCGATCACCGGACCATCCTGCCCGTACAGCCCCGCCACGAAGCGCAGGAACTCGGCGCCCGTCAGCTTCTCGTAGATGAACGGGCGGTCGGGGATGTAGCCGAGAATCGCCTTGGCCGCGATCGGGTCCTTCGCCACATCGATGCCGTTGATGTGCACCGTCCCCGACGTCGGTCGCAGAATTCCCGCGATCATCCGCAGCGTCGTCGTCTTCCCCGCGCCGTTCGGGCCGAGAAAGCCGAACAGCTGTCCGTGCGGGACATCGAGATTGATCGCATCCACGGCCGTGAAGGTGCCGTATCGCTTCGTCAACGCCTTGAGCTGAATCATGTGATCAACGGTTTGTCGGAGTGTGTCGCGCTTTCTTCGCGGCGGCGCTCTTCTTCGCTTCGATCGACCAGTTCAGGAACGCGATCTCGTACGCAGTGCGCTTGATGGTGAAGGTGCCCGTCGGCGTCGCCTGGATCGCCCGCCCGCGCTCGTCGATCCATCCGCTGATGATCGTCGGGCTCTGCGGATCGAAGCGCCATCCGCGCACGGTGTCCTCGTGCGCGACCACCCACGTGTGGCGCGCATCATCCATCTTCGCACTGTCGGGAATCACGAACAACGACTCGGCGACAACCGTCAGCTGGATGTCCTCGGGCGTGCCGCTCGTCGGATCGTAAATCGAATACTTGTACACGCGTCCGATCTTCGGCCGCGCGGCGAGTGCGAGCGCGAGCGGCACCGTCGTCGGCCAGAACAGCGCGCGCTTCACCGCGACGCTCGCCGTGTCGGGATGCGCCTTGCCGGCATTCGTGATGAGCGTGAGCGAGGTGTCCTGGCTCATCTTCCCGCTCACCTTGTACGGGCCGTGATCGCCACCGAGCTCGAAGGTGAAGTCGGTGAGGCGCAGCCCGGGGGTGAGATTCACGCGCGCGCGCGCCGCGAGTCGGTCGCTCGTGCCGGAGTCCGGCGGATCGATGATGAGCACGTCGCGCACGCTGATCCCGGTCACGCTCGTGTCGATCGACGACGACGCCCACCCGATGCGGGTCTCGCCGTTCATCACCTCGTAGTAGGCGCTCCCCGGCACGACGAGCAGCGCGGCCTCGGCCATCTGCTCCGGCTCGCCGACGAACAGCTCGCGTCGCGCGAGCAGGGCGAGCCCCACGAGCCAGAGAAAGATGATTCCCGCGCCGATCCCTTCACGCTTCGAAACGGTGAAGCTCACGCGAGCGCCAGCGATGTTTCGGCGGTGATCCACGTGAGATACTTCGTGAGCCCGCCCGTCACCGGAAGCGCGAGCAGCTCGGGCACCTTGTACGGATGCAGCTCCGCGAATGCCACCTCGAGCGAATCGAGCCGTGCCGCGCGCGTCTTGAGGTAGACGATGACTTCGGCCTCGTCGGCGATCTTTCCGTTCCAGCGGTAGAGCGAGCGGACGCCCGGCACGATCTGGCCGCAGGCGATCAGGCGTCGTTCCAGCAGCGTCTTGATGAGCGTGACGGCCTCATCGGCGCTGGCGACCGTGGTCATGACGACCATGGCATCAGTGTGCGACATCAGGTGTGGTCGAGGGTAAGTGCGGACAGGGCCGCATCTAAAGACGACTCAGATGCCGTTCAGCAAGCGCCCCCACGCCGTGGCCGAAACGTCTGTCTTGTCATCCCAGCCGTGGCTGGTGAAGTTTCCCGGATGCCCGAAGAAAAGCTGATTGTGCGCGGTGCTCGCGAGCACAATCTTCGCAACGTCGACGTTACGATCCCGCGGGACAAGCTCACCGTCATTACCGGACTCTCAGGATCCGGGAAGTCGTCCCTCGCGTTCGATACCATCTACGCGGAGGGACAGCGCCGCTACGTCGAATCGCTGTCCGCGTACGCGCGACAGTTCCTGGGGCTAATGGAGAAGCCGGACGTCGACGCGATCGAGGGGCTCTCACCCGCCATCTCGATCGAGCAGAAGACCGCCGGCCACAATCCGCGCTCCACCGTCGGCACCGTCACCGAAATCTACGACTACCTGCGCCTGCTCTACGCGCGCGCCGGCACGCCGCACTGCCCGCACTGCGGCGAGCCCGTGCAGCGCCAGAGCGCGTCGCAGATCGCCGACACGGTGCTCACCTGGCCCGACGGCGTTCGCGTCGAAGTGCTCGCGCCGCTCGTGCGCGGCCGCAAAGGCGAGTTCAAGGATCTCTTCGAGAGCGCGCGCAAGCAGGGGTTCGTGCGCGCGATCGTCGACGGCAAACCCGTCGAGCTCGCGAGTCCGCCCAAGCTGAGCAAGCAGCACAACCACAGCATCTCGGTCATCGTCGACCGCCTGGTGGCTCGTGCAGAGGACAGGGGCAGACTCACGGACTCACTCGAGACGGCGCTTCGCCTCGCCGACGGTATCGTCGACGTCGTCCGTCACGACACCGGCGCGACGCAGCTTTTCTCCGAGCGCTACGGCTGCCCGACGTGCGGGCTCTCGCTCCCCGAGCTCGAGCCGCGACAGTTTTCCTTCAACTCCCCCTTCGGGGCGTGTTCGCGCTGCGGCGGACTCGGCGTCCAGAACGAGGTCTCCGAAGAGCTCATCCTCGGTGACGCGAGCGTCTCGATTCTCGAGGGCGTCATTCTTCCGTGGGGGGAGCCGAGCGGGCATCTGCGCAAGACGATTCTGCCCGCGCTTGCGAAGCAGTTCAAGTTCGATCTCAATGCGCCGTGGGGGACGCTCACGCCGAAGACGCGCGCGCTGATTCTCTACGGCTCGTCGGGGAAAAAGACGAAGTTCCGTGTCGAAACCGGCGCGGCGCGCGGCGACTTCGAGAGCGCGTGGGAAGGCGTGCTCGCGAACGTGCAGCGTCGCTACAACGAAACGACGTCCGACGGTGTGCGCGAGGAGCTCGAGGAGTTCATGATCGAGGCGCCGTGCCCGGTGTGTCATGGGCGCCGGCTCAAGGCGGAGTCGCTCGCGGTGACGGTGAATGGGTTGAACATCGGCGAGGTCACCGAGTTCCCGATCACCGAGGCGCTCATCTTCTTCGATAGCGTCCCCGTGCGCGAGAACGGGAGGCCGGGGCTCGACAAGGACATCGCGGGTCCGATCCTCAAGGAGGTGCGCGAGCGTCTGCGCTTCCTCGTCGACGTCGGCCTCGACTACCTCACGCTCGGCCGCGCCGCCGAATCGCTCTCGGGTGGAGAAGCGCAGCGCATTCGGCTCGCGACGCAAATCGGGTCGCGGCTGGTGGGCGTGCTTTATATCCTCGACGAGCCGTCGATCGGGCTGCACCAGCGCGACAACGCGCGTCTGCTCGCGACGCTGCGCCAGCTCCGCGATCTCGGCAACACGGTGATCGTCGTCGAGCACGACGAAGAGACGATGCGCGAGGCCGACTATCTCATCGACATGGGCCCGGGCGCGGGCAAGCACGGCGGGCTGATCGTCGCCGAGGGCTCGGTGGACGAGGTCATCCGCAACCCGGCATCGTTGACGGGAAAATATCTTAGTGGTGAGATGAAGATCGCGATCCCCAGTCCGCGCCGGGAGCCCAGAAAGGGTTTTTCTCTCCGCATCGAAGGGGCTCGCGCGCACAACCTCAAGAATCTCACTGCTGAGATACCTCTGGGGTTGTTCGTGGCGATCACGGGCGTCTCCGGCTCCGGAAAGTCGACGCTGATCGAGGACATTCTCCACAACCATCTCGCGCGCCACTTCTATCGCGCGCGCGTCATCCCCGGCGAGCACGATCGCATCACGGGGCTCGAGCACATCGACAAGGTCATCGACATCGACCAGAGCCCGATCGGGCGCACGCCGCGGTCGAATCCCGCGACGTACACGGGACTCTTCACGCCGATCCGCGAGCTCTTCGCCGAGCTCCCGGATGCGAAGATCCGTGGCTACGGACCCGGGCGCTTCTCCTTCAACGTGAAGGGCGGCCGCTGCGAAGCGTGCCAGGGCGACGGCCTCGTGAAGATCGAGATGCACTTCCTCCCCGACGTCTACGTGCCGTGCGAGGTGTGCAAGGGGAAGCGCTACAACCGCGAGACGCTCGAGGTCCGCTTCCGCGGCGCGAGCATCGCCGACGTCCTCGACATGACCGTCGAGGATGCGACGTCGTTCTTCGAGAACCAGCCGCGCATCCGCCAGAAGCTCGAGACGCTGCTCGACGTGGGGCTCGGCTACGTGCATCTCGGGCAGAGCGCGACCACGCTCTCCGGCGGCGAGGCGCAGCGCGTCAAGCTCGCGACCGAGCTCTCGAAGCGCGACACGGGGCGCACCTTCTACATCCTCGATGAGCCGACCACCGGTCTTCACTTCGAGGACGTGCGGCTCCTGCTCGAGGTGCTGCATCGTCTCGTCGAGAAGGGAAACACCGTGCTCGTCATCGAGCACAACCTCGACGTGATCAAGACGGCGGACTGGCTCATCGATCTCGGCCCCGAGGGCGGTGCGCGCGGCGGGGACATCGTCGCGGAGGGGACGCCCGAGGATGTCGCGCAGGTGACGGCGTCGCACACGGGGCACTATCTGCGTCCGCTGCTCGCGCGACCGTCGCGCCCGGCACGACAGAAGGCGGGATAGCGCATGGTCTCGCTGCTCGACATCATCGGCCCCGTGATGGTCGGCCCGTCGTCGTCGCACACGGCGGGCGCGTGCCGTATCGGACTGCTGGTGCGCGGGCTCGTCGGCGGCACACCGGAGCGCGCGAAGATCGAGCTGCACGGTTCCTTCGCGCGCACCGGCGAGGGACACGGCACGGACAAGGCGATCGCCGGCGGCTTGCTCGGCTTTCGCCCCGACGATGAGCGGCTGCGCGACGCGCTCGACATCACGGAGCGCGAGGGGCTCGACTATCAGTTCGAGAAGACGTCGCTCGCCGACGACTCGCATCCGAATACGTGCCGCATCACCGTCGAGCGCGCGGGGCAGACCGCGACGGTCATCGGCTCATCGCTCGGCGCCGGCCGCATTCGCCTCAGCGAAATCGACGGTTACCCCGTCGAGATCACGGGGCATCTGCCGACGATCGTCGTCGTCGCCGAGGACCAGAGGGGATCCGTCGCACGCATCGCGGGGATCCTCGCGGATCAGAATGTGAACCTCGCGACCATGCGTCTCTCGCGGAAAGAGCGCGGCGGCGACGCGTTCATGGTCATCGAGTGCGACGAGCCGCCGGGCGATGCGGCGCGCGCCGCGATCGACGATCTAAACTGGGTCAAGTGGGTGCGCTCACTCGACAAGGTGGGAGGGTAGCGTGTACAAGTCGCTCGCCGATGCGATCCGCGACGCGGAAGGGAGTGGTCAAACGCTCTCCGCCACCGCGCTCGCGCTCGAGAGCAAGGATCAGGGGCGGACCGTCGATGACATTCGCGGCGCACTCCGGCGCGCGCTCGAGGTGATGCGCAGCGCGGTGGAGCGCGGGCTCGAGGGCGATCTCCGCTCCGCATCGAAACTCGTTGGCGGCGACGCGCTGCTCGTCGCGCAGTCGAGTGCGGGGCCGATGTCCAACACGCTCTTCAGCGACGTGCTCGCGCGCGCGCTGGCGGTGCAGGAGGTAAACGCCGCGATGGGGGTCATCGTCGCCGCGCCCACGGCCGGCGGCGCGGGCGTCCTCCCCGCCGTGCTCACCGGCGTCGCGCGCGATCGCAAGATCGGCGACGAGCGCGTCATCGATGCGCTCGCCACTGCGGGACTCATCGGCGCGGTGGTGGCCGAGCGCGCGTCGCTCTCGGGCGCGGAGGGTGGATGCCAAGCGGAGACCGGCGCCGCCGCCGGGATGGCCGCCGGCGCCGCGACGGAGATGCTTGGTGGCACGCCGTCGCAGGTCGGCCACGCCGTCGCCCTCACGATGCAGGGAACACTCGGCCTCGTCTGCGACCCGCTCGGCGGGCTCGTGGAGCTCCCGTGCGTCTTCCGGAACGCGACCGGCGCGGCGCTCGCGCTGGCCGGGATCGAGATGGCGCTCGCGGGGGTCACCTTTGCGATCCCGGTGGATGAGGTGATCGACGTGATGGGCGAGATCGGCCGCAACATGGACGTGCGCTACCGTGAGACGGCCGGCGGCGGCCTCGCAGCGACGCCTACCGGCCGCCGCCTCGCGAAAGAGCGTCTCGTGCAGATCCGAACAGCGCCGCGCTAGTCGCGCTGTCGCCTCCGTCGCTTCCGCGCTATCTTCTTCTCTGATTACTTGTTGCGGGCCGGAGAAACTCCCGCGCCCATTGCGACGTAGTGTCGATCAGATACGCGCATCTGCGCGTTCTATGGCCAGCTACGCGCACTTGCGCGTTCTTCCGCGTTTACTGTTCACGATTCCCGACAGGTGCGGCATGGTAACGAAAGAAGACCTGGAAGGCTTTCTCGATAAGCTCGAGGTCGACGGAGCCAGCCATTCCGAGATTCAGCCGGGGATGTGGGTCGTGCATCCCGGTGGGCAGCTCGATGCCGACGTCGTCGTGCATTATTCGCCGCCGGTCGTGCTGTTGCGCCTGAAGGTGATGGATCTTCCCAAGGACGAAAGCTCGCTCGCCACGCTCTCGCGCCGCCTCCTCCAGTTCAATGCGACGGAGCTGGTGCACGGGTCGTATGGCATCGAGGGCGACTCGATCGTCCTCACGGAAGCGATGGAGTTGTCGCACCTCGATTACGAAGAATTTCTTGCCGCGTACGAATCGATGACGTTGGCGCTGGTCTCGCATCTGCGGGAGCTTGCGCCATACCGCGAGGCACGCTGAGCCATGGGCATCTTCGACCGCCTCTCCACGCTTCTCAAGTCCAACATCAACGATCTCATCTCCTCGGCCGAGCACCCCGAGAAGATGCTGAATCAGATTTTGGTCGACATGCGCACGCAGCTGGCGAAAGCCAAGCAGCAGGTCGCGGCGTCGATCGCGGATGAGAAGCGGCTGCACGACCAGGTCGACGCCGAGTTCAAGCAGGCGGCCGAATGGGAGCAGCGCGCGATGCTCGCGATCCGCGAGGGACGCGACGATCTCGCGAAGCAGGCGCTCATGCGCCAGAACGAGCACGGCACGCATGGCCAGCAGCTCGAAGCCACGTGGAACCAGCATCGCGCCGAGACGGAGAAGCTCAAGAACTCACTTCGCGATCTGAACGACAAGATCGAAGAGGCGAAGCGCAAGAAGAATCTGCTCATCGCTCGTGCGAAGCGCGCCGAGGCGCAGGCGCGTATTGCGGAGACGATGTCGTCGATGTCGGAGAAGTCCGCGTTCGAGGCGTTCTCGCGGATGGAGACGAAGATCGAGGACAACGAGCGCCGCATGCTCGCCAACGTCGAGATCGACGAGGAGTTCAGCGGCGACAAGCTCGCGAGCGACTTCAAGGTGCTCGAGAAGGGCGCGGGTGCGGCGAGTGCGGATAGTCAGCTGCTCGCGCTCAAGCAGAAGATGGGGATGCTTCCCGCGGGCTCGCCCGCGTCGAGCAAGCAGATCGGCGCCGGCGGATCCTCGGATGAGGAGATCGCGCACGCCGAGATCGAGGACGCGCCGGAAGAGCAGAAGAAGCTTCCGTGACGGCTGGTGCGGGAACCGGGCGATACAAAATCGCCCCGGTGTTGACGGGTGTCATCGTCACCGTTCTGCTCCTGCTGTTGCTGGGAGAGGCCGCGCACCTCTTCCTGCTGCTCTTTCTCGCCATACTGATTTCGCTCGCACTCGGCGCGCTCGCCGACGTCGTCACGCGATACACGCGCGTGCCGCGCCGCTACGCGCTGCTCATCGCGATCGTGCTCGCGCTCGCCGTAGTCGTCGGCTTCATGTGGCTCATCGTGCCGGTGGTCATCCAGCAGACGCAGTCGCTGCTCGGCACCCTCCCCGACAGACTCATCGAGTGGCAGAAGGGGATCGATGACGCCGCGGCGCGCGTGACCGCGCTCAAGGGCGTTTACAAGCCCGGGCAGCTGCTGATCGCCGGCTATTCGCAGCTCGCGTCGTCGCTCGGCGGGCTCTTTCCGAGGATCGTCGGCGTCGTGAACGTCGTGATCGAGGTGGTCGTCGTCGCGATCCTCAGCATCTACCTCGCGAATCAGCCGGGTCTCTACCGCGAGCTGCTCATCTCGCTCTTCCCGCCGGTGCATCGCGATCTCGTGCGCAACGTGCTCGCGGACATCTCGCAGACGCTGCGCGCCTGGATTCTCGGTCAGCTCACCTCGATGTTCCTCCTCGGCGGGCTCGCCGCGATCGGCTTTTCGATTCTGCGGGTGCCGTACGCGCTGACGTTCGGGCTCTTCACGGGGCTGGTCGCGATCGTGCCGTTCTTCGGCACGCTGATCTCGACGCTGCTCCCCGCGGCGTTCGTGCTTGGCGAGGGCGGCGCGGGGCAGGCGCTCGCCGTGATCGGGTGGGGCGTCGTCGTGCATCTGCTCGAGGGGAATGTGATCTCGCCGCTCATCATGGCGCGGCAGATCCGGCTCGCGCCCGTGCTGACGATCATGTCGATCCTGATCATGGGGCAGCTGCTCGGTGCCGTCGGCCTGCTCGTCGCGGTTCCGGCGCTCGCCGTGCTCGACGTGATCATTCGTCGCATACTTATCGGCCGCGTGTACGAAGGGCAGGGCTTTCGCCGCCAGCTGCGCAACAGCGCGCTGGTCGTGCGTGCGCCGCTTCCCGGCGCGGACATGCTCGTTGGAACGCCCTCGGGCGTCGACGTCATCTCACTTGCGGAAGCTCGCGACAGCGCGCGCACCGCCTGAACCTGAACCGAATTCATGGCCAGAGAGCTCCGCTTCCTCGTCATCGCCGAAGGACAGTTCGGCCCCCTCAGCTCCAAGACCGCGAACTCCTGCATCCGCTATACGCCCGAGCGTGTGGTCGCGGTCATCGACTCGCGCCGCGCGGGGAAGACCTCGCAGGATGTGCTCGGCTTCGGTGGCGACATCCCCGTCGTGTCGACCGTGGCCGAAGGGCTGGAGCGCAAGCCGACGGCGCTCCTGATCGGCGTCGCGCCGCAGGGCGGCAAACTGCCGGACGAATGGCGCATGATGATCCTCGCGGCGATCGATGCGGGGCTCGATGTCTGGAGTGGGCTGCACACATTCATCGGCTCGGATCCGGAGTTCGCGGCGCGCGCGGAGAAGAGGAAGGTCGAGATTCACGATCTGCGCCGGCCGCCCGATGATCTGCCGGTGGCGATGGGGCGTGTGCGCAAGGTCTTGTCGACCGTCGTGCTCACGGTGGGAACGGACTGCAACATCGGGAAGATGACGTCGGCGCTGCAGCTGCGTGACGGGCTCGAGGCGCGCGACCGGAAGGTGCGCTTCGCGGGCACAGGGCAAACGGGGATTTTGATCGAGGGGTGGGGGATCGGCGTCGACGCGGTGATCGCGGACTTCATCGCGGGTGCGGCGGAGAAGCTGGTGCTGGATGCGGCGACTGGCGCGGACATCGTGCTCGTGGAGGGACAGGGGTCGATCATCCATCCGGGCTATTCCGGAGTTACGGTGGGGCTGATGCACGGCTCGCTGCCGCACGCGATGGTGATGTGTGCGCAGCCGTCGCGAAAGCACATCAACAACAATCCGTGGATCGAGATTCCGCCGCTGCCGGAGCTGATCGCGATGCACGAGATGCTGGTGAAGCATCTTCGGCCGGCGCCGGTGATCGCGGTGTCGCTCAACACGTACGACCTCTCCGTGCGCGCGGCGCGCGCGGCGATCGCGAAAGTGCAGCGGCAGACGGGACTGCCGGCGACGGATCCGGTGCGCTTCGATGCGGAGCCGGTGGTGGAGGCGATCGACGCGTTCCACCGGAAGCGCGTGCGGGCGTTGGCGAAGAGCAAGCAGGCGAAGCGAAAGAAGTAGCGCCTCGCACGGAGCGCGCGAGGTGATGGCGCGCGCGTGAAAGTGATGCCGAGCGGACGAGGCGTCCGGCGCATACTCGCCTCGTACACCGGACGTCGCGCCGCCGCGCGTCGTCTACAGTCCAGCACCTGCGCATCGAGCACGTCGTGGCGCCCGTCATTGCGCCGATGGCCGAATGCAGCCCGGAAGACGCACTGGTCTCGCATGTCCCGTCGTGGCGCGTTCTCGAGGCGCGCCGGGTGCGTGCGCGGCGCTGCAGCGGCGTCTCCTCGTGGTGGCGATCACCATTGGTTCCATCGCGCGCACGACGGAACGGCGGCCGGCCGACGCATGGCGTCGGTAGTGCGCGCGTGTGGCTCACGCGGGAGCACCACAGATGAAGCATCGCATGGGAGTCGCGGCGATTGCCGCAACCGCGCTGATCGCGGGCGCGTGCGGGGAGCGGGACGGCGGATCGGCGCCGTTGTTCACGGAGCCGGGAATCTCCGGAAGCGCGCCTGCGTACATCACGACAACGAGCGCATCGATCGTCGATCCGCGCACGAAGCAGCTGCGCGTCGTCAAGCCGAGCGAGCTGGCGACGGCTCCGGGAGTGAGCGCGAGCATCGCAGCGGGTGGAATGGGGCAGGGGTTGCAGCTGGCGAACGGTGCTCCGGGGATCGCGAAGAGCGACGGGTACTACGTCGAGAAATTCGTCGATGCGAGCAAGCATCAGCATGCGCTCGTGCTGCTCTACGGGCACTTCGGAGGGCCGCCCGCGGCTGTTCAGCACTATGTGGACAACGCGCTCGTCAGCACGACGACGTATGCCTGGCAGAAAACGAGTACGGGATGGCTGCGCACTGCGTCGCTGACGCGCGCGGTGCAGAAGGGGCAGCTGGTCGGCACGTACAGCACTACTACTACCACCACCACTCCCACCACGCCGGGGAAGGGCGGAGGTGGGCCGGCGATCCCCGTGCGTCTCGAGCGTCCGGCGCCGCGCGGTCTGGATCGGGTGCTCGGTCGGGTCGCGTATGCGCTGGCGTTTTCGCTCGCCCCACAGGACGCGAGCGCGCAGGCCTCTCCCGCATTCGGCGCGTGCGCCCAAGAGTGGCTGCGCTTCGCTGCGGCTGCAGCGATCGTCATCGGCCTCGACTTTGTGATCGCGGACATGCCAGCCGTGACGCCGCTCATCATGTCGCAGTTCGCGGCAGCGCTGGCGCAACTAGGCGCGGCGGAGGACGCGTTGCTCAAGTGTGTCCTGGAACATCAGCCGGGCACCTTCCAGTTCTTTGGGGGCGGCGCCGGTCCGGGCGGAGGAGCGGGCGGCGGCGTCGACAACACGTGCCTCGAGGGATCGTACGCGGCGCACTGCACCACACCCTTCACGCTGTAGCAGGCGATGCGCGCATTCTTTTCGCGGCGAGCGAGTCTGGGTGCGATGGTGATGCTCACGGTCGTCGCGTGCGTCGCGCTCGCGTCGCCGTGGGCGGAGCCATTCAGGCGGGCGATTCGGCCCGGGCTGCCGATGTTCGTAGTGATCCTCGCCACTGTATCCGCTGTTGGACAGCTCGTGGCCGGAACGGTGCAGCTGGTATCGAAGCCAGTTTCCCGATCGGAGCGGTGGCGCGCAGCTGCGCTTCCGCTCTCCCTCGGAGCGAGCGCGCTCTGCATGGTGCTCGCGTTCCTTCCGCATCCGGAGCGCAGCTCACTGCACTTCGTCCCCTTAACCGGCGCCGCACTCTTCGCCGTGGCCGCAGCCGCGCTGCAACGTCGCGCGCGCGAGCGGTCGGACAGTTGATCGTCGTTCGCTCGCGCGCGCAGGTTGGCGCGCGGGCGGGTGATGTCCGCCTATGACTGCACTCACTCTTACTCGGCTCACCAGGAGCTTTCGCGCCGGCACGTGCGGCTGTTCGGCCACCGTGTCGGTGCTCCGGGGCGCGAGTCTCGCGCTCTGGCCGGGCGAGATCGTCGCGCTCGAGGGCGAACGTGGCAGCGGGAAGTCCACGCTGCTGCGCTGTGCCGCGGGGCTGATGCGTCCGGATTCGGGCGAGGTGCGCTGGCTGGGGGCGCGCGTGCCGGTCCCCGACGCTGCTGCGTATTTTGGCGCGGCGGCGCATGCGAAGCGCGGCGCGCTCTACACGCGGCTCGGCTACGCGCTCGCGCACCGCTGCCGAATCGTGCTCCTCGACGATCTCGACCTGCTTTGCTCCCTCGAGCAGCGGCTCATCATCGCGTTGCTGTACCGCTCCACCCTCGCTGGCGCATCCGTGCTCTACGCGGCGAGCGGAGCTCTCGGCTCTCCTTCCTTTGCTACGCGTTCGGTCGCCCTCGCGCACGGCGTCATCGTTCAGCGCAAAAAGCGCTCGGCCGCGCGGATCGCGGCGTCCTCTCCCGCCTCGCGCGCGCGCGCGAGTGCGCGTTCGACATATGGGCGCAGCTTCCGCTCGCCCCAGTAATAGCCGGTTGCCACCTCAGCGCTCTCGGTGTCGCCCTCGGCGGCGCCCTCGAGCAGCGCGAGCGCCGCGGCCTCGTCGTAGCCCGGATCTTCGCGATCCGGGAGCACGAACTTGCGCAGCGGCGTATCCCTGCCGCCGGCATCCTCGTTCACGAACGCTCGAGACATCTCCATTCACTCCTCTGGCGCGCCGCAGTCCGTGCGCGCTCGCATATTTGCACTGCTCGCTACCTGTGGCGCCGTTGAATAAGCGCACCGGGCCGCGTAGCTTCTCGCCTTCGCCCACACCGCGCGCCGATCACGCATTCAGGATGAGCATGCAGCTTTACAACACGCTCACCCGCCGCGTCGAGCCATTCGCTCCCGCGGAGGGAAACACCGTTCGGATGTACACGTGCGGCCCCACGGTGTACAACCCTGCCCATCTCGGCAACTTCCGCACCTTCCTCTTCGAGGATCTGCTGCGCCGCGTGCTCCGTCTCAATGGATGGGACGTCAAGCAGGTCATGAATCTCACCGACGTCGATGACAAGATCATCGCGCGGTCGGTGGCGCTGGGGAAGACGATTCGCGAGGTCACCGAGCCGGTGTCCGAGGTCTTTTTTCGCGACCGCGATTTTCTGCGCATCCAGAAGGCCGAGCTCTATCCGAAGGCGACGGATCACATCCCCGAGATGATCGCGCTCGTGGAGCGCCTGATGGCGCGCGGGCTCGCGTACCAGGCGGAGGATGCGTCGGTGTACTTCGCCATCGCGCGCTTTCCCGGGTACGGCAAACTTTCGCACCTCGACACTCGGCAAATTCGCGCGGGCGCGCGCGTCGCGGCCGACGACTACAACAAGGAAGACGTCCGCGACTTCGCGCTGTGGAAGGCTGCGAAGCCGGAGGACGAACAGACGGGCGCGGCGTGGGATTCTCCGTGGGGACGCGGCCGCCCGGGCTGGCATCTCGAGTGCTCGGCCATGGCGCAGAAATACCTAGGCGACACGCTCGACCTGCACGCGGGGGGTGTCGATCTCATCTTCCCGCATCACGAAGATGAGATCGCGCAGTCCGAGGGCGCGAATGGCGCGCCGTTTGCGCGCATGTGGAGCCACGGCGAGTTCCTGCTCACGGACGGCGCGAAGATGGCGAAACGCGTGGGCAACGTCGCGAACGTCGAGGATCTGCGCACGCAGGGGATCTCGGGTGCGGCGGTGCGCCACTTCATGTTCTCGGTGCACTATCGCAAGCAGCTGAATCTCGCGGAGGAGTCGCTCGAAGCGTCGGCGAATGCGGTGCGTCGCGTGGGCGACTTCGCGGAGCGGCTTGCCAATGCGACGGCCGGAACCCCGAACATGTCGACGTTCGCGGCGGAGCTCGAGAAGAACGCGACGGACGCCTTCAACGACGATCTGAGCGCCCCCGAGGCGATGGGCGAGCTGTTCGAGTTCATCCGAATGATCAACGCCGAGCTGGACGCGGGCGGGGACGACGTAGCGGGGCTGGAAGCGGCGCGGAAGGCGTTTGCGCTGGTAAATGGGGTGCTCGACATCGTGCCGGGGCCGGCCGAGGTCGATGATGCGCTTGGGGCGTGGGTGGAGGAGCGGCTGACGGCCCGGCGAGAGGCGCGCGCGAGGCGGGATTTTGCCGCTGCGGACGCTATCCGAGGCGAGCTCGACGGGAAGGGAATCGCGATCGAGGACGCGCCGCAGGGGACGCGGTGGAAGAAGGTGCGGTAGCACGACATACGCGCCCTTCGTCAACTTGACGCACCCCCTCGATCTTGTTATTCTATGAGTCTTGCGCAAAAACGCCGTGCGCTGATTTGAGCTCACGCTGACGTAGCTCAATTGGCAGAGCACCTGATTTGTAATCAGGCGGTTGCGAGTTCGATTCTCGCCGTCAGCTCTGGTTGGGTGCACAGCATCGTTCTGAGGTTTTTCTGAGGCGTCAGAGTCGCTTCGTGAGAAAAAAGGGTGGGGTACCCAAGCGGCCAACGGGAGCAGACTGTAAATCTGCCGGCTAACGCCTACGAAGGTTCGAATCCTTCCCCCACCATCTAATCGGTGGTCGAACGGATGCAGAAGTGGCGCGACAGTAGCAACGAATGTTCGACGGCGAGAAAGAAAGAGAGTCGGCGCGAAAATGTTTTTGGTTCTCTCGCGGGAGTAGCTCAGTTGGTAGAGCGCAAGCCTTCCAAGCTTGATGTCGCGGGTTCGAGCCCCGTCTCCCGCTTGCCGAGATGTATGGTGAGTACGCGGACGGCGATGGTGAGGGACGAACGAGCAGGGACATCGCTCGCGTAGCTCAGTTGGTAGAGCACACCCTTGGTAAGGGTGAGGTCACCGGTTCGATCCCGGTCGCGAGCTTGATGGCGGTACGCGCTGCACATGGTCGTGATATGGGATCACGAAAATGGTCGGTCGCGAGAATCACACTGACGAGAGCGAGTGATGGCCAAGGCGAAATTTGAGCGGACGAAGCCGCATGTAAACGTAGGGACGATCGGGCACGTCGATCATGGGAAGACGACGCTGACGGCGGCGATCACCTTGATCCAGTCGAC
>JBDSHG010000160.1:0-8046 GCA_039918615.1 Gemmatimonadaceae bacterium | reverse complement strand
GCAATCTCGCGACGGCCGCGCCGGTGCTCGCGACGGAGCTGCATCTCTCCGCGACGCAGCTCGGGATTCTTCTCTCCTCATTCTACTGGACGTACGCCGTCAGCCAGCTCGGTGCGGGGTGGCTCGCCGAGCGGTATCCGGTGCAGCGAGTCATCGCGGCGGGCTTCGCTTTGTGGTGTGTCGCGACCATCGCAACGGGCTTCGCGAGCACCTTCGCTGCGCTCCTCTGCCTTCGGCTCGTGCTCGGACTCGGCGAGAGCGTCGCTTTTCCATGTAGCTCGAAGATTCTCGCGGAGAATGTCTCGGTGGACCGGCGTGGCAGGTCGAACGCCGACATCGCGATCGGCCTCTCGCTCGGTCCGGCGTTCGGGACCTTCGTGGGCGGCATCCTCCTCGCGCGCTACGGCTGGCGCGTGCTCTTCTTCGCGCTCGGCGCGGTCTCGCTCCTCTGGCTGATTCCGTGGCTCGCCGGTCCTGCGCGCACACAGTCCGCGCGCGCCGTCGAGAAGCACGTCAGAGCAGATGGCCCATCGTTCGTGGAGATCATTAGCCAGCGCTCCGCCATCGGTGCGGGGCTGGGCCACTTCTGCGCGAACTACATCTTCTACTTCGTGCTCGGCTGGCTGCCGTACTATCTCGTGGAGATCCGCGGCTACTCGCTCACGCGCATGGCGGTGATCGGCGGCCTCACGTATGCGATGAGCGCGCTCGGCGCGTTCGTGACCGGATACGTGGTCGATAGGGCGATCGAGGCGGGGGAGACGCCGCATCGCGTCTATCGCACGACGATGGTCGCGAGCGAGATCGGCTCGGCGGTGTGCCTGCTCGGCGTTCTGCTCGGCGGACCGCTGCTGCTCGACATCAGCCTCCTCGCCGCGGGATTCACTTTCGGACTCGCGTCGACGACGCTGTACGCAGTGGGGCAGCTGCTCGCGGGGCCGAAGGCGGCGGGGCGCTGGATCGGATTCCAGGGCGCCGTCGGCAATCTCGCGGGCATCGCTGGACCCGCGATCACCGGCTTTCTCGTGGACCGCACGGGGAGCTTCGCGAGCGCGTTCGGCCTCGCGATCGGGTTCTCGCTGCTCGGCGTGCTCGCGTGGACGATCGTGATTCCGCGCATCGAGCCGGTGGTGTGGCGGGAAGTGGCTGCTTCGGCGTAAGGGGACGGGCTCGCGGGCACTTCGCGACCTTCACAAAGCTTCCTTTGCGCCGCGACCAGCGAAGGTGAGTTTAGGCGCTCTTCGCGACTATTACGCCCTCCGAAGAAGCCGACCGTCAGAGTGTCCCCTTACCATCCTGTCACGAACAGTTACATCTCGCTCGTTGTCGAGCCTGCACCACGGCAATACAAATGAAACTCGAAGTACTCGATCGCCTCATCGAGCTTCCATACCGCTTTCTACCCAGCGCGCACGCGAGGGCAGCGCCGTGGGACGTGTCGCGCGCCGAGCTGTCACGAGTCGGCATCACCTGGCCGATGACCTACCAATGGCCGCCTGCGGCCGCCTTCACCGACACTATCAAACGTGCCTTCTCACGTCTCGATCTGCTCGAGGTCGCAGCACTCAAGCAGACGCATCGTGGCGTCGTCCGAATTCTCGTTACGCTCGACGACAAAGTTTACGCCGTCATGGTCGACTACGCTGATAACGCGGATGGGATCAACGAGGACGCGCTTGCGCAGTGCTCTCTCTATTTCAAATTCCAGTATCGGGTACGGGGTTATTCCGATCCGCGAATCATCCCCGGCGGGTATTCAGTCTCGAGCGAGCACTATTATCGCTACCACGGTCCACTCCGCCGTCGCTACGAAGGACGCGCCAGCATCGGCGTGCTCGGACGGTTCGGCTACAAGTTCCATGGGGAGCTGCGAGCGAAGGCGGTCGACATTCTCTCCGGGGCACGCGACGTTCACTTCGTCGGCGCAGGGAAGCGTGTGCGATACAGTCGATTTCTTCGCGACGTCGCGTCAGCGCGGCTGAGTCTCGATCTTCCCGGCAACGGGCCGTTTACCTTCCGCGTTCCCGAATTTCTGGGGCTCGGGACGTGCCTCATCTCGCCACGCTACGCGACGTCGCTGCACGTTCCGCTCATTCCGGGAGTGCACTACGTCGCCATCGAGGACGATCTCGGCGATCTGCTCGAGAAGTGCCGGTACTATCTCGCGCACGAAGAAGAGCGCGCCCGGATCGCCAGGGCAGGGCGTGACTACTTCGACCGCTATCTGCATCGCGATCATCTCGCCACGTACTATCTCCGGGCGATGCTCGACCGTCTCGGAAGCAGGGGAGAGTCGAGCGAGCTAGGAGATCGTGCTCGCCTTTACGACGATCGCCGCATCGCCATTCCGAAGGCTGACGCTCGTGACGGCGTCGCCCAGCGATCCATCGGGCGCGAGGGGTAGCCACTTCTCGCCACCGGGGAGCGCGAAGCTCACCCCTGTCGCGTCTCCGTAGATCTGCTTGCCCCAGCCGCTCTGTGCGCGGAAGATGACGAGCGCCCGATCGAAATCACGCGTGTACACCTTCACCGGTTGGCCAACAGGATCATTTGCGACGACGCCGGCGCTCACCAGGCGACGAACCGCAGTCGGATGTCCGATGTTGGCCTCCTGTGCCTTCAGCCAGAGCGGCGGATACGGCCGATCCCACATGTTCACGAGCTGTAGTGCGAGCCTGTCTGGGGCGCGCGGCACAACCATGTAGTAGCTCGCGAGCTCGGCGAACTTCATGCGCCGAAAGGCGTCCTCGACGCTCGTGGCGTAGCCGCGCTTCACGACACCAGGCATGTCGGCCGCATCGTGCGCGTCGACGAAGTCGACGAAGACTCCCGACGCGAGCAGTTTGTCGATCCACACCCAGGTCGCGGGGAGGTCGCTGCTGATCGGATTGTTCGTCTTCTCCATGTGCGTTGCGCCCGCCGCGGCGAGAAATGCGGAATCCGGCGCGAAGCGATAGGGGCCGGTGTTGAGCATGAGCGTCTTCGCCCCGAGCGCTCCCTTCAGTGTCGCGAGCAACTTTGCGTACGGCGTGAAGTATCCTGTGAGCTCCGGTGGATACTTCGACGGCACCGGATACTCCGATGATCCCTTGCTGTTCTTCGCGATGTCACCCGAGCCCTGCGAGTCGACGAAGAGTCCATCCTCGCTCTCGGCCGCGCGCTGGAAGCGATCGGTGGTATACGCGATCAATCCCGCATCCTCAGGATTGATGATCCACGTGGGGGTCGCCCACCCCCACGGCTTCAGGCGATGCGCGGAGTCTGCGGGCTGTCCGGCTTGATGGAGGAATGCACTCTCTATAGTGAACTGCGGATGCGCGGCGTACCAGCGCGACATGTCGGGGAGCCACGCGGATTGGAGGTCGCCCTTGCCCGAAGTCTTCGGCAGGATGGCTGCCTGCAGGAGCACGTACTTGTAGTGCTGCACCGTCGGATTCTGCGCGCGCCATGCCTTAAGATCGCCCGACATCGCGAGGTCGTAGTGGCGACCTGCCCACGCGCGCTCTGCCGGCGTCCACTTATAGTAGAAGTCCGTCATCATCGTGCGGATGTGCGGCCAGTGCGGAGAGACGGAGCTGTACCCGCTCGTGAGCGAATCACGACTCGACTGCCGAGGCGAAGCTCTGTGTGCCTTGTGTCCGTGCGGGGCGGCGCCAAGCGCGGTAAGAGTCAGCAGCGCGAGAATCACGCTACGAGAGAGCCTTCGCCCCAGCAAGAATCTTCTCCAGCCGCGGATTCCCCTTCAGCGGCGCAAAATCCGGATTGATGCGCACCCAGGCGGGCGGCATGTAGTAGGGAACTGCCATGACTTTCTCCAACTCGTCCATGGCCGCGTCCTTCTCGCCGAGCGCCAGGTAGACGCGCGCGAGTTGATAGATCAGATACGGCCCCAGCGTCGCGTCATCCGACGGCGTGATCATCGATGCCGCCCGTTTGCCCTCGGCGATCGCCTCATCGTGGCGCCCGAGAAAGGCGAGCGAGATCGCGAGGTCCGCGACTCGTTGCGCATCCTTCGGAAAGTCCTTCAACTGCTTGGCGTACTCGATGCGCGCCGTGTCGGCCCAAATACGCGTGCGTTCCTTGTCGTGCATCCACCAGTACTGTTCGGCGCGGCTGAACGCCAGCTGCGCGCGATCGTTGTCGAAGTCGGCAACCCCCAGCGTCAGCATGTACTTCGTCTGCGCGCTGTCGAAAATCCATCCGAAATCGCCATAGGTCGAGAGGTACGCGACGGATCCCGCACTGTCGCCCGCCTGGATCAGCCTCGCCGCGATTGCACGCGCACCGGGCAAATCGCCCACCGCGAGCGCGCGGGTTATCTCCGCCTCGACTGCGTCCAGCCTATTCGGCGCGATCGCGGCGCTTCGCGCGAGTGCCGACTTTGATTCCGAGAGCCGCCCCGAACGGTAGTAATCGACGCTGAGACTTCGCCACGAGTTTTCGTTGCGCGGGTCGAGCTGGACCGCCTGCAGATCGTGCGCGATCGCCTCGTCCCAGCGGCCGGCACGCGCCTCTTCCGCGGCCATCCCGCTGAGCGCAAATGCACTGTGCGGCTCGAGCGCGAGTGCGGCCTGCGTCTCGGTGAACGCCTTGCCGCGGTCGTTGAGAATACCGGCGAGATAGATCGCACGCACGCGATGTGCGATGGCCAGCCCGGGCGCCAGCGCAAGCGCGCGCGCCGAGATGACGTCCGCCGAGTCGGCGAGATTCTGGTCGGTCGCTCCCGACAGGTAGAGGTTGGCGTATGCCCGCGCCATTCCCGCCCACGCCACCGCGAACGTGGAATCGCGCCCTACCGCTTCGCGATACAGCGCGATGGCCTGTCGTTTCACGCTCGCCTGCGGACCGCCCTCCTTCTCGAGCCGCTGCGCACGGAGAAACGCATCGTACGCGACGACGTCCTTCGTCGGCTTCTCTGCGATCGTCTGCTGCGCGGCCGGTGTCAGCGCCACCTGCAGCTTCTGCGCAACCTTGTCGGCGATGTCGGCCTGCACCTGGAAGACGTCGGTGATCGGCGCATTGAATGCCCCGGCCCACGTGTCCGTCGCGCTCCGCACGTCGACGAGCTCCGGGCTCACCTGCACCTTGCTCGTGCCGTTCGCCTCCTTCACCCAGCGAACCTTCCCAATGAGCAGGTAGCGGACGCCCAGCTCGTCGCCGATCTGCTGCGGCGTCTTCGTCGTGTGCCGATACGCGCCGGAGCTCGTCGACCCGATCACCGCGAGCCCCGGCACGCCCGTGAGCTTTCCACGCACAGCGTCCGTCACACCGTCGGCGAAGTACGCATCGGCGGTGTCGCCGAGATTTTCGAAGGGAAGCACCGCCAGGCGCACCGCCCCCGGCGCGGATCCCGCATCGCTCGCGCCACCGCCATTCACCTTCGCGCGCCACGCGAAGAGCAGCCCCGCGCCAATGAGAAATCCGAGCGCTAGCGTGAGCGACGCGACGGGCAGCTTCCTTTTCTTCGCGACGTTCGGCGCGCCACCCGATGGACGCCTCGGCACCGCCGGCGGCGGAGCCGCGGCGGACACGTGCGACGCCTGCTCCGCCGCCGCCATTGCGCGCCCAAATTCCCCCGCGCTCGGCCACCGATCCGCCGGCGTGCGCGCGAGTGCGCGCGCGATCACCGCGTCGAGCGCCGCCGACACACCGGGGCGTAGCACGCGCACGCTCGGCGCAACCTGCGTCAACATCTTCGCCACCACCGCCTGCTGCGATGGTCCCGAAAAGGGCGGTTCCCCCGCGAGCATCTCGTAGCAGACCGCGCCGAGCGCGTACACATCGCTGCGCGCATCGAGCGAGCGCTCGCCGCTCGCCTGTTCGGGGCTCATGTACTGCGGCGTGCCGACGGCGAGCCCTGTCATCGTGAGGCCGATCGACTGTCCGCCAGTCGCCGACGCGCCATCGGCCAACGCGCGCGCGATGCCGAAGTCCGCGAGCAGCGCGTCACCGCGCTTCGTGAGCAGGATGTTCTCGGGCTTGATGTCGCGGTGAATGACGCCCGCATCGTGCGCGTAGTCGAGCGCGCCCGCGATCTCGCGCGTGATGCGCAGCGCATCGTCGAGTGGAAGCTGGTGCTCGCGACGGAGACGATCGCGCAGCGTCTCGCCCTCGATGTACGGCATCGTGAACCAGAGCAGGCCGTCGGCAGTCTCCCCGGAGTCGTGAACGCCGAGGATGTGCGGATGCTGGAGTTGCGCAACCGTGGCGATCTCGCGGCGGAAGCGCTCGGGGCCGAGCGTGGCGGCGAGGTCCTGCTGGAGCACCTTGAGCGCGACGGGACGCTGGAGCTTCGCGTCGCGCGCGAGGTATACGGTCGCCATGCCGCCGCGACCCAGCTCGCGCTCGATGACGTACGTCGTGCCGAGTGCTGCCTGAAGCTGATCCTGATTCGAGTCAGCCAACTGGAGGTCGCTCCCGCGGGGGGTGGGTACGCGGGGAATTTACGGGCGTGGAAGGGGCGCCGCCAGCATCGACGGGAGGGGTTTTCGCCTCGGCGTTGTGGGGTGCCGACCCGCGTTAGCTCGTCGCGGCTTTCCCGCGCAGGGATGCTTGGCCGCGTTTATAGAACGCGGCTCCAACCAAGATCTCCAATGCGCCGACGATCAACGCTCCAATCCACAGGTGACCCGCAAGATTCCCTGCAACCATGATCGCAAGCACCGTCGCCGCCGTCGCCGCGATGACAGCGATGGCCAACGCGGCTGCGACGCCCGCAAGGCCCCGCGCAAGATGACGCGCGCCCTCATGGACTTCGAGTTTCGCAAGTCGAGCTTCACCCGACAGAAGTTGCCGGGAATCGGCACCGAGCTGGCCGAGCATCTCCTTGATGGAATGGTCAGTCGCGTCGGGCATCGCGCTGCTCGCCTCTCATGTCCGTCGACCGAGCAGAAGAGATTCCGGCACGATCTGTTTTCGGAACGATGACGTGACGAATATCATCGACCCACCCATCGACCTTCTCACCCAATACGTCTGCAACTCCTCCGAAGAGTCTTTCTGCCACTCCATTGGCGATTCCACCGACGGAAGCGCGCGCGACCACTCCACTCATCGTCGATGCCGTGGCGCGCTTCGCTCCCCGCGAGCTCCGCGAAAACAGGAAGCCGGCGGTGGCGGCAATGGCCAGAGCGGGTAGTGGATTGTTCTGCACCATCGATTTCAAATCGAACTTTTGTTCGAGTTGAGCAATCGTGTCAGACATTCTTTCGCGAGTTACTTCGATATCGCGGCGAACGTCCGCTGCTGTTTCCGCCATGTCTCGATCTCCCGTGGATGCTCGCCAGGACCGTCCGTCTCGACGAGGAGTGCAAGCCCTGCCTTCGCGAGCCATGCGACGAAGATGCCTACGACGGCGATACTCACGGCAAGCGTGAGCGCGACGTGTGTCTCGACCCAACTTTCGGCCAGCGAAAGGACCAAGCCGGAGATAAGGCCGAGACCGCCGAGGGCGAGGCAAACGCCACCCACGACGGTCTCGATCAGTCCCACTCCTATCTCGTGTGCAAGCGCGGCCGTTTCCAACTTTGCCAACCGCCATTCCTGACGTAACAAGCTCCGTGATCCATCGACCAGATCGTGGAAAAGCGAGCCGACGCTCGATGTCTCAGGCCGATAGCTCCGCTCGAGCATCAGCCGTCCCGGCCTTTGAACGCGCGACCCAGCAGATATCCGATTCCCGCAGCAATCAGGAGTGTGCGCGCAGGACTTTCCTTGACCTGCCGTTCGAGTCCGCGCTGCATGGAGGCCATGTCGGCACCGCGCAGCCAGCCGGCGGTTTCTTCCATTCCGGACGCTAGTCGTTCTCCAGCCCCAGCGACCTTTTCTTTCGTGGTCGATATGGCGCTATCCAGCCCGTCGGTTCCCGTCGTACGCGACCGCACGCTCGCTGCACCACTTTCGAGCTTGTCGGCCACATTGGCTTTGAATTCGCTGGCTCGATCCTTAAAGGTCGACGTTGCGTTGCCCACGGCCTCTTTCACATCCGAGACTCCATGTTCGGCAGTGCGCTCCGCATCCACGGCAGCGCCCCGAATCCCGTCGCTG
>JBDSHG010000159.1:0-62209 GCA_039918615.1 Gemmatimonadaceae bacterium | reverse complement strand
TCAACTCGACGACGCGCGCGAGATAGCCGATGAAGGAGCGGACGCAGGTCGGCATCATCGGCGCGGGGCCCGCGGGGCTCATGCTCTCGCATCTCCTCGCGCGCGCGGGAATCGACTCCGTCATCGTCGAGCGGCGCAGCCGCGAGTACATCGAGAAGCGCGTACGCGCAGGTGTCCTCGAGCAGGGAACCGTGCAGCTGATGCGCGATACCGGGATCGGCGAGCGCATGGATCGCGAGGGGCTCGTCCATCGCGGCATCGCGCTGCGCTTCGAGGGCCACGATCATCGCATCGCCTTCGACGAGCTCACCGGCGGCAGCACGATCACCGTCTATGGCCAGCAGGAGGTCGTGAAGGATCTCATCGCCGCGCGCATCGCCGGCGGCGCTCGGCTCCACTTCGAGGTCGAGGATGTGAGCGCGCACGATGTGAGCTCCAGCGCGCCGAAGCTCCGCTACACGATCGCGGGCGAGCCGATCGAGCTCGAGTGCGACTTCATCGCCGGCTGCGATGGCTTCCACGGCGTCTCGCGCGAGACGGTCCCCGCGGATCACCTCACGCGCTACGAGCGCGAGTATCCCTTTGGCTGGGTCGGAATCCTCGCCAACGTCGCGCCCTCGTCCGAGGAGCTCATTTACGCGTCGCACGATCGCGGCTTCGCGCTCCACAGCATGCGCTCGCCGACGCTCACACGTCTTTATGTGCAGTGCGATCGCACAGACACGCTCGAGGACTGGCCCGATGAGCGGATCTGGGACGAGCTGCATCTTCGTCTCGCGACGGACGATGGCTTCACGCTCACGGAGGGTCCCGTCGTCGAGAAGGCGATCGCGTGGATGCACGGCGTCGTGACCGAACCGATGCAGTACGGCCGGCTCTTTCTCGCCGGCGATGCGGCGCACATCGTCCCCGCCACGGGCGCGAAGGGGCTCAACCTCGCGGTGGCCGACGTGCGCGTGCTCTCGAGCGCGCTCGACAGCTTCTACCGCACCGGCTCCCCCGCCGCGCTCGCGTCGTACTCCGAGACCTGCCTCCGCCGCGTCTGGCGCGCGGAGCACTTCTCGTACTGGATGACGACGATGCTGCATCGCTTTCCCACCGACGATGCGTTCCAGCGGAAGCTGCAGCTCGCGCAGCTCCGCTGGGTGTCGTCCTCGCATGCGGCGGCGGCGAGCCTGGCCGAGAACTACGTGGGGATCGTGAGCGTATGAGCGAGTCGTCGCCGGTTCAGAGCTTTATCGAACGTCTCGCCAGCGGTGAGATCACGCTTCCGGCGCTCGGCAAAATGCTGGGCATGGAGCCGGGTGGCTTCGGCGAGGGCACGGCTACCTTCACGTTGAACGCGGATCCCGACCTGCACGGAAACGTGATGGGCACTCTGCACGGTGGCGTGCTCGCCGCGGTCGCGGACACCGCGATGGGCTTCGCCTTCGCGACGACGCTCGCCGCCGGTGAATCGTTTGCCACGCTCGAGATCAAGGTGAGCTTCCTGCGCCCCGTGTGGCGTGCGACGCTCACCGCAACCGCGCATGTCCTGCACCGCGGGAAGTCGACCGGCCTCGTCGAGTGCCGCGTGACCGATGAGCGCGACCGACTCGTCGTGCACGCGACCTGCACCTGCCTCGTGCTGCGCGGTGAGCAGGCGAAGAACCGCCAGCTTGGAGACAGACTGGGAGGCTAGCTTTCGCCATGCACTCGTCGGCCGTGTTCCTGCAGACACTCGCGCTGGTCCTCGGCGTCGCGGCCCTGACGACGGTGATCTTCCGTCGCCTCAAGCAGCCCGTCGTCTTCGGATATCTGATCGCGGGGCTGCTCGTTGGTCCAAAGATGCCGCTCCCGCTCGTGGCCGATCCCGCAATCGTCCAGACGCTCTCGGAGCTCGGCGTTATCCTCCTCATGTTCGCGCTCGGCCTCGAGTTTCGCATCGGGCGCGTGCTGCAGATCGGAGTGACCTCTGGGCTCGCAGCGCTCGGCGAGACGAGCCTGATGATGGGAATAGGCTTTCTCGTGGCCCAGCTCCTCGGCTGGACGACGATCGAGAGTCTCTTCACCGCCGGCATCGTCGCGATCTCCAGCACGACGATCGTGAGCAAGGCGTTCGTCGAGCGGGGAGTGAAAGGGCGCGTCACGGAGATCGTCTTCGGGATTCTGGTCAGCGAGGATCTCGTCGCGATCCTCCTCGTAGCGATTCTCACTGCGGTCGCGGCGGGCGGCGGGCTCTCGCCAATGGACGTCGGGCTCACCGTCATTCGGCTCTCGACGTTTCTCATCGCGCTGCTGTCGATCGGACTGTTGCTGATTCCGCGCTTCATGCGGATCGTGGTCAAGCTCGGAAGCGAAGAGACGACGCTCGTCGCCGCGATCGGTGTTTGCTTTGCCTGCGCCTATCTCGCGCTCTCCTTCGGCTACTCCGTTGCGCTCGGCGCGTTCATCGCCGGGTCGCTCGTCTCGGAGTCGGGAGAGGGAAAGGTCGTCGAGCATCTCGTGCATCCCGTGCGCGACATGTTCGTCGCGATCTTCTTCGTCTCCGTCGGGATGTTGATCGACCCAGCCGTCGTCGTGCAGCACTGGGGCGCGGTGCTCGTGCTCGTCGCCGTGGTGATCGTCGGCAAGGTGATCGCAGTATCGGTGAGCACCTTTCTCACCGGCAACGGACTCGGGCTCGCGGTGCAGAGCGGAATGTCGCTGGCGCAGGTCGGCGAGTTCTCCTTCATCATCGCCGCGATCGGACTCGCGAACGGCGCGACGCGGTCGTTCCTCTATCCCATCGCGGTCGCGGTGTCGGCGGTGACGACGATCACGACGCCCTGGCTGATCCGCGCGGCCACTCCCGTCACGCTCTTCCTCGACCGCAAGCTGCCGGCGCGCGTGCAGATGTTCTCGTCGCTCTACGGTAGCTGGGTGGAGCAGATGCGAAAGGTTCCTGGCGACGTGAAGGAGCGCTCCCGCACGCGACGCCTGGGGCAGCTGCTCCTCATCGATGCGGCGCTACTGCTCGTGATCGCGCTCGGCGCAGCGGCGGAGATTGGGCGCATCGGCCCGCTCCTCCAGTCGTGGATCGGCGTCAGCGCGTCCGCGGTTCCGACGGTCGTCGCCATCGGCGCCCTCGCGCTCGCGGTGCTTCCGCTCGTCGGCATCGCGCGCACGGCGCGCCAGCTCGGCTTCGCGCTCGCTGTCCGCGCGATGCCGAGCGTCGCGCCGGGGCGCGTCGACTTGGCTGCCGCGCCGCGCGGTGCGCTCACGGTCACCCTGCAAATCGCGATCATGCTCGCCATCGTCATCCCGCTCCTCGCGATCACGCAGCCGTTCGTCACCGCGGCGCCGGGGCTGTTGACGCTCGTCGTCGTGGCGCTCGTGCTCGGCATCGCGTTCTGGCGCAGCGCGCAGTCGCTGCATGGACACACGCGCGCGGGCGCGGAGGCGATCGTCGCGATGCTCGGCGAGCAGATGATGGTGGACACGGCGCCCGATGCCGTGCGTCTGGCGATGGAGAGAATCGATCTCGTGCTCCCCGGACTCGGAACGCCGGTCGCGCTGCAGGTGACGCGCGGAAGTCCCGCGATCGACCGCTCGCTCTCGAGTCTCGACCTGCGCGGGCGCACGGGTGCGACGGTGCTGGCAATCGTGCGCGCGGGGGAGCAGGTGCTCGTGCCGAGAGGGCACGACATGCTGCGCGCCGACGATGTGCTCGCGGTGGCGGGGAGCGCCGACGCGATTGCGGCCGCGCGCGTCCTGATCGAAGGGGAGGGACGTGTCGTCACAGAGTGAGCCCACAGATGATTGCATCCGGGTGGGATTGTGCGTGCGCTGTATCAACGCGCACGTGGTGGAGAGCAAGCGAGGCTCGCGTTTCTTTCGGTGCCGGCTCGCCGATGTGGACCCTGCATTCCGGCGGTATCCGCCGCTTCCAGTTATTTCGTGTACGGGTTTCACGTCGAAAACGCAGTCAGGCTCCGCTACTGGCGCCTAAGTCGTTTACGTGTCGAGTAGTACGCCATTTTCCTTTGTATAGTGTGTTACAGTTCGGAACGAAGATCGACTCGAATCGTGGTGATCGCGCATCCCACGCATTCATCTATCGACATAGGGTTTGCGGCTTCGCCGCTTTCTCCCTCCTGCCGTGATGTGGGTGTTCCCATTCGGCAGCATCAGGGAGTGACCCATGCATCTCAAGATGAAAGCGCCTCCGGTCAGCGCCCGTCCGGCAACGGCGAACCTTCTGCTCGCCGCGCTCTCTCCCGATGATCTCGCTCTGATATCCAGCGAGCTCGAGCCGGTCACACTCGCGACGCACGACATCCTGTACGAAGCGGGCGCGGAGATCGAGTACATCTACTTTCCGACGACGGGTTGCGTCTCGATGATTCATACGATCGACGGTGGATCCGTCGAAGTTGGCACGATCGGCTTCGAGGGCTTCGCCGGGGTGCCGGTGTTGCTGCGCGGCTCCAGCGAGCCGACGCGAGCGGTCGTCCAGGTGGACGGATTCGCCTATCGCATCACGGCCGACGCGTTTCGCGCCGTCGTCGCCGAGAGCAAGCACATGGAGCGGATCTTTCTGCGCTACACCCTCGCGCTCTTCAATCAGGTCGCCCAGTCCGTCGCCTGCAACCGGCTGCACTCGCTCGAGCAGCGGTGCGCGCGTTGGCTCCTGATCACGCACGATCGCGTGGACGGCGACCAGTTCAAGCTGACGCAGGAATTTCTCTCGTACATGCTGGGCGTGCACCGGCCAGCCGTCACGTTGGCCGCAGGCATTCTGCAGGAGGGGGGATTCATCCGCTACTCGCGCGGCAACATCACGATCACGGATCGTGAGGGGCTCGAGGGGGCCTCGTGCAGCTGCTATCGAGCCACTCGCGACGACTACGCGGCGCTCGCGAGTTAGCGGCGCGCATGGTGCGATCCATATCGGGCAGCGGCCCGCATCTCTCGCTGGATTCGTCCGCGAGCGTTGACCTCGCAAACGCGAGCACGGGCGGCATCGGCAACGCCACGTGGCACCTGGCGCCCGAAGACCTCGAAGAGCTCCGCATCGCCATCGAGCGTTCGCTCTGCGAGGGTGAGATGCGTGACTCCAGCGACAAGGTCGTCGACCAGGAGCTGCGCAAGTCGCTGCGCGTCGCCTGCGCCAAGGCGCGCCTGCAGCGCATCCGCGCGGAGCATGTGCTCATCGACGTGAAGCAGATCTGGCAGTCCATCCCGAGCATGCTTGCCACGCGCACGACGGAGCGGCTGGGTGAAATCGTCACCGCATGTGTAGACGAGTACTACGCGAAAGGCGATGCGCCGTCGCCTTGACGACCGGTGCACTGTTCTTGCTGTGTAATTGTCTTCACCAAGACATGCGTTGCACGGGTCAATCATCGTGTGCGTGAAAGGCGAGAGGAAGCGCCTCGTGGAGTCAGGTTGCACAGTTCCAACATTATTCACTCACGAACGGTTCGAGATCGAAACGGCATCATCTGGCAGATCACCGAATCGCACGCGCGCGACGTGCCCGGAGCGATGGCGCACCACTGTCTCGTCTTCGATAGCCAGTCGATCTGCAGGCGCTACTGGAAATATCCTGCCGACTGGCGTTTACTCGACGATGATCAGCTCCTCGACCTGATGAGTCAGCCGCGGACGGCTTCCTGCTGAAGCGCGTGCATTTTCGATAGCCACGAACGTTATCTTTCGCGGGTGACCAACTCTCCGCGGCTCCGCGCCTCCAGCGCCGCTCCTCTCATCGCCGCAATGCTTTTTCTCGCCGGATGCGGGATCAGCGCCGAGAGCAGCGAGCACGCGTACCGCGGAGCAATGCTCTCGCCTGCGATTCCGCGCCCTGCTTTCACCCTCACCGACACGCACGGCAAGCCGTACGATTTTCGTGCGCGCACCGACGACACGGTCACGCTGCTCTTCTTCGGCTATCTCAACTGCCCCGACGTCTGTCCCGTTCACCTCACCAACATCGCGACGGTGCTGAGCGGGCTTCCGTACGAGGTCACCGGTAAGGTGCGCGTCGTCTTCGTCACGACGGACCCCGCACGCGACACGCCAGAGAAGCTGCAGGCCTGGCTCGCGAACTTCGATCCGTCGTTCATCGGGTTGCGGGGAACGCCGGAGCAAGTGAAGGTGATCGAAAAGCTCGTCGACGTCGCACCCGCCGTTGCCGCCGCACCGGATTCCGCCGGCGCGTACGAAGTCGGGCACGCGGCGCAGGTGATCGCCTTCACACGCGATGATAGTGCGCACGTCGTCTATCCCTTCGGCACCCGCCAGGCGGATTGGGCGCACGATTTACCGCTGCTCGTGAAGGTGAAGTGAGCGCATGAGCGTGCAGTGGTGGTGCTCGGCCCGCGGGATTCCATGGCGCTGGAGCTGGCAGGCGTATCCCGGCGTGTGGATCATGGTGGCGGGACTCATCGCGCTCTACGCGCGCTGGTCGAAACCGCGCTCCGGCGCGATGTCGCACGCATACGCGTCGACCCCCGCGCGGCGCGTCGGCGGCTGGATCGGCGTCGTGCTCGTCTGGATGGCGCTCGACTGGCCCGGTGGTCCGCTCGGCGCCGGCTATCTCGCGAGCGTGCACGCCGCGCAATTCCTCGCCCTCGCGATGTTCGCGCCGCCGCTCCTGCTCCGCGGCATCGACGGCGATCGCATCCGCGCGCTGCTCGCGCGCGAGGGCACAGCCGCGAAGATCATCGTGACCGTCACCACGCCGCTCTACGCGATGATCGCGTTCACGATCGTGATGCTGTCGACGCACGCGCCGGGGATCGTCGACACGCTCATGCGCTCGCAACTCGGCGCGTTCGTGCTCGATATCGCGTGGTTTACGTCCGGGCTCGTATTCTGGTGGCCGGTGGTGATCGACGTGCCGTTCCGCGAGCGCTTCGGGCCGCCGATGCAAATACTCTACCTGTTCGCGGGAACGCAGGCGCACCTCTACCTCTCGATGTGGCTCCTCCTCGCGGAATACCCGGCGTACGGAATCTTCGAGCTGGCCCCGCGCGTCACCGGGCTGTCGGCGCTGGAGGATCAGCAAGTGGCTGGCGGACTCCTGCTCACGATTGGTGGGACGTACGTGCTTGGGGTCATCTCGGTGCTCTTCTTCCGCTGGTTCGCGGAGCCGCCCGGGGAAGTGTGAGATTCTCGTAACGCGGCATGACGGCCATTCGTCGATAATGAACGCATCCGAAAGACCGGAGCGTGTCGACCCTGGGTCCAAATGTCCGACCAAGCCCCCGCAACCGAACCGACCTCGCGTTCCGTAGCAATCCTGGGCGCGGACGCTCTCATCGTCGCCCTGCCATCGACGCCCACACAGCTCGCAAACGCCTGCTTCGCCGGCGGCTTCGCGGAGGTGTTTCCGGCGACATGGGGCGATGAGCTGATCGCGTCCGGATGCCTCGAGCAGCTCGAGAGCCGCACCGGTCCCGCGATCTTCTGCGCGTGCCCGCTGGTGGCCGAGCAGCTGCGGGGCGCGGCGGAGCTGCGCCGCTTCATCGTGCCGCTGATATCCCCACCGGTCGCCGTCGCCCGCTATCTACGCGCGCTCTTCCCCGATGAGTCGCTGCGCATCACCTACGTCGGCGACTGCCCGGGCGCCGACGACGCGATCATCGACGAGCGACTTTCGCCGCACGAGCTCCTCTCCACTCTCGCCAAACGCGGCATCCTCCCGGCTACGCAGCGCCCCGATCTTGGCACGCATGCCGCGCACGATCGCCGGCGCTTCTACTCGATTCCGGGCGGCGTCCCCTCGCCCCAATGGCTCGCCGCGCAGTGGCCGAAGCGTACGCTCGTCGACGTGCACGCGGGCGACGCGCTCGCGACGCTCGCGAGACAGACGATGACGCGCGGTAACACGCTCATCGACTTCGCACCGCATCTCGGCTGCGCGTGCGCCGGAGCAGTGGGTGGCACGAACGCACAGGATTCGCGCGCGGCCGTCGTCGCGCACGAGCCGCCGCGCGCGCTCAGCGAGATCGTCGACGCCGCGGTGCGCGTGGAGGTGTCGCTCGCGCCAGCCGCGGATCGCAATCTTCCGGACGTCACCTGGAACGACTTCCTCGCGGCGCTCCCGGCGGCGCTGGCGATGCATCCGGAGGGAGCGACGACACCGATCATGCAGCCCGCTTCGCGCACCGCGCCGCGCCGCGCGTTGCAGCGGAAGGCGGCGTTGCCGCGCGCATACATGGCGGCTCGGCAGGGCGCGCGTCGCGATCGCAGCGCGCCTCGCACCCCCGTGCGCCCGGGCACGACGCAGGAGCTCAAGCACGCCGTGCGCGCGAAGAGCGAGGTGGCCGCCGCGCGCGAGACGGCGGGCGCACCGGTCGAGCTCGAGCTCTCACGCCGCGACGAGATCACGGCCGCGCGTCCCAACGCGTGGATCGCGCGCCGCGCGTCGCACGAGAGTATGACCGGACCGCGCAATCTCCCGGCGCACCGCACCGGCCTCGCGACCGCCGACCGCTGGCTCATTGCCGGATTGATGCTCACGAGCAGCGTTCTCGTCGCGGTGCTCACGAGCGCACTCACGGTGCGCGGCATGGAGCAGAGCGGTGCTCCCCTCGCCACACCATCGGTCGCCTCGCGCAACGATGCCGTCACGACCGTCGCCGCGGCTCCGGTGGTCGTCGTGCGAGACACGACGTCGATCATCCGTCCGCCTCGCGCGAGCGATTCTGTGATCGTCGCCAGCGCACCGCGCGCCGACAGCGCGCCGCAGCACGAGGATGGCGGCGCAGTCGCGCCGCCCCCGACGTCCGCGCTGCGCCTCTCGCCAATGCCCGCTCGCGTCGCCCGGGTGACGTCAGAGAAAACCGAAAAGCACGAGCCGCCGCGCACCGCGCGGCGCACGATCTCCGTTGCAGAGCACATGCGCGCCGCGCCGCCCGAGTACTCCGCGCCGATCATGCAGACGATGTTGCCGCCTGCCGCGCCGCCCCCCTCGCCCGTGACATCGGCGCCGACGACGGCGCCGGTCGCGACGCCGGCGCAGCCGGTCGTGCAGCAGCCCGTGCCGACCTCTGCGCCCGCGACCCTCGCCGCCACACCACCGGCCGCTACGCCTGCCTCCGCGCCCGCCGCCAACAACGCCCAATTCCTCGAAGAGCTGCGCGCGATCCATGCCGAGATCGATGCACGCAAGAAGCACATGGACTCGCTCACGGCCTCGCTCGATTCGCTCAAGCGCATCAAGCCCTAGCAGCCGCTGCGGGGCGAGCTGTTCGTGGCCGCAGACATGCGATCGTTCCGCTGTTCGCCGGGTAACCCTATATTCAGGGATCCACCCACTTTCCGGCGGAGCAGACATGCAGGCAATTCGGGCGACAGCGATCGGCGCGGCACTCCTCGTCAGCACGGCGATCGGCGCACAGGGCTCCGGCGGCGTCGCGCCGAAGAAGCACGTCAACGCCTCCTCGAAGTCCGCCGTGCTCCCCACGAAGGCTGCGCCCGCCTCCGCGACGGCTGCGCCCGCCTCCGCGACGTCTACCGCGACGTCCACCGCGCCCGACGTCAAGGTCAACGAGTTCCTCTCCTACGATCCTGCCGCCAAGTCGATCGCGCTCAAGCTCTTCGCCGCGCACGGCTCGGTGAACGGAGGCATGAACTTCAACGGCAACTCCAACGGCTCCGCGACGATCACCATTCCCGCGGGTTGGACCGTCTCATGGATGTTCAAGAACGAAGACGCCATCCCGCACTCGGCCATCATTCTGCCGAACAAGCAGCCGTTCCCCGCGCAACCGCAGGTTCCCGCGATCGCCCGCGCGTATACGAACGATGTCACCGCCGGGCTCGGGACCGGCAAAACCGATCAGACCACCTTCAAGGCGCAGACGCCCGGCGACTACGTCATCGCCTGCGGCGTCCCGGGACACGCGCCGAGCGGAATGTGGATTCGCTTCAACGTGTCGGTCGACGCGAAGGTCCCGACGTACACCACGAAGTGACGCGCCGCGGTCGCACGCGGTGAGCGACATGAGCGCTCGCTAGCATGCGGCTGCGCACGAAGGTCGAGATCGTGACCGCCTGCGTAGCGGTGCCGTGCGCGCTCGAGCTCTTCTCCGCCAATCGGTCGTTCGCGTGGCTCGCGCGCACGCGCGCGGGCGGCGAGAGCGTGGCCCCCGCTCGGCTTGCCCACCACGTCGACCGCATTCTGCATCGCGGATTCTGGATCTGGCGCCACAGCTGTCTGCGCCGGGCGGCGGTGCTCGCCTATCTCCTCCGTCGCGCGGGCCGCGATGCGCGCGTCGTGATCGGCGTGCGTCGCAGCGAGTCGGGGACGCTCGAGGCACACGCGTGGCTCGCCTGCGACGGGCGCGAGCCATACCTCGAGCCCTCGGACTCGGTCGCGACCTTCCGGCCACTCAGCCGCGCCTAGCGCTCGGAACATCGCATCTGGTTCATCCCGCCGGAGGCTCGCTATCTTTCCGCCTTCCTCTCTCCCGGCGCGAGCATGGATCGTCTACGGCAGCTCCACGACGCGGGCCAGTCCATCTGGCTCGACTTCATCGACCGCTCACTGCTCCGTAGCGGCGAGCTCGCGCGCCGGATCGAGCGCGATTCGCTCACGGGAATGACGTCGAACCCGACGATCTTCGAGAAGGCGCTCGCGGAGGGCCATGCGTATGACTCGCAGCTCGCGGGCGCATCGCCGGAGCTCAGCGCGTGGGAGCTATTCGAGCTCCTCGAAACGGACGACGTGCGCGCCGCCTGCGACATCTTCCGCACGGTCCACGAGAAGAGCAAAGGGATCGACGGCTACGTCTCGATCGAGGTGTCGCCGGGCGCCGCGAACAGCATCGATGATACGATCGCCGAGGCGCGCAGGCTGTGGGCGGTGGTGGAGCGTCCGAACGTGATGATCAAGGTACCGGGCACCGCCGCCGGCGCGGCCGCGGCGCGCCGTCTCCTCGCCGACGGGATCAACGTCAACATCACCCTCCTCTTTTCCGTCGAGGCGTATGCCTCGGTGATCGAGTCGTACCTCGCGGCGCTCGAGGAGCGTGCAAAGCGCGGACTACCGCTCACCACGATCGCGTCGGTGGCGTCGTTCTTCGTGAGCCGCGTGGACACCGAGGCAGAGAAGCGCCTCGATGCGATCGTCGCCGCGCATCCCTCGCGCGCGGACGAGGCGAAGGCGTTGCGCGGTCGCGTGGCCGTCGCCAACGCGAAGCTCGCCTATGCGCTGTTCACGGAGCGCTTCTCCGGCGAGCGGTGGGAAGCGCTCGCGACGCGCGGCGCGCGCGTGCAGCGCCCGCTCTGGGCGAGCACGAGCGCGAAGAACCCGGCGTATCGCGATGTAGTCTACGTCGAGGATCTCATCGGCCCGAACACGGTGAACACGATGCCGCCGGCAACGATCACCGCTTTCGCCGACCACGGCGAGACGAAGCGCACGGTCGACACGAACATCGATGCCGAGCGTGCGCTCGTGGCGAGTCTGGAGAAGTTCGGCATCCCGCTCGCGGACATCACCGACACGCTGCTGCGCGAGGGCCTCGCAAGCTTCGAAAAGTCCTTCGACACGCTGATCGCGGGCCTCGAATCCAAACGCCGCACCCTCGGCGTTGCAGTCACGGCACCGTAGTCGCATCCGTGGCTGCCGCCGCGCCGGAATGGAGGCGCCGACCAGAGGAAAAACGATTGAACGGATGAAAGCACGGATTCAACGGATTGGCTCGACTCGCAGTCATCCGTTGAATCCGTGCCTGTGATCCGTTCAATTCGTTCCACCAGTTGTTGACGTCTTGCGCGGTACGCCTCGCAGCGCCAGCTAGTGACAGCCAGACACCACGCCCGTCACGAGATCCAGACTGCACGTCAGCGCACCAACTTGCAGCACCGCGATCGTGCTGCCATCGAAGGTCACCTTCGCGAAGCGCGTGATCGTCTTGTCGAAGGCGCGCGCGGTGACGTGAAGCGTGAGATTTCTCGAGATCGAGCCCGACGCCGGGTACGGGTTCGCCGAGCGCGGCATCGTGAAGGTGAGCGCTGCCGCCGTGTCGGCCGCCGTGTAGGCGAAGATGCGCGTGATGTTGTTCACCGAGTACGTGCTGCTGTCGTTCACACTCGCCGCGCCGTTCCACGTGTGCAGCGTCGGCGTCGCGTGAGTCACGACCATCGATGCCGCGGCCGACTCGTTGATGGAGAACATCTTCTCGGTCTTCACCGCGCTCTCGAACGTCCCGCTCTTCGTCCAGCGGTGGTTCGTCGAGTCGATGACCGAGCCGGCCCCCCAGCCGAGTGCATAGCTGCCGCCGCTCCAGAAGCGAACCTCGCGAGTGATGGTGAGTCCGCGAGCCGTGTACGCGATGCACGAGTACCAGCCGCTCGAATCAGGACCGCCGCACGTGACCGTACGCGAGCGCGGGCCCGCACCGGCGCCGCTGAGACCGGCCATGAACGTCGATGAGCCGCCGCTCAGGCCCTCCTCGAAGCTCTCGTTCTCCTGATACTGTCCCACATTGTCCGCGAAGCTCTCGCCGACATCGCTGGCGACGGTCTGGTCGATCTCGCTGTCTGCCACCGGGTTTCCAGGGGCCACGGACGCGTCCGAGCTGCAGGCGACTGCTCCCACGATCGCGCCCACGGCGATGACCGTGGCAAGAGTGATGAAACGACGTCCGGTCGGCATATGACGATTCTCCGCTAGATTTGTGAGTGACTTCCGTGATCTGCGGATGAGACGTCCGCGGCGCTCGGGCGTTAAGACGGTCTCTCGCCGCGTACGCGGGCGCCGCATACAGCTGCCGATTCTCTCACCACCGGATCTGATCTTGGCCTCGCCGATACCACGCACGAAGATCGTGTGCACGCTCGGACCCGCATCCTCGTCGGAATCCGTCATCAGGTCGTTAATGACCTCCGGGCTCGATGTCGCGCGCATCAACTTCTCGCACGGCACGCACGAGGAGCACGCCGCGACGATCGCGCTCGTACGCTCGCTCTCGTCCGCGCTCACGCGTCCCGTCGCGATCCTCGGTGATCTGCAGGGTCCGCGCATTCGCGTCGGCGATCTCGCGCAGCCGCTCGAGCTCGGCACGGGCGACGACATCGTGCTCGCCCGCGAGGGGGACGAGGCCGAGGGCGATGTCCCCGTCACGTACGAGGCGCTCGCGCACGATGTGCACGTCGGTGATCGCATCCTCATGGATGACGGCCTCATCGATCTCGTCGTGCTCGATGTCACGGGCACGAAGGTGCGCGCGCGCGTCGTGCACGGCGGTCGGCTGCGCAGCCACAAGGGAATCAATCTCCCCGGCGTCCAGGTTTCCGCGCCGTCGATCACCGAGAAGGATCGCGCCGACATCACCTTCGCCGTCGAGCAGCAGCTCGACTACCTCGCGCTCTCCTTCGTGCGGCGGGCCGAGGACATCTCGTCGCTGCGGCTGCTGATTCCGGTCGGGATGCTCGTGGTGGCGAAGATCGAGAAGGACACCGCGCTCGCGGCCATCGGCAGCATCGTCGAGGCCTCCGACGCCGTGATGGTCGCGCGCGGCGACCTCGGCGTCGAGCTCCCCTTCGAGGAAGTGCCGATCGCACAGAAGCGCATCATCGCCGTCTGCAACGCCCTCGGCCGCCCGGTGATCACCGCCACGCAGATGCTCGAGTCGATGGTGACGAACCCGCGTCCGACGCGCGCCGAGGCGAGCGATGTCGCGAATGCGATCCTCGATGGCACCGACGCCGTAATGCTGAGCGCCGAGACGGCGGCGGGCGCCTACCCGCAGCTCGCCGTCGCGGCGATGACCCGCATTATCCTCGAGATCGAGCGGCGCCCGCTCCCGCACGTCACCTTCGAGGTTCCCGGTGATGTCGATGGTCACGTCGCGACGGCGGATGCGATCGCCGCCGCGACGACGGCTGCCGCGAAGTCGCTCGGCGCGCCCCTGGTGGTCGTGTTCACGAAGAGCGGCTTCACCGCGCGGATCATCGCGTCGCACCGGCCCGGTGTGCCGATCCTCGTGCTCACCGACACCGAGCGCACGTACCGCCAGCTCGCGCTGGTCTGGGGCGTGATCCCCGAGTTGGTGCCGCGCGCGGCGAGCTACGAGGAGATGTTCGCGAACGCGCGCACGGTCATCGAGCGCCGGGGGCTCACGAAACCCGGCGATCGCGTCGTCGTGACCGCTGGCGTTCCGTGGGACGTGCCCGGAACCACCAATTTCCTCCGCGTCGAGGTGGTGTGAAGCTCACCTTCCTCGGCACCGGAACGAGCTTCGGCGTGCCGCAGATCGGATGCGGGTGCGAGGTGTGCACGAGCGACGATTCGCGCGACAAGCGCACGCGGAGTGGTGCGCTCGTGGAGACCGATGCGGGGAAGCGCATCCTCATCGACACGCCACCCGAGCTTCGGCTGCAGCTGATCGCGAATCACGTCGACCGCGTGGATGCGATTCTGTTCACACACGAGCATGCGGATCACATCCATGGGATCGACGATGTGCGCGCACTCTCGGTGCGGAGCAGGTCTGCGCTCCGCATGTACGGGCCGGCGGAGACGGTGCACACGCTGGAGCAGCGCTTCGCGTACATCTTCGACGACCGGATGCGCCCGATCCCCGGCACCACGAAGCCCGAGGGCGAGCTCACGACGCTCGAGGCGGGTGTCCCTGTCGAGATCGCCGGGGAGCGCGTGATGCCGCTCGCGGTGCCGCACGGGCACACTACGGTGTTCGGCTATCGCATCGGTGCACTCGGCTACGTCACCGATGCGAAGCTCCTCCCTCCCGCGGCGATCGAGGCACTACGCGGCGTAAAGGTGCTCGTGCTCAACGCGCTGTTCTGGAAGGAGCACCCCACGCACATGAGCGTCCCGGAAGCGATCGAGACGGCGCGCGTCGTCGGCGCGGAGCGCACGTATCTCACGCACCTCACGCACGACAACTTCCACGCGAAGCTCGAAGCAGCGCTCCCGCCGGGGCTCGTCCCGGCGTACGATGGACTGACGGTCGACGTCGCGTGAAACGCGGGGGCCTGCCCTTGCCTCGCGCCGTAGGGTTGGCGACTTTCCTGCATCCTCCGCCACCCCGGCTCGGGGCATCGGAGACGACGACTTCGGAGGAGTAATGCAGGCTCAGGGAATGGCGTCAGCGAGCGCATTCGGTGACGACATAGACGTGCAGCAGGGACGGCTCACCGTCCGCAACGAAGGCGCGCTGCGCACCGCGAAGATGGACACGCTGGTGCGACAGGCCGTCTTTGGCGAGGGACAGGCCAAGGACCACGCGAACTGGATGATCTGGGAGACGGCGCAGGCCGTCGGCGTGCGTCCCGCCTCCATTCACGAGCTCTATGCCGCCCGTGGGCGCGGCGACGTGAAGGGATTTACCGTCCCCGCGATGAACGTGCGCGGCATGTCGTACGATACCGCGCGCGCGATCTTCCGCACTGCCGTGCGCATGCACGCCGGCGCGTTCATCCTCGAGATCGCGCGCTCCGAGATTGCCTATACCGCACAGCGCCCATCCGAGTACGTCACGGTGATGCTCGCGGCCGCGCTGCGCGAGGGCTTCCGCGGCCCCGTGTTCATTCAGGGCGATCACTTCCAGGTGAATGCGAAGAAGTTCGCCGCCGATCCGTCGGGCGAGGTCGCGGCGGTGAAGCAGCTCGCGCTCGAGGCGGTGAGTGCCGGCTTCTACAACATCGATGTCGACACGTCGACGCTCGTCGACATTCATCTGCCGACGCTCGACGCGCAGCAGGAGCTCAACTACGAGACCGCGGCGGAAATCGCGGCGTACGTGCGCTCGATCGAGCCCGAGGGTGTGACGGTCTCGATCGGTGGTGAGATCGGCGAGGTCGGCACGCAGAACAGCACCGTTCCCGAGCTCCGCGCCTTCATGGGCGGCTTCGTGAAGTCGCTCGAGAAGCGGATGCCCGGTGCGGTCGGCCTCTCCAAGATCTCCGTGCAGACGGGAACGTCGCACGGCGGTGTCGTACTTCCCGACGGCGGAATAGCCGACGTGAAGCTCGACCTCGAAGCGCTCGAGGCACTCTCCAAGGTCAGTCGCGACGAGTACGGAATGGCGGGCGCGGTGCAGCACGGCGCCTCGACGCTCCCCGAGAGCGCGTTCGACAACTTCCCGCGCATCGAGACTGCCGAGATCCATCTCGCGACGAACTTCCAGAACATCCTCTTCGAGCAGATGCCCGCGGAGCTGCGCGCCCGCATCTACAAGTGGCTCGACGAGAACGCGAGCGAGGAGCGCAAGACGGGCGACTCCGACGAGCAGTTCTACTACAAGAGCCGCAAGAAGGCCCTCGGACCCTTCAAGAAGGATCTCTGGGATCTGCCGGAGGATGTGAAGGAGAAGTTCGCGGCGGCGTACGACAAGACTTTCAGCTTCCTCTTCGAGCAGCTTCGCATCGGCGGGACGTCGGACGCCGTGACGCGCTTCGTGAAGGCGCCCGTCCAGCGCCGCCGCACTTCCGGAGGCGTCACGGTGGAGGCCGCGCCCGACGATCCGGACGCTGGCGAATGAGGCGGTAAGCGACGCCCCGGCCCTCTGGCTCTCCGCACTCGGGAGACTGGCTGGCCGGTCAGCCCACGAGCTCAAGAATCCGCTCAACGGTCTTGCGCTGAATCTCGAAGTCGCGCGCTCCCGCTCTTTGCGCCCTGGAACCGACGGATCGGCGATCGCACCCTACGCTGCGGCCGCCTCTACGGAGCTGGAACGCACCATTCCGCTCGTCGAAGCCCTCCTCGCGTTGGCGCGCCCCCTTCCCACACCGATAGATTTGCGGATTGCGCTTCAGCCGCTCGCGGTGCTCTATGGCGCCATTGCCGCGGCGGCCGGCGGCTCGCTCGCGCTGGATTACGGCGCGGGACAGCTGTTCGTAAAAGCCGATGGCGATGCCGTCCGCGCACTTCTGGCGGAGGCGCTCGACGTTACCGTCGGATCCAACCTCGAGGTCGCCGGAGAGCTCGGCGATTCCGACGGGATGATTTCATTGCGGATGATCGGCGGTGCCGGACGTCCCATCGCCGGCAATATGGAACGGTTCGCCGCTGAGCACGACATTCGGCTCAGCTCCGATGAAGACGAAACAGCTCTCCTGTTCCCCGCGCTCGCGCGCGCTGGAGTCGATTCGCATACATGACCGCCAAGATTCTGATCGCCGACGATGAACGCGCCATCACCGAAGGGCTGAGCGCCATTCTTCGCGATGAAGGCTACGACACCGAGATCGCCAGCGATGGCCAGAGCGCGCTCGAGCGCCTGATTGCGGAGCCGTTTGGCGTCGTCCTCGCCGATCTGAAGATGCCGAAGGTCGACGGGATCGCGCTCCTCAGGGAGATCCGTCAGCGCGAGCTGTCCACGGAGTGCATCGTCATCTCGGGGCAGGGAACGATCCGCTCCGCCGTCGACGCCGTCACCGATGGTGGCGCCTTTTACTTCATCGAGAAGCCGCTCAACGCCGAAAAGCTCAGCGAGCTCAAGGCGCTGATCAAGAAGGCGCTCGAAAGCTTCGAGCTGAAACAGACGAATCGCGCGCTCACCACCGAGATCAAGACTCTCACGCACTACGGTGAGCTGACCGGCCAGTCCGAACAGATGCGTGTGGTCTACGGGATCCTCGACGCCGTTGCCCCATCCACCGCCTCCGTCCTCATCCTCGGCGAGAGCGGCACGGGGAAGGAGCTGGTTGCGCGCGCAATCCATCACAAGAGCGATCGCGCGAAAGGGCCCTTCCTCGCGCTGAACTGCGCCGCGCTTCCAAAGGACATTCTCGAGAACGAGCTGTTCGGGCACGAAAAGGGCGCCTTCACCGGGTCGACGAACGAGAAGCCCGGTGCCTTCGAGATGGCCGACGGCGGTACGCTCTTACTCGACGAAGTCGGCGAGATGGCCACCGACATCCAGGTCAAGCTCCTCCGCGCGCTCGAGTCGCGCTCGGTGCGCCGACTGGGCGGCAAGAAGGAGATTCCGGTCGACATCCGCGTCGTCGCCGCCACCAACAAGAATCTTCAGCAGGCGCTCGAGGATGGAGAGCTTCGCGAGGATCTTTACTACCGACTCGCGGTCGTCGAGATCGAGCTTCCGCCGCTTCGCGATCGGGTAGGGGACATCAAGCTCCTCGCGGCGGAGTTCCTCAGCCGATTCTCGCGCGAAAACAACAAGAAGATCAACGCATTCGAGGACGACGCCATAGAGTGGATTCTCCGCCATAACTGGCCAGGTAACGTCCGCGAGCTCCGCAACACGATCGAAAGTGCGGTCATCATGTCGAAGGGTACGACCATCGGTACCGCGGACATCATCCCGCGCCGCCTCCGCGCGCAGATAGACAACAGTCAGGCGACGGTCACGCTCACCGTGGGCGCGACCCTTGCCGATGCAAGGCGTCAGCTGCTGCTGCGAACTTTTTCGGCTACCGGCGGCGATGTCGAGCGCACCGCGCGCACGCTCGGCGTTGCGGAGGGCGAGCTCCGCGCCGAGCTGGAATCGCTGATTGGCCCGGGCGAAAAGCCGGCGGAGCGAGCAGACGGGAAGGGCGGGGCGAATGGCGCGAGCAAGCCCGCGTCGAAGAGCGCCGCGGCGAAGGAGAAGGGCACGGAGAAGGCGAAAGGGAAGGCCAAGGGGCGTCGGTAACAGCCAGGAGTCTGTATGTCGCGACACGAGGAAGATGAGGACGAACGCTATTACGTGATCGAGGAGCAGAGCGGCGGATCATTCGGATCTTTCCTGCTCGGCGCCGCCATCGGGGCGGGGATCGCGTTATTGCTCGCGCCGCAGTCCGGCGAGGAGACCCGGCGCGATATCAAGCGCAAGGCGGGCGAGATGAAGGACGCCGCGAAGGACGCCGCCGGCGATCTGAGCGACACCGTCGTCGACCGCTACGCGAAGGCGAAGCGCTCGGTCGGCAGTACGATCGACTCGGCCCGCCAGGCGATCGACATCAAGAAGCACCAGGCGACCGAGGCGATTCGCGCGGGGCGCGAGGCGGCGGCGCAGGCACGGCAGGAGCTCGAGGCGCGGCTGGCGGAGACCAAGGCGGCGTACCAGGCGGGCGCGGATGTGTCGCGCACGGCGCGTCGCGCGGCCACCCCGCCCCTGGATTCCGATCCGGGCGAACCGCACGTCGGCTAAGAGCCGCGCGATCGGCACCTCGACCGGATGAAGGTTCGCTCGTTCCCCCTCCGATTCTGGTGGGCGGTGAAGGACTACGCGCGTCGTCTCTGGGATGTCGCCGGCGAAGACAACATTTCGTTTCTCGCCGGCGGCATTGCGTTCAACCTCCTGCTCGCCGCAGTCCCGTTCACGCTGCTCCTGCTCGCGGGGCTCGGCTACGTGCTCAACGAGTCACCGGAACAATCGTCGAGCACCGTCTGGGCCTTCATCGATAACCTGATGCCGCCGCACGCCGAGACGGGCGACGTGCAGCTGCACAAGATGCTGGACGGCGTGATCAAGGCGCGCGGCTCCGTCGGGCTCTTCGGCGCGATCGCCTTCATCTGGTTTTCGACGCGACTCTTCGGTACGCTACGCTCCGTGCTCAGCGAGGTCTTCGACATCGAGCAGGGACTCGACTTCATCAAAGGGAAGCTGTTCGACATCCGCATCACCATCGTGTCGACGGTACTCTTCGTCGCGTACGCCGTACTCTCGGCGTACATGAAGATCGCGACGGGGAAAGCGCTCGCTGCGCTCACGACCGGGAAGAGCTTCCGCATCACGCTGGAGTACTGGTTCGGAAACGCGCTCGCACTGACGTTCATACTCGGGATGTTCTTTTCGCTCTATAAGTTCCTCCCGAGCAGGAAAATTCGGTGGCAGGCGGCGCTGATAGGCGCACTGTTCACGAGCGCCCTTTTCGAGCTCGCCAAGCAGCTCTTCACGGCCTACATCGGATCATTCAACCCGTCGAGTCTGTACGCAGGCACGCTCGCCGGAATCGTGATCGTGGTGTTCTGGGTCTATTACGCCGCGCTCATTTTCATCCTCGGCGGCGAGGTAGGGCAGGTCTACGAGCTAAGGCGCACGCGGCGGCTTCAGAGGGAGACGTTCGAAGGCTGAGGTTGGCTCGAACGTTGCTCCGTCATGGGTCATACCCAACTGGAGTCGCGCCCGTGAAAAATGTCCGCCTGGTTGTTGCTGCCCTGCTCGTGGTATCCGCGGGGTCGCTCACCGCATGCACCAAGAACGCCGATGGCGATTTGGTGGTTCAGACGCCGCGCATGGAGACGCACACCGACACGGTGAAGATGCCGCGGGTCGAGATGTCCAAGGACACGATCATGACCGTCACGCCCACCGTCGTGGTGAAGAAGGAGACGAGCATGGTGGTCGTTCCGCACGCATCCGTGACGACCGCGCCCAAGTCGAAGCCCTGAGCTCGGCCGAATCCGGGGGATGCGATTATTGTCGCGCCCCCGGTGGTTTCGTATATTTCCTGCGTCCCAGGTCCCGAGGGAAGTTCGCCCTCTAACTCCGTCAGGACCGAAAGGTAGCAGCGGCATGAGGTGCCGTTCCTCGCCTCGTCAGACCTGGGATATCGCGCGGAGCCTGAGCGCCCAAAGGCGGCAGATCCGCGCGACACGACACTCGCAGTGCACCGGTCGAGGAGAGCCTGGCGGGTAGACCGCCGGGCTCTCCTCGCATTTCCCGCCGCCATGTACATCTCGCTCGCCCGCAAATACCGTCCGAAACGCTTTGCCGACGTGGCGGTGCAGTCGCACGTCAGCAACACGCTCAAGGGCGCGATCGCCCGCGGGCGCGTGGCGCACGGCTATCTGCTGTGCGGGCCGCGCGGCGTGGGGAAGACGACGCTCGCGCGCGTGCTCGCGATGGCGCTCAACTGCGAGCACAAGACGGAGGACGGCGAGCCGTGCGGCGTGTGTACGAGCTGCACGCGCATCTGGACCGGGAGCACGAGCCTCGACGTCGTCGAGATCGATGCGGCGTCGAACCGCGGCGTCGACGACGCACGCGATCTGCGCGAGCGCGCGATGTACGCGCCGTCCGGCGACAATCACTACAAGGTCTACATCGTCGACGAGGCGCACATGCTCACGCGCGAGGCGTGGAATGCGCTGCTGAAAGTGCTGGAGGAGCCGCCGCCGCGCGTCGTGTTCGTGTTCGCGACCACCGAGCCGCAGAAGATCGCGCAGGCCGCCGCGCCGGTGCTGAGCCGCCTCCAGCGGTTCGACTTCAAGCGGATCGGTCCCGCCGACGTGCGGGCGCGTCTCGCCGCCGTGCTCGCGGCAGAGAACGTCGAGGCGACGCCGGACGCGCTCGCGATGCTCGCGCGCGCGGCGGATGGCTCGATGCGTGATGCGCTCAGTCTCACCGATCAGACGCTCTCCCTCGGCGAAGGCGTGTTGACGGCGGAGCGCGTGCGCGAGGCGCTCGGGCTCATCGCCGAGGATGAATATCTCGCGATCTACGATCTCATTGCGGGGCGCGATGCGGGAGCAATCTTCCCCGCCGTTGCGCGGCTCGTCGACGCCGGCGCGGATCTCGGCGCCTTCCTCGGCGGGCTCGCGGACATCTTCCGCGCGGCGCTCGCGCTCGCGCTGGGCGACGAGAGCGGCGGCCTCGCCGATCTGTCGGACCGCACGCGCGAATCGCTGGTCGAGCGCGAGGGACGCCTCTCCGCGGGCGATCTCCTGCGGATGCTGAGCGCGATCACGGAGCTCGAGCCGCGCTTCCGTCGCAGCGGCCAGCAGCAGATGCTCGTCGAGACGATGCTCGTGCGCTTCGCGCTGATGGATCGCACGGTGTCGCTGGAGGAAGTGCTGCGCGGGCTCGGGCCAGATGATGGAAGCGACGGCGACGGCGATTCGCGCGGTGCGCCGCGTGCGACGCCTCCACGCGTCCCTGCGCCAGCCTCGTCACCCGCAGCATCATTCGCTGCAGCTCCAGACGCCGAGCGGCCGCCGATTACGGTGCCCGCGCTGCGCGAGCGATGGGAGGCCATCCTCGCGCGGCTGCGCACCGATGGGCGGATGACGCTCGTCGCGTCGCTCGAGCACGCGACGCCCGTCGACGTCTCGCCGAGCGGCGAGATCACCTTCGATCTCGCGGGCGACCTCCGTCACATGGAGGAGCCGATCACGAACGGCGCGAAGGAGCTGCTGTCGGTGATCGGCTCGATGTTCGAGGGCGCGACGCGAATCAAGGTGCGCGTGCCCGCGGCGCTCCCTGCGCGCGAGGGCGCGACGCGCCGCCTCAGCGCGGAGGCGGTGAAGGCGGAGCGGCTCTCGTCGCTGCGCCGCCGTGATCCGTCGCTCGATGCGGCAGTGCGCGAGCTCGATCTCGAGCTCATGGATTGATCGTGCGGCGTCCGTTGCGGCGCCCATCTCACGCGCGGTAGCTTGCGTTTCCGCTCGCGGATTTTCTATGGAGCATCATGGCTGATTTCATGAAGATGTTGCAGCAGGCGCAGCAGATGCAGGGGAAGCTGCAGCAAATGCAGGAAGAGATGGAGAAGCTCACCCTCACCGCCACCAGCGGCGGCGGCATGGTCACGGCCACCGCCGACGGAAAGGGACAGATCAAGCGCATCCAGATCGATCCGTCCGTCGTGACCTCGGCCGACGTCGAGATGCTCGAGGATCTCGTGCTCGTCGCGGTGACCGAGGTGCAGAAGAAGGCGGCGTCGGCGGCGGCCGAGGAGATGCAGAAGGTGACGGGCGGGCTCAATCTCCCGTTCAAGATGCCCTTCTGATGTCGGCGATCGACGAGCTCGCGACAGAGCTCTCCAGGCTCCCAGGAATCGGGCGCAAAACCGCGCTCCGGCTCACTTACCATCTGCTCCGCCAGCCGCCGGAGCAGAGCCGCAGGCTGGCCGATGCGCTGGGCGGGCTCTCCGACCGCGTGCATCGCTGCTCCGTGTGCGCGAACCTCACCGAGGGCGATCCCTGCGACATCTGCGGCGATGGCCGTCGCGATCGCGCCGTGGTGTGCGTCGTCGAGGAGGCGAGCGACATCGGGGCGATCGAGCGCGCGGGTGAGTTCCGCGGCGTCTACCACGTGCTTGGCGGCCGCCTCTCGCCGCTGGACGGCGTGGGGCCGGAAGATCTCAACGTCGACCGGCTAGTGGAGCGCGTCGCCCCCGGCACGGTGCGCGAGGTGATCATCGCGACCAATCCGAGCCTCGAGGGGGAAGCCACGGCGCTCTACGTCCAGCGCCAGCTCGCGACGCACGTGCCGATGATCTCCCGCATCGCCCGCGGTATCCCCGTGGGTGGCGATCTCGAGTACGCCGACGGCGTCACCATCGCCCAAGCCCTCTCGGCCCGACGGGAGATGTGATGGCGCGCATACCGTGGAGGGCGGCCGGAGCGGGGTTCGCCGGTGGCGTTGTGGTGGGCTTAATCGTCTGGACTCAACAGACCCACCGTGACCGGTACAATCTGTTCAGCACGAGCGCCTGGCGCCGTTTGGCGGCTTTGGGGCACATCGGTGGGACGGATAGTGCCCAGAACGTGGTGCTGTTGCGTGACTACGTAGCCTGGGAGCAGCGCCCCGAGCTGCGCCGTCGTGGCGAGCGTCTCCTGCGCCGAATGGAACAGTCCCTCGTCTGAAGGACCCTCGATGCCCGTTGGTGCTGCCAGCTGGTCATTTACCGAAGATGACCTCGGCGCGATCATGCGATCGCTCCAGCAGTTCTTGTACGACAGCAATGCCCGCTGCGCGATGCTCGTGGATCGCTCCGGGCAGCTCGTCGCGACCGTGGGCGAGCAGCCGCGCTTCGACGCCACCTCCTTCGCCACCCTCACCGCCGCCGACTTCAGCGCGAACGACCAGCTCGCGCGCCTGATCGGCGAGACGGAGTTCAGCTCCCTCTTCCATCAGGGCGAACAGGAGTCGATGTATCTGGTGGACATCGCGCGCCGAGTGATTCTCGTCGTCCTTTTCGACAACCGGACGACGCTCGGGCTCGTGAGACTGAAGGTGAAGGGAACGGTGGAGGAGCTGGCCCGCCTCTTCACGGCGATGTTCCAGCGGGCGCGCGACACCATGCATCAGCCGAACATCCTGGCGGGCGCCGAGGATGAGATCGATCGACTGTTTCAGTAGCGAAGGACACAACACATGTCGATGATCAACTACGCCGCCCGCGAGATCTCCTGCAAGATCGTGTATTACGGTCCGGGACTCGGCGGAAAAACCACGAATCTGGAGCACGTCTACGGACGCGTGCAGCCGAACACGCGCGGGAAGCTCATCTCGCTCGCGACGGAGACCGAGCGCACGCTCTTCTTCGATTTCCTTCCCGTGGATCTGGGAACGATTCGCGGCTTCAAGACGCGCTTCCATCTCTACACGGTTCCCGGTCAGGTATACTACAATGCGAGCCGGAAGCTCATCCTGAAGAGCGTGGACGGGATCGTCTTCGTCGCCGACTCGCAGGTCGAGCGCATGGAAGCGAATCAGGAAGCAATGCAGAACCTGTACGAGAACATGCTCGAGTACGGATATGATCTGTCGACGATGCCGTTCGTGATCCAGTACAACAAGCGTGATCTTCCGAATGCCGCGCCGCTCGCGGAGCTGCAGGCTGCGCTCAATCCGGGGTTCGAGGTGTTCGAGACCCAGAAGCAGCGCATCACTCCGGACCCGTATCATGCGGGAGAGAATCTGATCGATCAGATTCCCACTGGAGAGTGGGTGGAGCGGGCACCATACTTCGAAGCGGTCGCGGTCACGGGAGATGGGGTATTCGACACGCTGAAGGCAGTGAGCAAGCTCGTACTGAAGACGCTCGCCTGACGACGGCGCGCTGCGGGACGCGATGAACCTCCCCAACGCGCTCACCGCCGCCCGCATCGTTGCGGCACCCGTCGTCGCCGCGCTCCCGTTCTCCGAGCGCTGGGAGCTCCGACTCTTCGCCTTCCTGCTCTTCCTCCTCGTCGCGATCACCGACTATTACGACGGCGAGCTGGCCCGCACACACGGCATGGTCACGGACCTCGGGAAGCTCCTCGACCCGATCGCCGACAAGCTTCTTCTGCTCGCGACCTTCATCCCCATGTTCATCCTCGTGGGGTCGCGCGGCTCGCTCTCGCTGATGTCCCCCGATGTGGTCACGATCACGAACGGCGCGATCGCGGGCGTCGGCGACGCAGGCCCCGGGCTGCACGACGTCTTTCCCTACGTTACGCCGTTCGGCGTCTTCGGACTTCCGTGGTGGATCATCGCCGTCGTGCTCGGACGCGAAGCGTTCATGACGATCTATCGGCTGATCCGCGCGAGCAGCGGCGAGATCATCTCGGCGAGCCGCATGGGCAAGTGGAAGACGGGATTCCAGTGGACGTGGGTGGGCGCGACCTTCTTCTGGTTCGCTGCCGCGACCGCTGCGGCACAGTACCACTGGAGCGGCACGCTGTGGGTGAGCTTCGCGTACTTCAACGGCATCGTGAACATCGTGTCGATGATCGTCGCGGTGATGCTGACACTGTATTCGCAGCTGCTGTACCTGCGGCGGCCGAGCGCGTAGTCAATCGCTCTCGTCGAGGGTGACGTTGGACTTCACCTTCCGATCACGCCCCGCTCTCTCCCATCGTGATGACCACCTCGCGAATGAGGCCGTCGTCCACGAGCTGCACCTTCCCATCCTCCATCGTTTTGCCATCGACTGACACGCTCACGACGCCTCGACACACGCCGTGCGGGTTGTTCACCGCGATGCGATAGACGCTCGTGCCGTGGTGGTACTCGATCGAAAACTCGCGCCATGCCTTGGGCACACTCGGATCGATCGTCAGCCACTCTCCGCGCTTCGTGAAGCCGAGGATGCCCTCGAGCGCCGCACGATACATCCAGCTCGCCGACCCGGTGTACCACGTCCATCCCCCGCGCCCGATGTGTCCGTGCGCCGTGTACACATCCGCGCACACGACGTAGGGCTCGACCTTGTACGTCTCCATCTCGCCTTCGTTCGTCGCGTGCGTGAGCGGATTGAGCAAGTCCAGCAGGTGGGCGGCGCGGTCGCCGTCGCCGAGGCGCGCCGTCGCGAGCGCAGCCCAGATGGCGGCGTGCGTGTATTGCGCGCCGTTCTCGCGAACGCCGGGGACATATCCCTTGATGTATCCGGGATCCTGCGTTCCCTTGTCGAACGGCGGTGTGAGCAGCATGATGAGCCGCGCGTTCTCGTCGACGAGACGTTCGTCCATCGACCGCAGCGCCTGTCGGGCGCGATCGGGCTGCGCGGCACCGGAGAGCGTCGCCCAACTCTGAGCAATAGAATCGATCGTGCAGTCGTCGCTCTGCGATGAACCGAGCGGCGTACCATCGTCGAAGTACTCGCGCCGATACCATGCGCCATCCCATGACGTGCGCTCGACGGCCGCCGCGTACGCGTCGGCGCGCTTGCGGCAGCGAGTTGCGACGTCGGAATCCTGCCGGAGTCCTGCATGCTCGGCGAAGCGCCGCAGCGTCGCGATGAGAAACCACGCCAGCCAGACGCTTTCGCCCTTCCCCTCGATGCCGACGCGATTCATCCCATCGTTCCAGTCGCCGCAGCCCATCAACGGCAATCCATTCGTGCCCGCCGTGCACGCACGATCGAGAGCGCGCACACAATGCTCGTACAGTGACGCCGACTCCGCGCTCACGTGCGGTGCCTCGTACGCCTCCTGCTCGGTCGGCGCCAGCGCCGCCTGCTCGAGAAATGGCGCGCGCTCGTTCCAGATCGCGGCATCGCCCGTGACGATGACATAATGGTCGGCGACGAACGGCAGCCAGACGAGGTCGTCGGAAAAGCGCGTACGTACGCCGCGACCGCCCGGCTCGTGCCACCAGTGCTGCACGTCTCCCTCCAGGAACTGCCTCCCCGCACACCGCATCAGATGCGCGCGCGCAATGCCCGGCTCGGCGTACACGAACGCCATGCAGTCCTGCAGCTGATCTCGAAATCCGTAGGCGCCGCTCGACTGGTAGAGCGCCGAGCGCGCCCACATGCGGCACGAGAGCGCCTGATAGAGCGACCAGCGGTTCACCATCACGTCGAACTCCGGCGACGGGGTACGCGCCGAAATCGTCGTGAGTCGCGCATCCCACGCGCGCACCGCGCTGTCGACGGACGCCGCCGCGGCGTCGGGCGTAGCGTGGCGCGCGATGATCCCCCGCGCCTCGCCCTGACTCTTCGCCGCACCGAGCAGCACCACGATCCGGCGTGTCTCACCCGGCTCGAGGGTCACCGACGATCGCAGCGCAGCGCATGGATCGAAGCCTGCGCCCGTGATGCCGGAGAGTGTTTTGGCGGCGAGTGCCGCCGGCGCGGCGAGATCACCATTGCGTCCAATGAACTCCTCGCGATTGCCGGTGAAGCCCGTAATCGGCTCGCTCATCCACGAGAACGCGACACGCGAGGCGAAATCATCGGCGAAATAATTCTCGGCAAACACGGCGCCCGTGCGTTCATCCCGCCAGGTGTGCAGCTGGTGCCGCGTATGCTCGCGCTGCGCCCCGAGCGTGAGCTCGACATAGCTCGTGAGCGTGAGTCGCCGGCGCACAGTGCCGCGATTCGTGAGAACCAGCTGCGAGATCTTCACGGGATCGCTTTCGGGCACGCCGAGCGAGAGCTCGCTCGCGATGCCGTGGCGCTCGTGGCCGAAGGTGGTGCGCCCGGGCGAATGCCGCACGACATACGAGGGCGCGGCGCCATCCTTTGCGCGCGACGTATCGATTGCGGGCGACGGCGCCGGCGTCGGAGACCAGACCTCGCCGCTTTCATCGTCGCGCAGATAGAGCACCTCGCCAGCGGGATCACTCACCGGATCGTTGTGCCACGGCGTGAGGCGATAGAAATAGCTGTTCTCGGTCCATGTGAACCCCGAGCCGCGCTCCGTCACGCAGAAGCCCGCGTTGGGATTGGCGATGACGTTTGCCCATGGCGCTGGCGGAAGGTGCGCGCCGGCGATGCGCATCTCGTAGCCCTCGGCCGTCGCGGCACCCATGCCGTTCGGGTATGCGGACGATGCGCCGGGAGGCGCAGTGCTGCGCGCGACCGCAGGATTCCCGTCCGTCGCCACCGCGAGCTCCTTCGCATCCGGCAGCAGCTCACGACGCACGCGATCGGTGAGGCTCCATTCCTCCACCGGCGGGAGCGGAGCGCCGAACGCTGCACGGTCGACGATGCTGCCAAGTCCCACGCCATCGCAGACTATCGTGACCCGGGCGGTGGCGTGCAGCAGCGCAACATCCTCGGGCGGCATCGAGTCTGCCCGGCGCACGAACACTCCGCCGGGACGATCGATGACTCCGCCTTCGCTCGAGGAGCGAACCACCGACACGATCTGGTCGTGGAGATCCTGGATGTAGGATGGATCGTTGGCGAGGAGGATCACGAGGTCTGCCGTAATGCCCTTCGTTCGCCAATATTTGTGTGCGACGAGCAGCTGTCGCACGCTTGGCAGCCCGATCTCATCGGAGATCGTCGCCAGCACGACGGGCCAATCGCCCGAGATGCCCTGGCCCCACAGCGCGCGCTGGCCGCGCCGGTTCTCCGAGCGCGTTTGCGCCGACGCCCGCAACTCTTCGTTCGGATAGATCAACGCTCCCGCCAGCACCTGATACAACGCCGCGTCTGCGGGCGGGACATCGAGGCTGCGAAGCTCGACCTGGGCGGCCGTCCACGAGAGCGACAGCGCGCGGTCGGCAGAAGTGAGACTCCGGTATCGATCCGCGACGTCACGCGCCTCATCGCGACTGTCGGCCACGATGGTCGTGAAAGCGACGCGACCCGTGCGCCCGGGGCCGAGCCGAAGACGTACGCGTAACGACATGATGGGGTCGAGCACCGCGCCCGTGGCACCCGAGAGCGCAACGCCGTCATCGAGCGCGCGCGGAGCGCGGGCGCTCCGGCCCCGACCGATGAAGCTCGCGCGGTCCGTCTCGCACGACAGCTCGCCCACGACGTCGGGGCCCGTCGCGACGACGTGCGCGCACCAGAGCGTCTGGTCGCCGGCCGACCGCGGCCGGCGGCTGGCGAGCACGACACCCTCCGGCAGCCATTCCGTCTGCACGAAGAGATTCTGAAAGGCGGGGTGTGCGCGGTCCGCGTCCGGATCGGTGAGCACGACTTCTCCATAGCTCGTGAGCTCGATCTCGCGCGTCTGCCGCGAGCGGTTCGTCACGGCGATCACACGCACCTCGGCCCGGTCGCGCGGCACGACGATGATGTCGGTGCGCGTCTCGATCTGATCGTCCCTTCGCCGGAAGATGACGCGGTCGGTCGCGAAGGTAACGCGGTACGTGTCGGGCGCGACTCCGCACGGCTGATATGCGGCGGACCAGACGCGTCGCGTCGTCAAATCCCTCAGGTAGATCCACTGCCCCGTGTCATCACGAGTGGCATCGGCGCGCCAGCGTGTCACCGCGATGCCGTTCGAGCGACTGTATCCGCTTCCGGCATTCGTCACGAGCACGCAGTACGGCAGGTCTCCGAGCAGGCCGATGCGCGGCTCGGCCGTATTCGCGGTGTCGAACTCGCGAACCACCGCCTGGTCGAGCGGCGAGCTCGCCGGCGCTATCTCGGGGACGTCCGGCTGCGAGGTGCGCACGACGTACCGGCGCGGGACACGCTCATCAAGGAGCAGCCGCGCGGCGCGACAGATCGGGTCGGTCATGAATCGGCGCTGCCAGATGCCATCGCCAGCCGTGAGAGTCAGTGCGTTGTCGATCGCAACGAGCGTCATTCCGACGTGATGCGCCATCGATGTGCTGACGATGGAGCGCGTCTCATCGGCGTCCGGGCGCGAATAGTCGAGTGCATCGTGAAAGCCGAATTCGCCGAGCGCGCCCTCGCGCTCGAGGACTGCGAAATTCAGCATCGCCTCCCGTGGATCGATCGGGAGTGCGAGCGCCGTCGCATAGGGTGCGACGACGAGATCGTTCGCGAGACCGCGCTTGAGGGCGAGATCCGGCACGCCGAAGGCCCGGTACTGATAGGTATCGTGACGGTCGCGCACGTTGTACGCGGACTCCGAGATGCCCCACGGTACGTTGCGCGATCGCGCGTAGGCGATGTGGCGGCGCACCGCGGCGCGATGGGTTTGATCGAGCAGCGAATACGCCCGTGACGGCATCACGAGCACCGGCATCAGATACTCGAACATGCTCCCGCTCCACGAGACGAGCGCCGTCGCGCCGCCCTGCGACGTCAGCGAGCGCCCGAGTCGGAACCAGTGCTCCGTGGGAGCATCGCCCTTGGCGATGGCGACGAAGCTCGCGAGGCGCGCTTCCGAAGCCAGCAGATCGTAGGACGATGCATCGAGCCGGTTCGCTCGCTCATCGAATCCGATCGCGAACAACTTGCGGGTGTCGTCGAAGAGAAGGGTGAAGTCCATCTCGAGTGCCATCTCGCGGGCGCGTTCCGCGATACGCTCGAGCCTCTCCGCTTCGTCGGTGACGGGCGGCGCCGCGGCGCGTGCGCCGGCGGCGATCTCGTGGCACGCGACGGCGGTTGCAAGCAGATGCCCCGCGAGATTGCCCGAGTCGACGGTCGAGACGTACGGTGGTTCGAGCACGCCCAGGTCCGAGAGCCGATACCAGTTGTAAAAGTGGCCGCGCAGACGACGGAGCGATGTCATCGTCGCCAGCGCGCGCTCGAGACGCTCGACCAGCTCCCGCCGCGGCAGGAAGCCGAGATCGAATGCGGATACGGTGGCGAGCAGCTGCAGCCCCATGTTGGTCGGTGAGGTGCGGTCTGCGAGCACGGGCGCCGGCGTTTGCTGATAGTTGTCCGGCGCGAGCCAGCGTGACCCGTCTCCCACGAACTCGGAGAAGTAGCGCCAGTGTCGCTCGCCGTAGCGCACCATGGTCGCACGCTGTGCGGGGGTCAGCGCGAGATCCGGGCGGGAAATCGCGGCGCTGATGCGAAGTGCGATGTACGGCGCCCCCACCCAAAAGAGAATGAAGGGCAGCACGAGATAGAGCGGCGCCACCGCTGCCCCCCACGCCGCCAGCGCGAAGCCGACCACGGCAGCCAGCGTCATTTCTCCTCGCATGGACGGCCGATCGCGCGCGACGCTGTGCTCGACTTGCGAGGAGGTCGTCCACTCGAGCATGTGGCGACGCGTGATGAATGTGCGCACGAGCGCGCGCACGATTGCATCGAGCGCGATGATCGCCTGATGCGGCAGAAAGACGACGCCGAGGGCCGCCTGTTCCATCGACGACTCGGTATCGTGCCGCAGCGCGGCGTAGTACGGGCGCCACGACTGATGGCTCGGCGGTGTGGCGGCCATGAGGAGCGGGGCGAGCAGCCAGCGCATGGCGTAGGTGACGAATGCGATGGTGGTCCATGCGACCGGCGATCCTGGAAGCACCGCCCAGCCGGCGACGAGCCAGGCGACCATTGCAATGGGCACGAGGCTGCGCCGCAGGTTGTCGACCATCTTCCATCGCGAGAGCGCCGTGAGCACGTGCTTGCTCGACCCGCGCGCGAATAGAAACGGCAGCAGCTGCCAGTCGCCACGCGTCCATCGCTGCTGCCGCCGCGCGGCGGTGAGGTAGCGGGATGGATACTCGTCGAAGATCTCGACATCGGTCACGAGCCCCGCACGCGCGAACGCGCCTTCGATCAGATCGTGGCTCAGGAGGGAATTCTCGGGGAAGCGGCCGCGAGTCGCCTGCTCGAAGGCCGCGAGGTCGTAGATCCCCTTGCCCGTATACGATCCCTCGCCGAAGAGATCCTGATACACATCGGAGACCGCCGTGGTGTACGGATCGACTCCGGGATGACCGGCGAAGATCGCCGCGAAGCGCGAGCGATTCGCGCTCTCCAGCGTTACGCTCACGCGCGGCTGCAGGATGCCGTAGCCGTCGACTACTCGTGTGCCGCCCTCGCGGAAGACGGCGCGGTTGAGCGGGTGCGCCATCGTGCCGATGAGCGCCGCTGCTGCACCGCGCGGGAGAAGCGTATCGGCGTCGAGGGTGATCACGTAGCGCACACCGGCCAGCCACGCGCTGTCCCCCTCGACCGTCGAGAAGGCATCGGGCGCGCGCCCGCCGAGGAATGCGTTGAACTCCTCGAGCTTCCCACGCTTTCGCTCCCATCCCATCCAGACTCCCTCGGCGTCGTTTTTCCGGCGAGGGCGCTGGAAGAAGTAGAACGGTGTGGCGTCCGCATACTCGCGGTTGAGCGCACGCACGTCCTCGGCCGCCGCCTGGACGATCGCCTCATCGGCGGGCAGGGACTCGGACGCTGCATCCGTGAAATCGGCGAGCAGCGCAAAGCGAATTTCGTGGTCGCGATTGGCGAGGAACTGCGTTTCGAGGTGATCGAGCGCATCGCGCGCTGCCGCGGGGGAGTCGAGCAACAGCGGAACCACGACGATGGATCGATGCTCGGCGGGCACGCCGTTGTGCGGGTAGTCGAGGCGCGACAGGCGGGCAGGTGGCACGAGCATGGTGATGAGCTGATTCACGATCGCGATGCCGATCTCGCTCGCGGGGACGCCGGCCAGCACTATCGCGAGCGCCCACATCCAGAACGAGGACGCGGCGGGGAGCGGAGCGATCGCCGCCGCGAGGATGGCGAGCGTAGCGACCGTGATGGCGCCGAAGTAGAGCAAAGCTGCGTGCCGGCGAGCGAATCGGGCGACGCGCTGGCCGATCGCCGGTCGATAGCTCAGCGCATGCTCGAGGGCGTCCTTGCCACGCCCGACGAGATAGTAGCCGACATGCGAGATTCTGTCGCGCTCGCCGCTGCTCGCCTGCGATGGGGCGCTCTCCTTCGCGGAGCCCTGCACGGCGAGATCGATCGCCGCGCGCGCGACCGCCGGCTCGGAGAGCTTCGCGCGCTTGGCGAGACGCTCGACCGCATGCCGGTAGCGATCGCGAGACTCGAAGTCCATCGTGGGATAGCAGCGGGACGGATCGTCGCGCAGCACCGCCTCGGTCGCGCTCATCGCCTCGACGAAATCGGGCCATGTGAAGCTCGCCACCGTGCGCAGGCTCGTGATGCTGTTCGCCATCACGAGCTGCGTCAACGACTGCCGGCGCGTCGAGCGCTGCACGGCCTCCTCCACGCTCATCGCATCTTCGGCGATCCACTGCTCGACCCAGAGCAGCGCCGTGAAGTCGGCGCGCGCGACGCGAATCTGCTGGAAGAACCGCGTGAGAAAAGCGGCAGTCATCTCGGGCGGATGCGCGACGAACGCCGCGAGCTCACGCCTCAGGTTGTCATCGCCGCCCGGCACGGCTCGGAAGAGTCGAACCTGCTCATCCGCACGCTCGGCGTCCCTCACATCGCGCCGCGTGCGCAGCGCCATGCGTCGCACACTTTCGAGCAGCCCGATGCGAAGCATCACGGGCCACGCCCAGAGCTCGCCCAGCGTCAGCGGCTCGACGCGCTGATACTCGCGTATCATGAGCTCCATGTTCTGCTGGTCGAGCCGGCCTTCCGTGTGCGCGATCAGCTCGAGCGCGATCGCATAGATGCGTGGAAAGCCGCGATACGGGCCGGCGTCGAGCCTGGGCAGCTGCTGGTAGTAGCCCTGCGGCATGTTCGCCCGGACCTCGCGCCCGTGCTCGACGACGAGGAAGTACGCGTCGAGCAGCCATCCACCCGCAGGAGTGACGTCGATGCCGCGAGCGCTCATGTCGAGCAGCAACTCGCGTACGTCTCGCAACACGCGCTCGGTCGCCGCGAGCCTCGACAGGAGCAGCCCGTGACGGGACCGGGGCGCCTCGCCGCGCGCGAGCTGCTGACGCGTCGCGAGCTCAGCTGCGTGATGTGCGAGTCTGGAGGCACCATACAGCTCGCGCACCGGGCCGAGTGACTGCTCCTCCACCTTAGCGGTGTCGCTCGATGCGATCGCTGTCACGTGCCGCGCCGGACTCTCGCGCGACGCGATTCCCGTCGAACACCGCCCGCTGATTCTCCCGAAGCATGTCGCGTACGCGTGCGAGCACGAGCGCGTGAATCGCAGGGCCGGATTCACTCTCCGAATGAGTAGCGAGTGCTGTATAGTAGAACGAATCGATCGCGCGAAGCTCCGCCAATTGCCCCGGCGTCAGCTCCACTCCGCGCAAATACGGCGCCATCATCGTCATCACGCTCACGACGCCCGCCTTCCCGCGCGAGCCAGCACGTCTCTCGCCGCCGCGATGACGTGCTCCACCGTGAACCCGTAGCGCCGGAGCACCTCCGGCCCCGACGCCGAGGCGCCGAAGTGGTCCACGCCGATGATCGAGCCGGCAAGGCCGACGTACCGCTCCCATCCGAAGGGCGATGCCGCCTCGATGCTCACGCGGGCGCTCACCGCCGGCGGGAGCACGGAGTCGCGATACTCGCTGCTCTGCGCCTCGAACAATTCCCACGAGGGCATCGACACCACGCGAGTCCGTATCCCCTCGCTTCCGAGCTGCTGATGTGCGGAGAGTGCGAGCGACACCTCCGATCCCGTCGCAATGAGAATGAGCTCGGGCGGCGCACCGGGCGATGCGTCGCTCAGCACGTATGCGCCGCGCGCCGTCCCGCTCGCAGGAGCAAGCGTCGCGCGGTCGAGGATGGGGAGCTTCTGCCGCGTCAGTATCAGTCCCACGGGGCCGTTCCTGTGCTCGAGCGCGATGCGCCAGGACTCGATGGTTTCGTTGGCATCGGCGGGGCGGAGCAGCGTCAAGTTCGGCATCGCGCGCAAACTCGCGATCTGCTCCACCGGTTGATGCGTCGGGCCGTCCTCGCCGACGGCGAGGCTGTCGTGCGTCCACACGTAGATCACGTGCGCGCCACTCAGCGCGGCGAGACGAATGGCCGGCCGCATGTAGTCGGAGAACACCAGGAACGTCGCGCCGTACGGCACCAGGCCCCCATGAAGCGCCATCCCGGTGAGGATCGCCGTCATCGCGTGCTCGCGGATGCCGAAGTGAACGTTCCGCCCTGCGTATCCCCACGCACCGCCCGCCGCTCCCTGCGTGCGCGGATGCTGTCCACCCTCGGGCACCAGCGCGCTCTGAAAGTCCCCTTTCTCATTCATCATCGTGCGCGTCGACGGATCGAGATCCGCCGATCCGCCCACCAGATTCGGAACCGTCTCGGCGATCACCGCGATCGCCCTGGCGCCAGCGTCGCGCGTGGCCATGTCGCCATCGCTGGGCGTGAACACCGGAAGCTTCGCGTCCCAGTGCGAGGGCAACTCGCCCCCCAGCGCTCGCTCGAAGTCGCGCGAAAGCTCGGGATATGCCGCGCGATAGGAATCCGCCTGTCGCTGCCATTCCGCCTGACGCTGCCCGCCGCGCGCGCCCGCCTCCGCGAACACCCGCTTTGCCTCTTCGGGAACGAGAAACTGCGAATCCTCGGGCCATCCGTAGGCTCGCTTCGTCAGCAGCACCTCGTTCTTGCCGAGTGGCTCGCCATGGGCGTGGAACGTGTCGACCTTGTTCGGGCTTCCGAATCCGATGTGCGTTCGTGCGACGATGAGCGACGGATGCGCATCATCCGCGCGTGCCGCCGCGAGCGCCGCATCGACCGCTGCGACATCCATTCCGTCGATCTCCTGCACCTGCCACCCGTAGGCGGCGAAGCGCGCACCGACGTCTTCCGAGAAGGTGACGTTGGTCGTCGCCGACAACGTGATTTGATTCGCGTCGTACAGCACGATCAACTTGCCGAGGCGCAGGTCGCCGGCCAGCGAGGCCGCTTCGGCACACACGCCTTCCATCAGATCGCCGTCGCTCGCGATCACGTAGGTGTAATGGTCGACGAGCGCGTGATCGGGACGATTGAACGTTGCGGCAAGCCAGCGTTCGGCCATCGCCAACCCGACTGCATTCCCGAATCCCTGGCCGAGCGGACCCGTCGTGACGTCCACTCCTGGCGTGACTCCGCGCTCGGGATGGCCCGGCGTTTTGCTTCCCCATTGCCGAAAGTGCTGCAGATCCTCGATCGTGAGGTCGTAGCCCGTCACGTGCAGAAGACTGTAGAGGAGTGCGCTTCCATGGCCCGCGGACAGCACGAAGCGATCGCGATTGCTCCACTCCGGATTCGTGGGATCGTAACACATGTATCGCGTCCACAGCACGTACGCCATCGGTGCGGCACCCATGGGCAGCCCCGGATGTCCGGAGTTCGCGCGTTCGACGGCATCGATACTCAGCGTACGGAGGGTGTTGATGCAGACGTCGTCGATGCTCCCGCGCGGAGCCGTCATTGCGCGCCAGCCACCGGCGCGGCCGGGGTGCGACCTCGTCGCGACAGCATCTCACTTTTATTCGACAAGCGATCGAGAAGCTCCTTCCATGACTTGCTGAACGATGCCGTGCCCTCGCGTTGCAATTGCGCAGCGAGCGCGGACACATCGATGCCCGCACGCGCGAATTCGGCGAGTACCATTTCGAAATCTCCGCCGTCTACCGGCATGACGTCCTTGATCGTTCCATGCTCCGCAAAGGCGAGAAGTGTCTTGTCGGGAATCGTGTCGATGGTATCCGGAGCAGCGAGCGCCTCGACGTACAACGTATCGGACGCGTTTGGATCCTTCGTTCCGGTGCTCGCCCAGAGCAACCGCTGCGCACTCGCGCCGGCCGCGGCGAGCAATTGCCAGCGCGGCGAAGCGAGCAGCCGCCGGTATTCACGATAGGCGTGCCGCGCGACGGCGATGCCGAGTCGATTGCGAAGCGCGGGTGGAACCGCATCCTGCACCGCCACATCCCACCGGCTCACGAACAGCGACGCGACCGATTGGACGCGGGGATCGAGACCTGCTGCAATCCGTCGCTCGATCCCGCGCAGATATGCGTTGGCCGCCGCCGTGTACTGCTCCGCCGAAAATAGCAGCGTCACGTTGATCGGCACGCCGCGGAAGATGGATTCCTCGATGGCCGGAAGGCCCTCCGGCGTGCCCGGAATCTTGATGAACAGATTGGGACGTTGCGCCCTCCGGTGCAGCTCGATGGCTGCCCGGATCGAGCCGGCGGTGTCGTTGGCGAGCACGGGTGACAGCTCCAGTGACACCCAGCCGTCCATCGCCGACGTGCTGTCGTGCACGGTGCGAAAAAGGTCTGCGGCCTGACGCAGATCGTCGAGCGCAAGCTCGAAGAACATCGGCTCCCCCGACAGACCATCGGTGGTCAGTCGACTGATGGCATCGTCGTACAGATCGCCCTTCTCCATTGCGTGGAGAAAGATCGTGGGATTGGATGTCAACCCGGTCACGGACAGCTCGTCGATATAGCGACGCAGCGTGCCGTCGCGCAGTATTCCGCGGGTGATGTTATCGAGCCAGAGGCTCTGACCGAGCTCGTGCAGCTTCCGTGTCGCGTTCATCACCACCCCTCCTGCAAGCCTCTGGCCGTCAGCGTCTCCAGAATGTGGCTCGCTCGCTCGTCATGAGATCGCCAATTCGCTCGAACGCGACATCGGCCGCGGGGTAGGCGCCGACAATCCCCGCATCGGTTGCGTAGTGTCCCTGTCGCACGAATACCGTCGTCAGGCGATCGCGCCACACTGTCTTCATCGCCGCCAGTATGCGGACCTTGTCATCGATCATGATGTAGTGCCGCGCCGGATATGCCTCGGCTACGGCGTCGAGCATCTGCTCCTTGTGAATATAGATGAGGACGCGCCCGTCCACCGCGTCCCACAATCCAGAGCGCTCGACCTTGCGCGGCTGGAAGACGACGTCGCCGTCCGACAGGATGACGGTGCGTCCCAGCGATCCGAGATGACAAACGACTTCTAGCGCCCCCGGATACAAGCAGCTCGCAAACGGATAGTCCACCAGAAAGGAAGACATGGACAGGAGGCGCGTATCGCGCAGGTGCTGCAGGCGGTAGAGCTGCAGCGCACCGAGATAATCCACATAGCCGAGCTCGGTCCGTCGCTCTTCCAGGATAGCCCAGTACCGGTCTCGGCAATCCGGCCCGAACTGTTGGGCGAGATGCTCGCGAAGGTCCTCCTGCACGACGTCGTTGTCGAGCAACGTGTTGTCGCAGTCCAGGAGAAAGACGATGTCATCAGGCGCGTTCACTCGCTCGTACCAGCTTCGGTCGGATTGTGCCAGCTTCCGTGGCCGCCGAGCAGCGCGTCGGCCTCCTTCGGGCCCCACGTACCGCGTCGGTAGCGTATCGACTTGTGATGATGCCGGAGGACCGGCTCCAGCGCGATCCACGCGGCTTCGACCGCGTCCTCGCGCGTGAACAGCGCGCCATCGCCGCTCATCGCGTCGCTGAGCAGGCGCTCGTAGGGCGCTTCGGCACCGAGCAACTCCTCGCACATGTACAGCTCCTCCTGATCGCCGACGAATTCCTTTCCGGGACGCTTCACGCGTGCCGCGAGCGCAACGGCGGCGTGCGGGGAGAGATGGAATCGCAAATAATTCGCACGCCCCTCCGGCGAAGCGGAGTCGGCGAAGAGCCTCGCCGGCGGCGGCTTGAGCTCGACTATCACTTCGGCGGCCGTCACGGGAAGGCACTTTCCCGAGCGCAGGAACCAGGGCACCCCGTTCCAGCGCCAGGAGTCGATGTGCAGGCGCGCGGCGCAGAAGGTCTCGACGTCGGAGCGCCGCGCGACGTGCGGCTCGCTCCGATAGCCTGCGTATTGTCCGCGCACGAGATCGCGCTGCGCGAGCGGCCGCATCGCCTGGAGCACCTTGGCTTTCTCGGTGTGGATCGCACCGTAGCCGCGATACGCCGGAGGCTCCATCGCGAGGAGTGCGACGATCTGGAAGAGATGGTTCTGTACGACATCGCGCAGGCACCCCGCACTCTCGTAGAACGCGCCGCGGCCGTTGACGCCGAATTCCTCCGCGAGCGTGATCTGCACGCTCGCGACGAAGTTGCGATTCCAGATGGGTTCGAGAAAGGAATTCGCGAAGCGAAAGTAGAGGATGTTCATGATGGCCTCCTTTCCGAGATAGTGATCGATCCGGAAAATGGAGTCCTCGGGAAACACCGTTCGCGCGACGGCGTTGAGCTTGCGCGCCGATTCGAGATCGCGCCCGAACGGTTTTTCGACGATGACGCGCGCATCCGTCGCGAGCCCCGCGATGCCGAGTCCCTGAATCACCGTTTCGAACAGCGCGGGCGGGATCGCGAGATAGTGGGCGGGGCGACGCGCCGTCCCGAGCGCGCGCTTGAGCGCCTGGAATGTCGCGGGGTCGTTGTAGTCACCCGACACGTATTGCAGCAGCGAGAGGAGCAGTCTGAGCGGCCGTCTGTCGACGGCCGCACCCGAGTGTTTGAGACTCTGCGTAACGCGCTTGCGCAGCGCCGCGAGGCTCATTGGTGAGGAGGCGACTCCGATCACGGGCACCGTCAGTACGCCGCGCTTGACCATCGCGTACAACGCGGGAAAGATCTGCTTGTAGGCGAGATCCCCGGTGACACCGAAGAGCACGAGCGCATCGGACTGCGCTGGCCTGCCGTTCGCGCGACTCATCGCGATCTCCGAGTGGGAATGCGTCGACGCGAAATCATGGAGCAGTGACCGGAGTGGTCGAGGCGAGCGCCGCGTCGACGATCGTCTGCGCCTCCGCCAGAATTCCTTCGAGCTGTGCCGTGCCGCGAAAGCTTTCGCCGTAGATCCTGTAGAGGTCCTCCGTTCCCGACGGGCGCGCGACGAACCACCCCGATGCCGTCGAGACTTTCAATCCGCCGATCGGCGCGTCGTTTCCGGGCGCCCTCGTGATGATGCTTTCGATCTTTTCGCCGGCGAGATTGGCATGTCGCACCCGGCCCGGTGACAGCGCGCGGAGCACCTTCTTTTGCTCGAGCGTGGCGTGCGCCTCCACGCGGTCGTACGCAGGCGTACCGAACTCTCGCGTGAGATCATCGTAGAGCGCTCCGGGATCACGCGCTGCGCACGCCGTGATCTCCGCCGCAAGCAGCGCCGCGATGATCCCGTCCTTGTCGGTGGACCACACCGAGCCATCGCGACGGAGAAAGGATGCGCCGGCGCTCTCTTCGCCGCAAAAGCCGAGGGAGCCATCGTACAGGCCGGAGACGAACCATTTGAAACCGACCGGGACTTCGCACAGCGGTCGGTCGAGGCTTGCGGCCACGCGGTCGATCATCTTGCTGCTGACGACCGTCTTTCCGATGCCGATACCAGCGCGCCACAGCGGGCGATGGCGAACGAGATGCTGAATCGCGACCGCCAGATAGTGATTGGGCGGCTGCAGCCCCGAGCTCGGACAGACGATCCCGTGGCGATCGTGATCGGTATCGCAGGCGAATGCGATGTCGAAGCGGTCCTTCAGCCCGACGAGCCGCTGCATGGCGTACGGCGACGACGGATCCATGCGGATGCGTCCGTCCCAGTCGAGCGTCATGAAGCCAAATGTCGGATCCACGACGTCGCTCACGACTGTGAGATCGAGATGATAGCGATCCGCGATGGCAGGCCAGTAGTGGACGCCGGCTCCGCCGAGCGGGTCGACGCCCATGTGAAGCCCGGCGGTACGGATCACGTCGAAGTCGAGCACGCTCGCGAGATCATCGACGTACGCGGTGAGGTAGTCGTGCCGGTGCGTGGTCGCGGCGCGCAGCGCCCGTTCGTACGGAACCCGCTCGACCCCCGCGAGACGAGACTCGAGCAGCTCGTTCGCCCGCGCCTCGATCCAGTTCGTAATGATGGTGTCCGCCGGTCCGCCGTTGGTGGAGTTGTACTTGATCCCGCCGTCCTCCGGCGGATTGTGTGACGGCGTGATGACGATGCCATCCGCGAACCCATTCGTCCGATTCCGATTGTAGCAGAGGATGGCGTGCGAGATGGCGGGAGTCGGCGTGTATTCGTCGTCCGTGGCGAGCATGACGTCGACGCCGTGCGCGGCGAGCACCTCGAGGGCGGTTGCGCATGCCGGCGCCGATAGTGCGTGCGTGTCGATGCCCAGGAAGAGGGGGCCGTCTATCGACTCCTGCTTGCGATAGCGGCAGATCGCCTCGCTGATCGCGAGCAGATGCCATTCGTTGAACGAAGTCGCGAAGGCCGATCCTCGATGCCCCGACGTGCCGAAGGACACGCGCTGGCTCTGTATCGAAGGATCGGGGATCTGCCTGTAGTACGCGGTGAGCAGCTTCGGCACATCGAGCAGCATCGCGGCGGGCGCCGGCTGCCCCGCGAGAGGGCTGATCTTCACACTGATTCTCCGAGCTGCGCTGCCGCCTCGGCATCGACGAGCCAGCGCACACGGCCCGACGTCGGTGCGATGAGCTGTGCGGGCAGCTCGCGCGGACGAGGCGGACCGCGACGTACCCGGTTGAGCACGTCGGCTTTATCGGTTCCGGCTACGATGAACAGCAGCTCAGCCGCCGCATTGAGCAGCGGAAGCGTCATCGTCACGCGCCAGGGCGGTATCGCATTCACGTGCGCGGCGACCACCCACCGCGACAGTTCGTCGAGCGCGGGACGCTCCGGAAAGAGCGATGCGGTGTGGCCGTTGTCGCCGAGGCCGAGTAGCACGAGGTCGATTCGTCGCGCGGGATCCGAAGAGGGTGGACCAGTAGGCGTTCGTAGCAGAGTGCGCAGCACCACCTCGTACGATTCTGCGGCGCGGTCCGGCGGTTCCTCTCCGCGAATCCGATGGATGTTCGCGGCCGGAAGGGGCACGCGATCGAGCAGCGTGTCGCGCGCCATTTTGTAGTTGCTGTCCGGATCGTCGGGAGCGACGCAGCGCTCGTCTCCCCATACGATATGGACACGCGACCAGTCGATGCGGCGCGCCAGTGGCTCGCGTGCGAGGCGTTCGTACGTGGCGCGGGGTGTCGAGCCGCCCGAGAGTGCGACAACGAACCGTCCGTGCGTCGCGATCGCGTGCTCGGCTGCGGCGACGAAACGCTCGGCCGATGCGTCGGCGAGCACCGCGACGCTCGACAGTACCTCGACGCCTGACCGAAGCGTCGGCCGGTCGGTGATCACGATGCGGCGGGCTTCTCCGCGTGGCCGCCGAAGCCGGCGCGCATCGCCGAGAGGATGCGATTCTGGAAATCAGCCTGGCCGCGAGAGGTGAATCGCGAAAAGAGAGCTGCGGAAAGTACATTCGCGGGGACACCCTCGTCGATTGCCGCCTCGAGCGTCCATCGGCCTTCGCCGGAATCCGACACGCGTCCGGCGAAGTCATCGAGCTCGGGATTTCCCGCGAACGCCGCAGCGGTGAGATCCAGCAGCCACGATGCGATCACGCTACCGTGACGCCAGAGCTCGACGATGTCGGGAAGATCGAGATCGTACTGGTACGCACTCGGATCTCGAAGCGGCGTGGTCTCGGCGTCCTCGATCTGCGTGCCTTTCCCCACGTTCGCGTGCTTGAGAATGTTCAGTCCTTCGGCGTATGCGGCCATCATTCCATACTCGATTCCGTTGTGCACCATCTTTACGAAGTGTCCGGCCCCGGGTGGGCCGCAGCGCAGATAGCCGAGCTCCGCCGTTCCCTGGCGTCCTTCCCGACGCGGAGTCTTTACGGCGCCCTCCGGCGCGGGCGCAAGCGTGGCGAGCAGCGGCTCGAGTCGCTTCACGACGTCGGCTTCCCCGCCGAGCATGAGACAATAGCCGCGCTCGAGCCCCAGAATTCCGCCGCTCGTGCCGGCATCGACGTAGTGCACTCCTCGCTGAGCGAGCCTCGCGGCGCGAGCGATGTCGTCGCGGTAGTAGGAATTGCCGCCGTCGATGACGATATCCCCGGCGCTGAGCTTGGGTACGAGAGAATCGAGCGTCGCGTCCACCGCTGCAGCGGGGACCATCATCCATATTACCCGGGGAGTCGTCAGCGCGGCGACGAAGTCATCCAGCTTCGTTGCACCGGTCGCTCCCTCGGCAGCGAGACTGTGCACGGCATCGGCGGACCTGTCGTACGCGACGCAGCTGTGACCACCGCGCATGAGGCGTCGCACCATGTTGGCGCCCATGCGGCCCAAGCCGATCATGCCCAATTGCATTCGTAACCTCTCGTAGTCGCTCTTCGAACGAGGACATCACGTGAGCAAGCGCTATTCGCTTACGCTCGAGGCCCAGTCTCGGCGAGCGGTTCAATCCGCGTTCTGCACTTGTAGGGAAGCCCTATTCAACATAATTGGTTCCCCACCAGGGAGCTCGCCGTCAGCTACGTGTGTCGGTGATTATTCATCAGGAGAGATTACCGTTCGACCGTCACCTTGCCTCACTACGGAACACTACTCCCATCCGCGTCTATCGTGCAAATAGAGCTGCTCACCATCGGTGACGAGCTGCTGCTCGGCTTCACCGTCGACACCAACGCGGCATATCTCGCGCGCGCGCTCGCCGCGATCGGCGTCGAGATCGTGCATCGCACCACCGTCGGCGACGACGCCGACCAGATCGCCGCCGCGGTGCGCGATGCCATCGAGCGCACCGGCGCCGTCATCACGACAGGCGGTCTCGGTCCCACCGCCGACGATCGTACGCGCCCCGTAGTCGCGAAGCTCTTCGGGCGCGAGCTCGTGCGCGACGACCAGATCGTCGAGCAGATCAGAGCGCGCTTCTCGCGGCTCGGCTCCGCGAAGATGCCGGAGACGAACATCGTGCAGGCGATGGTGCCCGCCGGTGCGCGCGTGCTTCCGAACGATCACGGCACCGCGCCCGGACTCTGGATCGAAGATGCGGAGGGGCGATGGGTCGCGATGCTCCCCGGCGTGCCACGCGAGATGCGCGGGCTCACCAACGACTCCATCCTCCCGATCCTGCGCGAACGCATCGGCGCCGCGCCGAGCGCGATCGTCTCGCGCACGATTCGCACGACGGGAATAGGCGAGTCCGCCCTCGCCGAGCGACTCGGAGAGCTCGGCAACAGCGTGCAGGGGATGCCCCTCGCCTTTCTCCCCGGATGGGCCGGCGTCGACCTGCGTCTCACCTCGCGCACGCTTCCGCACGAGGCCGCCGTGCGCGCGCTCGATGCCGCCGAGCGCGAGCTGCGCGACGTCGTCGGCCCGGTCGTCTATGGCGACGATGGCGACGATCTCGCCGCGCTCGTGATCGACATGTGCCGCCAGCAAAGCCACACGATCGGAGTGGCGGAGAGCTGCACCGGTGGGCTGCTCGGCGCACGACTCACGGCGTTCCCGGGGTCGAGCGACGTCTTCCGCGGAGGTGTCATCGCTTACGACAACTCGGTGAAGACGAAACTCCTCGGCGTCCGCGACGTAACGCTGAGTACGCACGGCGCGGTGAGCGAAGAGGTCGCCCGCGAGATGGCCGAAGGGTGCGCGCGGGCGCTCGGCACGATGATCGGAATCTCCGTTACGGGAATCGCCGGGCCTGGCGGCGGCACCCCCGACAAGCCGGTGGGCACCGTCTGGATCGGCGTCGCAGGGGTCGGCGAAACGCGCACGCTGGGCCGCCAGTACGTCGGCGACCGCGAGGAGATTCGTCTTCGTGCCACGCAGGCGGCGGTCGATTTGGTGCGTCGCGCCATACAGTGAAAACGAGCGAGTTTCGGCGGCGTGCGTCCGCAATGCACCGCATCAGCCGTTGCCCGGCCGGGCAAAAAGACGGAAATTACGTCATGACGCGAGGCGCGTCGTCAACTCGAAAGGATGGGACTCGTGAGGGATGATATCGATCTGCCAAACGGCCCTGCTGCGTCGCAGGACGACGCAGCCGACGGCGTGGATGGCGATGAAAATACGAACGCGGAGATGGCCCCTGCGGGCGCGAATCGCGAGCTCGACGAGCAACGCGATCGCTATTTGCGCCTTGCCGCCGAGTACGACAACTATCGCAAGCGCACACAGAAGGAGCGGCAGGAAGCCGGCGCTCGCGCGCAGGGCGACCTCGTGAAGTCGCTCATTGATTCGCTCGATGATCTCATGCGCGTCACCGCGCAGGATCCCGCCACCGTGGATGGCAAAACGATCCATCAGGGGATCGAGGTCGTGAGCAAGAAGCTGATGAAGGCGCTCGCGAACAACGGGCTCGAGCTCATCGATCCCGTCAACGAGACCTTTGATCCCGCGCTCCACGAGGCCGTGTCGACGCAGCCCGCGCTCTCGCCGGAGGACGATCACATCGTCTCGCAGGTGTTTCAGCAGGGCTATCGCTACAACGGCCAGCTGCTGCGGCCCGCGCGCGTGGTCGTGAAGCAGTGGAACGGATGACGAGGCACTAGCCTACATGGCCCAGAGCAAGGACTACTACCAGGTCCTCGGGGTGTCGGCGTCGGCGACGCAGGACGATATCAAGAAGGCATACCGCCGTCTTGCGAAGAAGAACCATCCGGACGCGAACAAGAGCGATCCGAAGGCCGCCGATCGCTTCAAGGAAATCTCCGAGGCGAACAACGTCCTGAGCGACGTCGACAAACGCAAACAGTACGACGAGATGCGCCGCCTTGGCGCGTTCGGCGGCTTTGGCGGCGAGCGTCAGCAGCGCGGTGGCGGCGGGCGCACGAGCTATCAGGGCAGCGGTGGCGCAGGCGCCGGCGCAGGGCCGCGCATGGAAGACTTCGACATCGGCGGCATCGGCGGGCTCGGCGATCTCTTCTCATCGATGTTCGGCGGCAACACGGGCGCACGCGGGGGCGCGCAGCGTCCGCGCGGGCCTCAGAAGGGCGAAAGCGTCGAGGTCGTGGTGCCGGTCGACTTCCGCACCGCGGCGCTGGGCGGCAAGGTGCCGGTCGAGCTCGAGGTGAACGAGGAGTGCGCCACTTGCAAGGGCAATGGCGGCGCGCCGGGCGCCACATGGAGGAAGTGCCCCGAGTGCGACGGACGCGGGATGATCTCCTTCGGTCAGGGCGGCTTCGCGGTGAATCGTCCATGCCCGATGTGCCTCGGCCGAGGACAGGTGCCATCGAAGCCCTGTCCCACGTGCAAGGGCTCGGGTGAGGTGCGCACACGGAAGCGGGTAAACATCACCGTCGCGCCGGGGACGGAGACAGGAACGCGCGTGCGGCTCGCGGGGCAGGGCGGTAAGGGAAACGACGGCGGACCCGCGGGAGATCTCATCATCACCTTCGAGGTGCAGGCCGATCGCTTCTTCACGCGCGATGGGCTCGACGTCATTGCGAAGGTGCCGCTCAACATCGCGCAGGCGATGCTCGGTTCGAAGGTGAGCGTGCGCACGCTTGGCGGAAAGAAGGTGACGATCAAGATTCCACCGGGCACCGCGCCGGGAAAGCGCTTCCGCGTGCCGGCGCAGGGAATCGAGAAGAACGGTTCGAAGGGGGACATGATCGTCGAGGCGAACGTCACCGTGCCCGAGAAGCTCACTCCGGAGCAGGAGCAGATGATGAAGGAGTTCGCCGCGTCGGGTGATCTGAAGTACTAGCGATGCGCAACGTGCCGGCGTCTCACGCGCAGAGCTCTGACTCCGCGGATCGTGCGCTGAAGCTCCACGACGAGAGCGAGCGGAATCCCGGGATGCCGCTGCGCGCAAACGAGATCGCCTCCATTCGCGTGAACCGGAGCGCGGTGGAGCGACGCGCGGCGACGATCCCCACGCGCCGCACCGTGAAGAAGGAGTATCAGGCCGCCTGGCTGCTCCGCGCCATCTCGTGCATCGATCTCACGACACTCTCCGGCGACGACACCCCCGGAACCGTCGAGCGTCTGTGCGCGAAGGCGCGCCGCCCGTTGCGCGATGACATCGTCGACGCGCTCGGCGTGCGCGAGCTCGACATCAAGGTCGGCGCGGTGTGCGTCTATCACAGCTTCGTCGAGACGGCGGTGCGCGCCCTCGAAGGCTCGGGGATTCCGGTGGCGGCGGTATCGACGGGATTTCCCGCCGGGTTGAGTCCGATCGCGCAGCGCCTCGACGAGATTCGCGCATCCGTGGCCGCGGGCGCGCGAGAGATCGACATCGTCATCACGCGTGCGCACGTGCTGCTCGGACACTGGGACGCGCTGTACGCTGAGGTGCGCTCCTTTCGCGACGCGTGCGGCGATGCGCACATGAAGGCGATATTGGCGACGGGCGAGCTCGCGACGCTGAGCAACGTCGCGCGCGCGAGCCGGGTTGCGATGATGGCGGGCGCCGACTTCATCAAGACGTCGACGGGAAAGGAGACGGCGAATGCCACGGTGCCCGTTGGACTCGTGATGGCGCGGATGATCCGCGGCTACGAGGCCGAGTCGGGCTACGCGGTGGGACTCAAACCGGCGGGCGGCATTCGGAGCGCGAAGTCGGCGCTCGAGTGGCTGATCATGATGAAGGAGGAGCTCGACGACCGGTGGCTGTACCCGTCGCTCTTCCGCTTCGGCGCGAGCGGACTGCTCACCGACATCGAGCGGCAGCTGGAGCATCACGTCACCGGCCGCTATTCTGCAGCGAACCGTCATCCCATGGTGTGAGCGTGGCGACAGTCGCGGATCTCTACTCGTCGGCAGTATTGGAATTCGGCCCCGCGCCCGAGAGCGACGGGCCTGCGCGCGCGTGGCTGGCGAAGCATGGCAGCGAGTTCTCGCATTTCATCGGCGGCGAGTGGGTCGCACCGCTGAGCGGCGAGCGCTTCGAGTCCATGGATCCGTCGACGGGGAAGTCGCTTGGCCGAGTGGCACAGGGAAGCGCTGAAGATGTGGATGCGGCGGTGAAAGCTTCGCGCGCGGCGTACCCCGCGTGGGCGGCGCTCACGCCACATGCGCGAGCGCGATATCTGTATGCACTGGCGCGCACGGTGCAGAAGCATTCGCGCTTTCTCGCGGTGCTCGAGACGCTCGATAATGGAAAGACGATTCGCGAGACGCGCGACATCGATGTGCCGCTCGTCGCGCGGCATTTCTATCACCACGCTGGATGGGCGCAGCTGCGCGACACTGAATTTCCCGGCTATTCGCCGGTGGGCGTGGTCGGGCAGATCATCCCGTGGAATTTTCCCCTGCTGATGATGGCATGGAAGATCGCGCCGGCGCTCGCGGCGGGAAACACGGTGGTGCTCAAGCCGGCCGAGTTCACGTCGCTCACCGCGATCGCATTTGCCGAGCTCGCGCACGAGGCGGGGCTGCCGCCGGGCGTGCTGAACATCGTGACGGGCGACGGGAGCACCGGGGCGGCGTTGGTCGAACATCCCGATGTCGACAAGATCGCGTTCACGGGCTCCACCGAAGTCGGACGACAGATTCGGCGCGCGACTGCAGGCTCGGGGAAGCAGCTGTCGCTCGAGCTCGGAGGGAAGAGCCCGTTCGTAGTCTTCGACGACGCCGATCTCGACAGCGTAGTCGAGGGAGTCGTCGACGCGATCTGGTTCAATCAGGGGCAGGTGTGTTGCGCGGGATCGCGTCTGCTGGTGCAGGAGGGGATCGCCGATGATCTCACCGCCCGGCTCCGCGCGCGGATGGAGAAGCTCCGCGTTGGCGCCCCGCTGGATAAATCGATGGACATCGGCGCGATCGTCGCCCCGTCGCAACTCGAGCGCATTCAGGGGCTCGTCAAGCAGGGAGTAGACGACGGCGCAACGATGTGGCAGCCCTCGTGGGCATGTCCTGCCGACGGCTACTTCTATCCGCCGACGCTCTTCACCGGCGTGAGCCCGAGCGCAATGATCGCGCAGACGGAGATCTTCGGGCCGGTGCTCGTGAGCATGACCTTCCGCACACCCAGCGAGGCGGTCGCGCTTGCGAACAACACGCCGTACGGATTGGCGGCGAGCGTGTGGACGGAGAACATCAACCTCGCACTCGATATCGCGCCGAAGATCAAGGCTGGCGTGGTGTGGGTGAACTCGTCGAATCTCTTCGATGCCGCCGTCGGCTTCGGCGGCTATCGCGAGTCCGGCTTCGGCCGCGAGGGCGGGCGCGAGGGGATGTACGAGTATCTGAGCGCGCCGCCGATTCCGGCGATGCCGGTACCGCGCACCGCAAGAGCGAAAGCGCAGTCGCCACGGCCTTCGAAGTCGAGCATCGCCGGTCCCCTGATCGACCGCACGCCCAAGCTGTTCATCGGCGGCAAGCAGTCGCGTCCCGACGCCGGCGGCTCGCGCCACATCGAGAGCACGACCGGCGAACTCCTCGGCGAGGTGGCCGACGGAAACCGGAAGGACATTCGCAACGCGGTTGAGGCGGCGCACGCGGCCACGGGATGGCCGCGCATGAGCGGTCACGCGCGGGCGCAGGTGCTCTACTACATCGCGGAGAACCTGGGCGCTCGCGCGAAGGAGTTCGCGACGCGCATCGGCGCGATGACCGGCGGCGACGGTGCGCGCGAGGTCGAAGCGTCGCTCTCGCGGCTCTTCACGTATGCGGCATGGGCAGACAAATACGACGGCGCGGTGCACGATCCGTCGATCCGCGGCGTCGCCCTCGCGATGCACGAGCCGATGGGCGTGATCGGCATCGCGGCACCCGAAGAGGCGCCACTGCTCGGCTTCCTCTCGCTGGTGGCGCCGGCGATCGCGATGGGAAACTCGGTCATCGCGATCCCATCCCAGCGCGCGCCGCTCGCGGCGACGGACCTGTACTCCGTACTGGAGACGTCGGACGTCCCCGATGGTGTCGTCAACATCGTGACTGGCGCGAGAGATGCGCTCGCCCTCGTGCTCGCCGAGCACGACGATGTGAGCGCGGTCTGGTACAGCGGCACGAATGCGGGCGCCGCGGCGGTCGAGCGCGCGTCGGCGTCGAACATGAAGCGCACGGTCACCAAGGGCATCGCGCTCGACTGGTTCCACGCGCGCGCCGAGGGCGACCGCTTCCTGCGCGAGGCGACGCAGGTGAAGAACATCTGGATCCCGTACGGCGAGTGAGCGACGGCTTCCAGATCGACATCGCGAGCGCGATCGCCGCGCTCCCTGCGGCGCCGGCCGAGCAATACAACATCGTCTATCGTCACGGCACCTTCGAGGCGGGACTCTACGCGCCGCGCGGAGTGGACGACCAGACCCCGCACACGCGCGACGAGGCGTACGTCGTCGTGAGGGGGAGTGGGCACTTCGTGTGTGGCGATGCACGAACGCCATTCGCTCCCGGTGCGCTCTTGTTCGTCCGGGCGGGAACGACGCATTGCTTCGAAGATTTCAGCGAAGATTTGACGGTCTGGGTGATGTTCTACGGACCGCAGGGAGGCGAATCGCCAGGCCGCATAGACTAGCTTCGGTGTTCCCATTCGCAGGAGCCTACGTGGCACACGACGAGCGTCCTGGCAGGTGCGTTGTACGTGCTCATTCAGTTTCTCATTCAGTTCGAAGGTCTTGCCCGCACCACCGTCTCGCACGCCGCGCTCATGGTCGGCGCACTTCTCATTGTGGTTGCCGTGGGCGCGGTGATATTCGACTGCCCCCGACCCCGCGTGTTACGCGCCGCCGCTGGTGGGCGCCGATAGCCAAGCCCGCGACGCAGATGCGCGATCATCTCGCGCTTGAGCGCGCCGCGCGCCTGCACATTCAAGGTGCGATAGATCGTCTCGTGCGAGAGGTGCATCGTGGGATCGTCCGGGAACGTCATGACGAGCCACCGTGCGATATGCTGCGGCGACCAGTCCGCGACCAGTCCGCGACCAGTCCGCGAGCAGGCGCGCGGGCACGACGCGCCCGAGCCGGCGCTCCCGCGCCAATCTGCACCGCTTCGGCCGACGAGCGCGCTGCCACGCGCCCGCATCCGCCACGCTCGCGCGATAGACCCGCTCTCCCCCATGGCGTCGAATCTCGCGACTGGAGGAAATGACCCGCGAGGGGCTTCCGTTTTGGGGCCGTTCGAGGGCCGTTCGAGGGCCGTTGCGCTATTGCCTTGGTCGGGTACCATATAGACGCCCACTCCGGATGAGCCACTTCTCCGCTTCCACCGCGACGAACACCACCGACGCCACGCCGATGCAACCGAGCAGTTCGAATCCTGTGAGCGGCGTCGTCTTGAACTGGCGGGAAAACGCGGGAACGTAGAGCGTCGCCATCTGCAGTCCGAAGGTAAGGAGGATCGCTCCAAGCAATGGCCGGTTCGTCGTGATGCCCTGCTGAAAAAGCGACTCGCGCTCCGAACGGACTGCGAGCACGTGCGAGAGCGACGAAAGGGTCAGCACGGTGAACGTCATGCTCTGCCAGTGCGCATCGCCAATGTGGATTGCCCATGCCTGCATGCCGAGCGCCAGGCCAGCCATGAGCAGTCCGACCCAGGAGGCGTGTTGCCAAAGGCCATCGGCAAAAATGCTCTCGGCGGGCCTGCGCGGCGGCCGGCTCATGATGTTGCGCTCCGGCGGCTCGGCCGCGAGCGCGAGGCCGGGCAACCCGTCGGTGACGAGGTTCATCCACAGGATGTGAATGGGGAGCAACGGGAGCGGAAGGCCGATGAATGGCGCGATGAAGAGCGTGAGGATCTCGCCGGAATTCGTCGAAAGGCTATAGCGCACGAACCGGCGAATGTTGTCGTAGATGCGGCGGCCCTCGCGCACTGCGTTCACGATCGTCGCGAAGTTGTCGTCGAGCAGCACCATGTCCGACGCCTCGCGCGCGACATCGGTGCCGTTCATTCCCATGGCGATTCCGATGTCCGCACGACGTAGCGCTGGCGCGTCGTTCACGCCATCGCCCGTCATGGCCACGTACTCCCCGCGTTGATGTAGCGCTTTCACGATACGGAGCTTGTCCTCTGCATCTACGCGCGCGTACACGCGGAGATGCTGCACGCGCGCGTCGAGGTCCTCGTCCGACATCGCGGTGAGCTCCGCGCCGGTGATCACCGCATCTTCAACTGCCGCGATTCCGAGCTGCCCCGCGATCGCGCGCGCGGTGCCGGGGTGGTCGCCGGTGATCATCACGACGCGAATCCCGGCGGTCTGGCAGAGCGCCACCGCGTCCGGTGCCTCGCGACGCGGTGGATCCATGAGTCCGACTAGTCCGAGAAATGTCTGCTCCGACTCGACGTCCTCCAGACGCGATGGGAGGGAGGTGAGCCGTCGCATCGCCACCCCAAGTACCCGAAGTCCGGACAGCGCCATCCGCTCGGCATCCGCCAGAGCGGCCTGTCGATCGAGTGCCTTCGTGCCGCCCGTCGTGAAGCGGTCGATGCACGAGGCCAGTACTCGCTCCGGCGCTCCCTTGCTGTAGGCGATGAACGAATCGCCATCGCGATGCACCGTCGTCATTCGAGCGCGTTCGGACGAGAAGGGCAGTTCGGCCACGCGCGGTAGCCGTCCCTCGACTTCGGACTTGTCACGGCCCGCCGATGCCGCCGCACGGTACAGCGCGGTCTCTGTGGGATCGCCCGACAGTTCGCCATCCGGACCACGCGTTGCGTCATTGTTCAGCGCGACAGCCTCGAAGATCAAAGCCAGCGCGCCACCCGCCGCGCCGGCCGGAGCTGGCGCAGTCGGCAGATCACCGGCCTGCACGGTTTCCACTCGCATCCGGTTCTCGGTGAGCGTGCCCGTCTTGTCGGTACAGATGTATGTCACCGACCCGAGCGTCTCCACCGCTGGAAGACGCCGGATAAGCGCGTGCTGTCGAACCATTTTCCGTGCGCCGAACGCGAGCGAGATCGTGACGACGGCGGGCAGCGCCTCCGGAATGGCGGCGACCGCAAGACTAAGCGCCGTCATGAACATCCGTACGGGATCCTCACCGCGAAGCAGTCCGGCGATCAAGATCACCGCACAGAGCGTGAGTACCGCGACTGCGAGATTCCGGCCGAAGCGGGACAGCCGCTTCTGCAGCGGCGTACGAGTCTCGTCTTCGTCACGAAGCAGGGCGGCGATCCTGCCAAGTTCGGTGCCCATGCCGGTAGCGATGACGATGCCAAGGCCGCGACCGTAGACCACCGTGGTGCCCTTGTACGCCATGTTCCGCTTGTCGCCCAAGGCGAGGTCGGGCTTCGCGATCGGATCGATTGTCTTCTCGACCGGCTGTGATTCGCCAGTGAGCATGGCCTCATCCACGCGCAGTCGATGCGCAGTGAGCAAGCGCAAATCGGCGGGAACGATGCTGCCGGCCTCGAGGAGGACGATGTCGCCGGGCACGAGCTCCTCCGACGGCACGATGGCATCGACGGCAGATCGACGCGCACGCGCCGCCGGAGTGGCCATCGCCTTCAGCGCAGACACGGCACGCTCGGCGCGATACTCCTGGGCGAATCCTAGCACTGCGTTGAGCACGACCACGGCCACGATCGCGACGATGTCCTCCGGCTCGCCCAGGAAGCTTGCGACCAGAGCGGCGCCGATGAGCACCAGCACCATGACGTCGGTGAACTGTGCGAGCAGTATGCGCATCGGACCGCGCTTGCGGCCTTCCGCAAGCACATTGGGGCCGTGCTGCGCGATGCGCGTACGGACTTCATCCGCCGAAAGCCCCTGGTCCGCGGATGACGCGAGCATGTCGAGGACGCGCTGCACCTCCAGCGTGTGCCAGCTGTGAGCAGTCGGCTCCACGGCCGAGTCGCTGCTCATACATTTCCTCTCACACCGATTGCTCCGTTCCCACTCCGTCCAGCGCGACCACACACCGTCACGAGTCCGTCATCCCAGAAGCAAGCCAGGGGGGAATCCGCTGGCCGCAGATCGCGATCCTCCGTCGACGATCGCGTCGCTTCTCACGATAGTCCTCCCGATTCGGAATCCATGTGTTGTGAGTGCGCCGGCTCATTCGTCGCCACCGCCACCGTGGCCTCCTCGTACACCGCGAGCAGCTCGAACAAGTACGAGATCAGGAGTGGTCCAAGGAACACGCCGACGAAGCCGAAGAGGCGAAGTCCCGCGAAGGCGCCGACGAGAGTAATCATGGGATGAATGCCCGACACGCGCCGGAACACGAGCAGCCTGGCGATATTGTCGATGTTCGACGCGAGGCCGCCGCCGAAGATCGCGAGGAACAGCGCGGCACCCGGACGATGACCGACCAGAAGTATTGCGACACCGGGCAGCCACACTATCGCGCTGCCGAACAGTGGCAGGATGGACACGCACGCGGTAATAAATCCCCAGAGCACCGGCGCATGCAGCCCGACGATGGCAAACCCGATTCCGACGACGATGCCCTGCAAGGTCGCGGCGAGCGCGGTGCCGAGCAGCAGCGCTTCCGTCACCGTTGCGAAACGCGTCGCGAGCAGATCCGCGATCCGCTCGGAGCCGTGGAACAACGGTATGGCGCGCTGCCAGAGCGAGCTTCCGCCAAGCAACAGGTAGTAGAGCCCGAAAAGCGCGATGACGACGTTCAGCACTGTGGACGTTATACCACCGAACAGCGCGACCGCACGATTGGGGATCAGGGCGACCAGGCTTCGGACAACCCCAGCGATCTCGCCGCTCAGGTCGTACCCGGCGAGCGGGGTTTTCGACAGCCACGTGACAACGTCTTCCGGCCGCCACGAACGGAGGAAGTCGGTCCCTTCGGACACGATCGTCGTGACGAGCCACGTCCCGGGCACCAGGAGCAGGACGACGACGCCGATCACGATGGTGAATGCGGAGACGCGCGGTGGCATAACGCGCACGAGCCGCTCGTGCAGCTGTCGTGTCAACACATAGAGCATGAGCGACCCGACGAGTCCAGACAGAAACGGAATGACGCCGAACAGCACCGCGCCGGCAAGGACGATCAAAAACCGGTACACGGCGAGCCTGCCTCGTTCGCGTGTATCGGTCGGCGGGCTAACGTTCATGCGCGGCCGCGTGACTGGAATTGCGGTCGTGATCGAGGCTAAGATGGATGATACGACGCTGCGTCACCCCCGCGTTTTGCGACATGAGGGAATTGCGAGCGTGCCCATCGGCGCAGCGGCCGGAAGGCACGATGCGGGTAAACATTCGGATTCTTCCGACGCAGCGTTGCCTGGTGCCCACTAGCCGGCTTGCGCGGGACTCCGAGCGGGGGTGACGATCCATAAGCGCGATTTCAGTCGTCCGCGCTCCGAACGTTGGCCGCATCACACGTCCGAATACGCAGATACCAAAGCAATAAGCTGGCGAAGGCGGCGAAGCAACTTTCCGTAGCGAGCTTTGGCCAGTCCACCGGTGAGCAGTGGTTTTAGCCCGGTCATATACGGAACGCCGCTACGGCTGGAGGGGCCGTCACAGCAGGCGAAATCCGATGCTTGCGAGTCGCTCTTGGACGCGGGACGACCGACCAGCGTTGGTATCTCGAAGGCGAGCAGATCAGCAATCGCATCTATGGACTTTGCCGGTGGCCGCGCAGGGTCGGCAGCAACCAACGATTTACACGCAGTGAGGTAGCGCAGCCAATGTAGCGAGGAAACGCGAGCGTTACCTGAGCGCTCGCTGAGAGGCGGGTGCAGGTGCCCCGCCGCGGTGGCGCACTCGATGCACTCCACGCGTCCCCGGCGATTCGCCATAGCTCAGCTAAGACTCAGCCCCCACACAGGTCGTCGGGCTAGATTCCATCTCGAGATCCAATTCGTCTCCCGCCGTCCACCCCATCACCGGCGCTGCAAACGCTCTCGAAGGATGCACCAGGTCGAGCCGATGTCGTGACTGCTGATGTGTACGCTGAACCCGCGCACGTTGGCCGCGGAGATGGACGCAGTATCCTGGTTCGGCGGCATGGATGTGTCGGACCGGCGTTGAGTGAATAGGGGATTCGCCCCGCCGCCTCGCGCGTCTCCCCTGACTCCATCTTGCGGTGCCGATGAGACATCTTGGCTCAGACCACAGAACGTGATGGAATTCGTTCGTCGCATTGCCCGATTATGGGCTGAGTTTGCACATCTCGCGTCCGGAAAGACGACCATCGGGATCTTCTGATCCAAGGTGTCGTGTACAATACTATGGCAAGATCCTCCGTATCCATGGCTTCGAACTTTGCGATAATCTTCGTGAAGTGCACCGGACTCCGACCGAGGCCACGCAGTCATTCCTGTTTACGCGGTGGACGCGAACTTCGAAAGGACGCTCGATCGCTCCTCCTCTGCTCAGTAGCCGGAAGAAGCGGCACGACAAGAACAACCGAGGAGTTTCGAAAGCGCAATCAGAAGAAATAAGCGTTACCTCATCGCGGCGTGGCTTGCTACATCGCACACAGGTGCATACCGTCGCGGTTGATCCTGCCACGCCCTGGGTGCATTTGCCGCCTCGAATGTCGATGGCAAACCGGTGATGCGCATCCTTGTGCCGCCGAATATCCAGAGTTCATGGGGAATAACATGTCGAAGAAGGTGAGTAAGTCCGACGCCGAGTGGCGCGCGCAGCTGACACCAGAGCAGTACCGCGTGATGCGCGAGAAAGGCACCGAGCGGCCGCACACTGGGAAGTACGCGCAGACGACCGAGGCGGGCACCTACAAGTGCGCCGGCTGCGGCGAGCCGCTGTTCGCCTCGGAGACGAAGTTCGATGCGCACTGCGGATGGCCGAGCTTCACAGCCCCGGTTGAAGGAACCGCGGTCGCGGAGGCGCACGACACGACCCACGGGATGCGCCGAACCGAGGTGATGTGTGCGAATTGCGACGCGCACCTCGGCCACGTCTTCCCCGACGGGCCTGGCCCAAACGGACTGAGGTATTGCATCAACTCGGCGTCTCTCGATCTCGAGAAGACGGCGGGCGGCCGGTAACACATACGAGCAGTGCCCAGTCGCTGCACCGTGTGCTATGATTGACCGCGTCTTCCTGGCAACTCGCTCCCCCGTCCGAGCATCGGTGATACGTGGAGCTTTCACGGCGAGATTTCCTCCGCTACACGGCAGGAGCGGGCGCAGGCACCGCGCTCGGCGGCATCGTCGGCCTCGGCCTCACGCTCGCCCCCGCGCGAGCGAAGGCCCAGGTGCTGCGCATCAAGGGCAGCAAAACAGTGCCGAGCATCTGCCCCTTCTGCTCCGTCGGATGCGGCACGCTCATCCACGTGAAGGAAGGGGAGATCGTCAACATCGAAGGTGATCCCCGCAGCCCGCACAGCGAGGGCACCCTCTGCCCCAAGGGCGCTGCGATCTACCAGCTCCACAAGAACATCAATCGCCCCACGCGCGTGCTGCATCGCAAGCCGGGCGCGCGCGATTGGGAAGAGGTCGACATCGAGTGGGCGATGGACCGCGTGTCGGAGCTCGTGAGCAAGACGCGCGACGAGACCTTCATCGAGAAGCTCCCGGACGGAAAGACCGTCAACGCGACGTCCTCGATCTTCCACCTCGGCGGCGCGACGCTCGACAACGAGTTCAACCACATCGCGCAGAAGTTCTGCCGCGGCTTCGGCATCGTCGCCATCGAGAACCAGGCGCGGATCTGCCACAGCTCGAGCGTCCCCGGCCTCGGCGCGCGACTCGGTCGCGGCGCCGCGACGATGTTTCCGCGCGACATGTCGCACTCGGATTGCGTCGTCATCATGGGCTCGAACATGGCGGAGTGTCATCCGGTGGCCTTCCGCTGGCCGCTCAAGGCACGAGTGAATGGGGCGAAGCTCATCCATGTGGATCCGCGCTTCACGCGCACGAGCGCCAACTGCGACATCCACGCGCCGATCCGCTCCGGCAGCGACATCGCCTTCCTCGGCGGCATCATCAACCACGTTCTCTCGAGCGACCGCTGGAACGGCGATCCGTTCTTCCAGAGCTTCGTCTCGTCGTACACGAACGCATCGACGATCGTCTCGTCCGACTACCGGGACACCGAGGATCTCGACGGCGTCTTCTCAGGGTTGAGAGAAGGGAAAGAGGATGCGGACTGGCCGTTCAGCGGTGCGACGGGTGACTACGATCCCAAGAGCTGGCAATACGCCGGGAGCACGACGAAGGTGACGGGTGAGCAGGTTGCGTACACCGCGCGCGCAGGGCTGGAGGCGCAGCATCAGAATCCGCAGGGTGCGAAGCCGGGTTACGGGCCGGGTGTACCGCGGAACTCGGGGACGACAGCGTCGCCGACGAAGTGGGACATCCTCGTGCATGCGCTGCTCAAGCCCACCCCGCAGCGCGACCCGAGCATGAAGGATCCGCACTGCGTGCTGCAGCTCCTCAAGCGCCACTACTCACGCTACACGCCGGAGATGGTGGAGCAGGTGACCGGGTGCACGCGCGCGAAGTTCCTGAAAGTCGCGGAGACGGTGCTCGCGAACTCGGGCGCGGATCGCACGACGAGCTTCGCCTATGCGGTCGCATGGACGCAGCACACCGACGGCGTGCAGATGATCAACTGCTGCGCGCTGCTGCAGCTCCTGCTCGGCAACATGGGGCGCCCCGGCGGCGGGATCATGGCGCTGCGCGGACACGCATCGATCCAGGGCTCCACCGATGTGCCGACGCTCTACCACTCGATTCACGGCTACATGAGCGCGCCGTCGACGCTGAAGGAGCACGACACGCTGCACGACTTCCTCGCGACGGAGACGCAGCCGACTGGGTACTGGGCCAACACGCCGAAGTTCATGGTCTCGTATCTCAAGTCGATGTACGGCGACGCGGCGAAGCCGGAGAATGACTACGGCTACGGGTGGCACCCGAAGATCTTCGGAGACTTCTCGCACATCGCGATGATGTCGGCGATGGCAGAGGACAGGGTGAAGGGGATGATCGTCGTCGGGCAGAATCCGGCGACATCGCTCAACGCCTCGGCGCAGCGCATGGCGATGCGGAAGCTCGAGTGGCTGGTGGTGAAGGACAACTGGCTCACCGAGACCGCCACGCAGTGGAAGAACGGCCCCGAGATCACCGATGGCTCGGTGAAGATCGAAGACATCAAGACCGAGATCTTCTTTTTCCCCGCGACACAGGTGGGCGAATACAACGGAAGCTTCACCAACACGCAGCGGATGCTGCAGTGGCACTTCAAGGCGGCCGAACCGCCGGGCGACTGCCGCACGGACACGTGGTTTTATTATCAGCTCGGCAAGCGCCTGAAGACGAAGTACGCGAGCAGCACGCAGCCGCGCGACGAAGGATGGAATCACCTCGTCTGGGATTACGAGCGCGATTCGTCGTCGGCCGAGGCGCCGGATGCGAAGGGGGAGCCGGATGAGCTCAAGCTGCTGCGCGAGATCAACGGCTTTCGATCGAGCGATGCGTCGAAGCAGCTGAGCGGATTCGCGGAGCTCGAGGACGACGGGTCGACGACGTGCGCGAGCTGGATCTACTGCGGCGTCTTTCCGGCGTGGGACAGGAATCTGTCGGCGCGGCGCGAGCCGGATCCGCCATCGCGCTCATTGGCCGAGGCGAGCTGGGGATGGGCGTGGCCGGCGAATCGGAGACTGCTCTACAACCGTGCGTCGGCGGATCCGTCGGGGAAGTCGTGGAGTGAGCGGAAGCGCTGGATCTGGTGGGATCCGAGCGCGCCGAACGCGCCTGATGCCGTGACCGGGAAGACGCCGGCGCCGGGGAAGTGGGTGGGCTACGACGTCCCCGACTTCACGGTGACGAAGGCGCCGACGGCTGCGGCGAAGAAGGGCGGCATCGGTCTCGATGCGCACTCGGGAACCGAGCCGTTCATCATGAAGCCCGATGGTCGCGGGTGGCTCTTCGTGCCGACGGGGCTCGTCGATGGTCCGTTCCCCGTGCACTACGAGCCGATCGAGTCGCCCGTGCACAACCAGCTTTACAAGCAGCAGTACAGTCCGGTGCTCAAGTGGTGGTCGAAGGGGAAGTCGTACAATCAGATCGCGGCGGTCGGCGATCCGCGCTATCCGTGCATCATCACGACGTACCGTCTCACGGAGCACTATCTCTCCGGCGCGATGAGTCGGTGGCTTCCGTATCTTGCCGAGCTGCAGCCCGAGCTGTTCTGCGAGATCGGCCGTGATCTCGCGCACGAGCGAGGAATTGCGAATCTCGACTTTGTGAAGATCACCTCGCCGCGCCACACCGTTCGCGCGAAGGCGCTGGTCACGAATCGCATCGGTTCCATGATGCTCGGCGGGAAGAAGGTTCATCACGTCGGGATGCCGTGGCATTGGGGATGGCAGGGGCTCGCGGTAGGCGACGTCGTGAACAATCTCACGAGCTGGGTGGGCGATCCGAACGTCTCGATTCACGAGGGAAAGGCGTTCGTGTGCAACGTGGAGAAGGCGTAATGGGCACGCGCATGTTGCCCATCGTGGCGCAGAGCGCTCTGCCGGTGATGACGGTGGCGAAGCCGGAGCCCACGGGATTCTTTACGGACACGACCATCTGCATCGGCTGCAAGGCGTGCGAGGTCGCGTGCAAGGAGTGGAACCAGCTTCCCGCGCGCGGCGATGGCGGCGCGCATCTCGAGATGAGCGGGCAGAGCTACGACAACACGCTGGAGCTGAGTGGCGACTCCTGGCGTCACGTCAAGTTCATCGAGCAGTTCCCCGAGCCGTACGAGGGGCGCTGGCTGATGATGAGCGACGTGTGCAAGCACTGCGTGCAGGCGCCCTGTCTCGAAGTGTGTCCCACCGGCGCGATCATCCGGACGGAATTCGACACCGTCGTCATTCAGTCCGACACGTGTAACGGATGCCGGGACTGCATTGGCGCGTGCCCGTTCGGCGTGATCGGGATCAATCACGTGTCGAACACCGCGCAGAAGTGCACACTCTGCTACGATCGCACGAGCGTCGGCCTCGAGCCCGCGTGCTCGAAGGCGTGCCCGACGGATTCGATCCAGTTCGGCCCGATCTCCGAGCTGCGCGTGCGCGCGGAGGCGCGTGCCGTGCAGCTGCGCGAGCAGGGTGAGACGCGCGCCTATCTCTATGGCGCCGATCCCAACGGCCCGCTCGGCGGTCTCAACTCGTTCTATCTGCTCGTGGATGAGCCCGAGGTGTACGGGCTGCCGCGCGACCCGAAGATGCCGTCGCGGAATCTGGTGAAGGGCTCGCTGCTCTCGAGTATCACCGCATTTGGAATGGCCGTGGTCGGCGCGCTGACGCTGCGCGGCCGCCGCATGCACGAGGTCGCCGAAACCGAATCACCGGATCAGGTGAGCTAGCGTGCAGACGACTCTGCCAAGCACCTTTTTCACGGCGCCGCCGGACTTCGGGTGGATCATCATCCTGTATTTCTTCATCGGCGGCATCGGCGGCGGCTCGCTCCTGCTCGCCGGGCTGCTCCGCCTCTTCGGGATGCCGGCGGACCGGCCGTACATTCGAATCGCGAGCTTCCTCGCGGTGGTGTGTGCTGGTGTCAGCGCAATCCTGTTGATCGTCGATCTGTCGTCGCCGCTGCGCTTCTGGCACATGGTCATCCAGAACCACACGCTGCTGCCGATGTTCAAATGGTGGTCGGCGATGTCGGACGGCGTGTGGATTCTGCTCGCCTTCAGCCTGTTCTCCTTCACCGCGACGGTCGACGCGTTGCAAGAGCTGGAGTGGCCGTTGCTGCGCTATGCACGCTTCCTTTCGCGCCCGCTCTTCGCGGCGATAAGCGCGGTCGGCGGCATCGTCTCTGGCTTGTCGCTCGCGGGATACACGGGGGTGCTGCTTGCCGAAACGAATCGCCCGATCTGGTCGGACTCGTACTGGCTGGGGATTGTCTTTTTGCTATCGGCACTGTCGACGGCGATGGCGGCGCTGATGCTGCTGTCGCACTGGCGGCGAGTGCACGAGTCGTCGACAGTAGAGTGGCTCACGCGCTTCGATCTCATCGCGATGGCGCTCGAGCTCATCGCGATCGTGTGTTTCGTGATCTCGCTGGGCGGTGCTGCGCAGGCGCTGTACAACGCGTGGGGCGTGGTGCTCGTCCTCGGCGTAATGGTCGCCGGGATCGCGGTGCCGTTCGTGTTGCAGCGTCGACCAAACCACAGTGTGGTGCTGTCTGCGTCGCTCGTGTTGGTCGGCGGATTGCTGCTGCGAATGGTCGTGCTCCTCGGATCGGAGCGTATCCACGTCGTGGGCACGCAGGTCGTGCGATGATGCTTTCGCGTGGTACGCTTGCGGTTGTGGCGATCGGAATGCTGGCGGCGTGCACGAGTCCGGAGGCCAAGCGCACGCGAGGCGGTGGCGCGGGCGCGGATATTGGAAATCGGAGTGACTCGCTTCACTTGCACGACGGATCGTCGATGTACGCGAAGACGCCGTGTCTCTTGCCCAAAGCCGAATGCCCTGGACCACTGGCACAGTCGGGACTCCCGCAGGACTTTCCGGCGGAATCCAGGACTCGGAAGTAGATCCTGCGTGGCAGCCGTGGCTCGACCTCCTCGAGATCTCGCTCGCGGAGCCGGGCGACGCGTGGCGATGGGCGCTTCGCGTGCACGCGGATCGCCCGGCCGGCGCGCCGCTGCTGGACGGTGCGCTGCTGAACATCGATGCAACTCGAGCGAGGCTGCTCGTAGGTCGACTTGCGCACGCGGCTACACTCATGACCGACAACTATGATGCTCCAGCGATGATCCTGGCCGCGATCGCCCGCGACGAGGAGAAATTGAGCGCGATGGCGGCAGACTCGGGCGTACCGGCCGGGGCGTTCGCGGTCGTCGCGCAGTCGGCAGCAATCCCGATTCTGCGTGCAGCTCTGGTGCTGCTGGACGCGAGCGCCGCGAACGGCTGGCAGCGGAGCTA
>JBDSHG010000158.1:0-8488 GCA_039918615.1 Gemmatimonadaceae bacterium | reverse complement strand
AGCGAAGACGCGGAGCTCGTACTGCACGTACGCGCGACGGAAGCGCTGATCGGTCGCCTCAAGCGAGGCGGCGCGACGGTCAGCTAGGCACGACCACGGATCGGGACAGCTCAAGGAAGAGCGACCGAGCTGAGAAACGAATGGAACGGATGAACTGCACGGATTTCAACGGATAAAAGCTTCTTGCAGTTATCCGTTCAATCCGTCTCAATCCGTTTAATCGTCTCACTAAGTTGTGGGCACTTGTCTTCGCCGGACGAGCTCCCGACCCCGCAATGCTAGATCCGAACTGCGGGCAGTCCGCCGATGTCTGGCGGCGTGTAGCTCGGCGCTCGGCGGATCACCGGCGCGCGGCGCTCGGGTGGAGCGGCCGCTTCCGCCACGAGCCGCTCCTCCCAGATCGCGCGCGCCATCGCGATGGCGCCGGGCGGGCACATCTCGACGCAGGCGCCGCAGCGCGTACAGCTCGTACTGTCCACGACTACCACGCGAAGCTCGTCGCTCGAGAACGACAGCGCACGCTCCGGACAGCCGCTGATGCATTTGCCACACTTCGTGCAGTCGTCGCTGATCACCGGAAGCACCGTGCAATCGAAGCAGCGGCTCGCCTCACGCACGATCTCCTGCACGTCGCGGAGCGCGCTACTCGAGAACGGGTCCGCCGGCGGTGCGGTCGATGCCGCGTTATCGACACGTCGCGCGGCGATCGCGCGCGCGGCGCGCTCGCCGTCCCACTCATCGTCGCCAAGCTCGACCCACGCCGATGACACGACCGTGCGTACGACGCTCTTCGTGAGCGAGGCGTGGATCTGCCAGGCGGCCCTCTTTCCGTCGGCGACTGCGTGCGCGATGGTGCGGTGCCCGAAGGCGCAGGCGCCGCCCGCCCATACGCCGCGCAGCGACGTCTGCATCGTGAGCGCATCGACCGCGATGAATCCGTTCTCGTCGTGCTTGAGCTCGGGGCCGAACTGCCGTCCCGGAATGCGGCGCGCAGCGGTGACGAGCGAGTCGCAGGCGAGCACCTTCGTGATGCCGGAGGTCGCATGCGAGATCTCGACCCCAGTCAGCGCACCCTGCTCGTCGACGAGGTAGCGGCGCGGATGCCATCCGCCGTGAAGGATCACGCCGTCCTGCAGCGCCGCCGCAAGCGACGCAGGCTGCGCCGAGGTGGACTCGAGTGCCTCGGGAAGCACCGCGTGCGCGGTCGCGACGTTGCGCGCCTCCTCGCTGCGCGGGCGCCGGAGCGCAACGCGCGCGGCATCGAGGGCAAGATCGCCCTCGCCCACGACCACCACGCGTCCGCTCAACGGCGTGTGCTTCGCGAGCACCGACATCGCATCGACGACGCGCGGGTGCGCCGGCTGGTCCGGAAACATGGTCTGCGCCGGAAGCGATGCGCCGATCGCGATGAAGATCGCGTCGAACTCCGTCGCCAGCATCGCGCGAAGCGTCTCGATTCCCGTTACAGTCGCGTTGGACGCGAGCTGCGTGTGCGTCGACAGAATCGCCGCGCATTCCGCGCGCGCGCTCGCGACGGGGAAGCGGAACGATGGAATCGCTCCCGTCAGTACGCCACCAGGCTCGCTCTTCTCGTCGAAGAGGGTGCACTCGTGGCCGAGCAGGGCGAGATCGTGCGCGCATCCCATCCCCGTGGCACCCCCGCCGATGATCGCGACGCGCTTCCCCGACCGTGCGGCGCGGAACGCCGTATCCGGCGTCTGGCCCACGAGTCCGGCGACGGAGCGCGCGTCGTGCGCGCTCGTGCAGGGGACGGGCGAGGGGAGCGTCGACGGCGTCGAGAATCCGCTCGCGTACGCCTCCAACGCCGCGATCGCGACTGGAGCGCCGAACGCGCGGCGGTTGCACGACGTTTCGCACGGGGCATGACAGCCGTGTCCGCAGGCGCTGGCGAACGGGTTCGGGCCACGGGCGAGCAGGAAGGCACGCGGGTGGTCGCCCGCCAGCAGCGCGCTGGCAATCGCAGGGGCGTCGACGCCGAGTGGGCAGCCGTTGTGGGAGCATGGCACGAGCGCCGAGAGCGCGGTGGGCGCGAGCGGCAGGGGGTAGCGTTTTGCTTGATCGCTCAATTTGCTTCCGTTAAGTTCCCGGCTTGCCTCGGCCCGCGGGCGAAGTTCGGGCTTCGGGGCGCGCTCGCCGCGCTCTCCTTTCAGACTGCCGACGCCCCGGCGAGGTTACCGGTGTTCCGCGGGGGGCGTCCTCCCAGCGTCGCGACCTCACCACCCAATCATCGGCCTGTGGGAACTTTCGAATCGCTGTCGGACAAAATCGACCGCCGCGAGTTGGTCTGCGGCGTGATGGGGCTCGGCTACGTGGGGCTGCCGCTGGCCGTCGAGATGGGGCACGCCGGGCTCAAGGTGATCGGTTTCGAGGTTTCGGAACGGGTTGCGGGGCTCGTGAACGCCGGCGAGAGCCACATCAAGGACGTGAAAGGCGCGGACGTCTTGGCGCTCCGGAAGACCGGGAAGCTCGAGGCGACCACCGACATGTCGGGGCTCGGCGAATGCGACGTCATCTCCGTCTGCGTGCCGACTCCGCTGGGGAAGACGAAGGATCCCGACATGTCGTACATCGTGGCGGCCACCGAAGCCATCGTCGATCGGTTGCGCCCGGGGCAGATCGTGGTGCTGGAATCGACCACCTATCCGGGGACGACGCGCGAGCTGATGCTGCCGCGCTTAGAGTCCAACGGACTGGTGGTCGGCAAGGATTTCTTCCTCTGCTTCTCGCCCGAGCGCGTGGATCCGGGGAATGCGAAGTGGTTCACGAAGAACACCCCGAAGGTGCTCGGCGGTGTGACCCCCGAGTGCACGGATCTGGGTGGGCGCGTGTACCAGCTGTTCATCGACAAGGTCGTCGAGGTGTCATCGCCCGAAGCCGCGGAGCTCGCGAAGCTGCTCGAGAACACCTTCCGCATGATCAACATTGGTCTCGTCAACGAGATGGCGATGATCTGCGACAGGCTCGGCGTCGACGTGTGGGAAGTGATCGAGGCGGCGGCGACGAAGCCGTTCGGCTACATGAAGTTCACCCCCGGCCCCGGACTCGGCGGACACTGCATTCCGCTCGATCCGCACTATCTCGCGTGGAAGATGCGCACGCTGCACTACAAGACGCGGATGATCGAGCTCGCGGGCGAGATCAACACGGAGATGCCGGCGTTCTGGGTTGGGAAGCTGCAGGACGCCCTCAACGAGGCCGGGAAGCCGCTCAAGGGATCGAACGTGCTCGTGCTCGGCGTCGCGTACAAGAAGGACATCGATGATCTGCGTGAGTCACCGGCGCTCGAGATTCTCGACCTGCTGACGAACAAGGGCGTGGTCGCGAGCTATCACGATCCGTTCGTCCCCGAGATCGTCGCTGACGGGCATACGCCTGCCGGCGCGGTGGGCGTGTCGGTGGCGTTCACGGATGACGCGCTGCGGAGTGCGGACGCCGTGATGGTGGTGACCGATCACTCGTCCATCGATTACGCTCGTGTGTGCAATCATGCGCAGATCGTCATCGACACGCGCAATGCGTGCGCGAAGCACGAGCCGCTGCGTCCGGAGCGCGCCGTCGTCGCCCACGCCTGAGCGACCTACTCGATCAATGGAGCGTTACGTGAGCGTTGTCGGCGGCGATCGCCCTATTCGGATCATGCTGGTTGGATGTGGCCGAATCAGCGAGCGGCACATCGACGCGATCACGGCGAACGCGCAGCTCGAGCTCGTCGCGGTGTGCGATGAGGTCCCCGATCGCGCGCGCGCCACTGGCGAGAAGGCGGACGTTCCGTTCTTCACGAGCTACGAGAAGATGCTCTCGACGGTGAAGGCTGATGCCGTCGCGATCTGCACGCCGAGCGGGATGCATCCGCGGCAGGGGATCATGGCGGCGGAGCGCGGGCTGCACGTGATCAGCGAGAAGCCGATGGCGACGCGGCTCGAGGAGGCGGACGCGCTGGTGAAGGCGTGCGATGCCGCGGGTGTGCACCTCTTCGTGGTGAAGCAGAACAGACTGAACCCGTCGATTCAACTGCTCAAGCGATCGCTCGATGCGGGGCGCTTCGGGCGCATCTATCTCGCGAACACGACGGTGCGGTGGAATCGCCCGCAGTCGTACTACGACATGGCGCCGTGGCGCGGCACGTGGGAGTTCGACGGCGGCGCGTTCATGAATCAGGCGAGCCATTACGTGGACATGATCCAGTGGCTCGTGGGCCAGGTCGAGTCGGTGACGGCGCGTACCGCAACGCTGGCGCGGCGCATTGAAAGTGAGGACACCGGCGTCGCGATCCTGCGCTTCCGCAACGGCGCGCTCGGCACGATCGAGGTCACCATGCTCGCGTACCCGCGGAACATGGAAGGGTCGATCACCGTGATCGGCGAGCGCGGCACCGTAAAGGTCGGCGGCACGGCGCTGAATCGCATCGAGCATTGGGAATTCGCGGAGTACGACGACATCGATCGCGAGGCGGAGCTGCTGCGTGCGGCGCCGAATCCGCTGTCGGTGTACGGGTCGGGGCACCGGCCGTACTACGAAAATGTGATCGCGGTACTGCGCGGCGAGGCATCGGCCGAGACGGATGGGCGCGAGGGGCGGAAGTCGCTCGAGCTGATCCTTGCGATCTACGAATCGGCGCGATCGGAGCAGGAGATCTCGCTGCCATTGCGTGCCTTCTCGCGCGAGAGCCAGCGCGCGTGAGTGCTCGCGCGTCGGGCGGCGATCAATCGGAGATGCGCGAGCTGCCGAACGGCGCGTTCGTGCACGAGTCTGCATACGTCGATGACGAGAGCGTGCTCGGCGCGGGGACCAAGGTCTGGCACTTCGCGCACGTGATGGCGCGTTGCGAGATCGGCGCCGCGTGCAATCTCGGACAAAACGTGGTCGTCATGCCGCGCGTGCGTCTCGGCCGCAACGTGAAAGTGCAGAACAATGTGAGTCTCTACGAAGGCGTGATCTGCGAGGACGATGTCTTCCTCGGACCATCGATGGTATTCACGAACGTCTACAATCCGCGCAGCCATGTCTCGCGCAAGAACGAGTATCGCGAGACGCTCGTGCGCAAAGGCGCGTCGATTGGCGCGAACGCGACCATCGTGTGCGGCAATACGCTCGGCGAGTACTGTTTCGTCGGCGCGGGAGCGGTGGTCACGCGCGACGTGCCGGCGTATGCGATGGTCGTTGGCGTGCCGGCGCGGCTCGTCGGGTGGGTGTGCCAGTGTGGGGAGAAGCTCCCGCTGCTGGCGCGGGTGCCCGAGGGCGTGCGCGTACTGTGCGAGTCGTGCGGCGAGCGCTATGCGAGTGGTCGCGAGGGGATCGTCCCGATTGCTGTCGTGTAGCCGTGGTGCGGAATGCCAAACGAGCCCCCGCTGCCGACTGGCAGCGGGGGCTCGTTCGCATCGTGACTGCATGGTCGCGCAGGGACTCGAACCCCGGACCTCTGGTATGTGAGACCAGCGCTCTAACCAGCTGAGCTACGCGACCGAACGCGACGGCAGCACCGTCGAGCGCGAGCAAAAATGTAATGACCGCGAAGTGTGGCTGGTAGTAGCGATGGGGCGCAGGAGGGGATAGTCTAGTCGCGAGCTTTACGGTCCCCTCGAACCAGGATGCGTGAATGGCCCTTCTGTCCTTCCTCGATCGTGAGCGAACGGTCGCGAAGCCGGGGTTCAATCGGTGGCTGGTGCCGCCGGCAGCGCTCGCGATTCACCTCTCGATCGGACAGGCGTACGCGTTCAGCGTCTTCAACAAGCCGCTCTCGAAGCTCGTCGCGATCTCGCAGCTCGCGCCCACGGACACGTTGCTCGCGCTGTCACAGTCGAAGCTCGTGGCAGCGGTGCACGCCGGACCGGGCGATTGGCAGATTTCGACCGTCGGATGGGTATTCAGCCTCGCAATCGTCTTTCTCGGACTGTCCGCCGCGGTCTTCGGCGCGTGGCTCGACCGCGTCGGCCCGCGCAAGGCGATGTTCGCGTCGGCCGTGTGCTTCGGCTTCGGCTTCTTCCTCGGATCCGTCGGCATCCGCACGCACCAGTTCTGGCTGCTGCTGCTCGGCTACGGAGTGCTCGGCGGCATCGGACTCGGCCTCGGCTACATCTCTCCGGTGTCCACGCTGATCAAGTGGTTTCCTGACCGTCCAGGGCTCGCGACCGGAATGGCGATCATGGGTTTCGGCGGAGGCGCAATGATCGCGGCGCCGCTCTCGGTGAAGCTGATGGAGCACTACCACGCGGTGAACCACTTGTCGCCCGGCGTCACGGAGACGTTCATCACGCTCGGCGTGATCTATCTGATCTACATGATGTTCGGTGTCTTCACCGTGCGGGTGCCGGCACCGGGATGGGTGCCTGCCGGGTGGGTACCGTCGGCGCATGCGAAGAAGCTCGTGACGTCGAACAACGTGTCCGTGGACAACGCGTGGAAGACGCCGCAGTTCTGGCTGCTCTGGGTCATGCTCACGGCGAACGTGACGGCGGGGATCGCGGTGATCGAGTCCGCGTCGCCGATGAGTCAGGACATGTTTCCGGGGAAGGTTACCGCGGTGGTTGCGGGCGGTTTCGTCGGGCTCCTGAGTATTGGGAACATGGGTGGGCGTTTTCTCTGGTCGACCTTTTCCGATTACATCGGGCGCAAGGCGACATATCTGGTGTTCTTCACGCTGGGCCCCGTGCTCTACGTACTCATTCCGGCAAGTCAGCGTCTCAAGAGTCTTCCGCTCTTCGTCTTCTGCTGCTTCGTGATCCTCTCGATGTATGGAGGCAGCTTCGCCACGATGCCCGCCTATCTGCGCGACCTGTTCGGCACGAGGCAGGTGGGCGCGATTCACGGGCGCATCCTGACGGCATGGTCGGTGGCGGGGCTGATTGGCCCCGCGTTTCTCAACTATCTCGGCGAGTACCAGCTGCGGCACGGCGTGCCGGAGGCGAACAAGTACAACCAGACGATGTACCTGATGGCCGGACTACTCCTGGTCGGATTCGTGTGCGATCTCCTCATACGGCCGGTGGACGCGAAGTACCACGATGTGGATGATGGCACGGGCTCCTCGTCCGCCATTCCTTCCGGAGGGCACTGAGATGGTAGACGACGTTCGCTTTCAACGCGGCGCAGAAACGCCGGTGAGGACCGAAACGTGGAAACTCCTCATCGCGTGGCCATTCGTGTTGATCCCGCTGCTGCTCGGGCTGTCGCAGACGGTGATCAAATCGGCGGCAATGTTCAAATAGTCGGACAGTAGCGTCCGTCGCAACATGGGCCCTGCAGGGATCGAACCTGCGACCGTTGGATTATGAGTCCACTGCTCTAACCATCTGAGCTAAGGGCCCTTCGTTTCTGAAACTAAGCACTCTGCTCGCGCGCGAATAGCACTTCCCATTCACGCCCGCGCAGCCACCTCGTCGTACGCGCTCAGCACTTCCGCGCCACTCACCGTCGCCGCGCCGAGCTTCCCAACCTCGACCCCCGCTGCGAAGTTCGCGATCACCGCCGCCTCGGACACCGTGGCACCCGCTGCGAGCATCACGGCGAGATACGCAGTCACTGTGTCGCCCGCGCCAACCACATCGTAGACCTCGCGCGCCGTCGTCGGCACGCGCACCGTCTCGCCCTTCGCACCAACGAGCACCATCCCGCGCTCTCCGAGCGTCAACAGCAGATTCGCGACGCCGAGTCGCTGCACGAGCGCGGGTAATGTTTCGGGATGCTCGACGTCCATCGTCGCGCCCAGCGCCGATTCGAGCTCGCGTCGGTTCGGCTTGAAGATCGTCGCGCCGCGATACGAGAAGAAATTCCTGTACTTCGGATCGACGACCACCGGGATCCCTCGCGTCGCGGCCGCCAACAGCGCCTCCTCGATCACGGCCGCGACGAGGACGCCCTTGTTGTAATCCTCCAACACCACGGCGTCCGCGCGCGCGACGGCCTGCCGCACGGCTGCCAGCACGCGCTGCACGTCCACCGCACCAAGCTCGCCGTCCTCCTCCTCGTCCACACGCACCACCTGCTGTGCGCGCGCGAGCACCCGCGTCTTCGTGGTGGTCGGCCGCGACGTCTCGACGATGGCGCCGTCCGGGGCACCGATGGCGCCCAGCATCTTCCGCAATTCCAACGCGCTCGCATCCGCGCCAACCACGCACACCAGCTCGCAGGTGGCGCCGAGCGCAACCACGTTCTGCGCGACGTTTGCGGCGCCGCCGAGTGCCATCTTCCGCTCGCGCACGCGCACGACCGGGACGGGCGCCTCCGGCGAGATGCGATCGACGTCGCCGCGAAGGTAGACATCGAGCATCGCGTCGCCGATCACGGCGATCCGGCGCCCGGCGGCTGCATCGAGGAGCGCCGAGAGCTGGTCGCGCGCGAGGTGGGGTTGCATGGCCGCGTAAGCTACGGCACGTTGAGCGCCCTCACTAGATTGACGCACGGCAGGCTCGGGCACGTCAATTGCCCATGCAGCAGCTGGGTTTACGACTCCCGGTAACGGGACCACTCT
>JBDSHG010000157.1:0-53775 GCA_039918615.1 Gemmatimonadaceae bacterium | reverse complement strand
CGGTCACCAGTGATCGGAGTTCGCTTCCGTCCGCGTTGACGACCCAGATGCCGGCCGGCGCACGATCGGACGTGAAGGCGATGGTCGTCCCGTTCGGCGACCACGCGGGAAGGTCATCATGAAATTCTCCGGACGTCACCCTCGTCGTGTGGCTTCCGTCGCCACGCATGATGAAGATGCTTGTCCCACTGAAATTGCGCGAGTCGGACACGAACGCGACGAGACGATCGTCCCCCAGCGGTGGCGGAGGTCCCGTGCCGGTGGTGCTATCGCTGCACGCCCCGAGCACGAGTGCGGCGACTGCCAACGCGCAGTTCGTGAGCGCGCTACGGAGTGTCCGAAATAAACCAAAATGCATTTCTCCGTCTCCTGTCGGGACAACATCCGTGCTGAGGAACCAAAGAAAATCCAGCTCGCGCGCATCAGCCTGCGAGCGCTTCCATCGCAGAGTCGGCAACAGCCGGCAGTGCAAGCGTGAACACGCTCCCCCCGCCACTCCGATCCTCGTACGTCAGCGTGCCGCCCTGCACCATCGCGAGGCGCAGCGCGATCGAGAGCCCGAGCCCCGCGCTTCCCGCATCCGGCGTGCTCCGCTCCGGACGGTAGAACGGCTCGAAGATCCGCTCCCGCTCCGCCGCCGGTACCCCCGGACCGCGGTCGGCCACGGAGATCGCGATCATCGTCCCCGTGCGCGAAAGCTCGATGTCCACCGGCTCTGAGCGCGGTGAATACTTGTGCGCATTCTCGAGCAGATTCACGAGAATGCGCAGCGCGTGCACGAAGTCGAAGCGCCCGACCAGCACCGGCTCCGACCACGCGATCGACGTGCGCAGCTCGCGCCCGGCGAACGCCGCCGACACCTGCTGGATTGCCGCGCCCACGACATCCTCGGCCGTATTGAGCTCCGCGCGCACAGGAAGCTCGCCAGCGTTGAGGCGTGAGAGGTCGAGCAGATCCGCCACCATGCGGTTGAGCCGGTCCGCCTGCTGCTCGATCGTCGCCGCGCGCTCGTCGCCATCGTCCGCGATGTCGTGCGCAAGCGCCTTGATCGTCGTGAGCGGCGTACGTAGATCGTGCGACACCGACGCGAGCAGCGCGTCCTTCAACCGGTCCGCCTCGCGCAGCGCCTCCGCGCGCTCGGCCTCCGCAACGAGGCGCACGCGCTCGATGCCGAGCGCCGCATAGTACGCGAGCGCGGAGAGAAAGCGCCGAGCGCCGGCATCGAGCACGATCGGCGCATGATGCCGCAGCGCGAGCACTCCCACGGAGCGCGCGTGCACCGTGAGCGGCACGACGATGGTCTTCGAATCCGCAACGCGCACCGTGCCGCCTGCGCTCGGCGCCGCCGGCGCGAGCCCCGCTCCCGCCTGCGCGGCGAGTTCGGGTGTCGCCCTCTCGCCCTGCTGCACCCAGATCTCGCACGCGTCCGTGCCGATCGTGTCGCGCACGACCGTCGCGATCGCGGTGAGCGCCTGCGCCGCGCTCCCCGTGCTCAACGTCTCGGCGCCGAGTGCCGCGAGACGGTCGATCTCATCCGCGCGGCGGCTCGCTTCGACCGTCTGCTCGTTCGCGCGCGCGAGCAGCTGGGTCGCCACGAGTGCCGTCGCGGTGAAGGCGATGAGCACCATCCAGTCCGGGCGCTTGGAGATCTCGAAGCGCCCGTACGGCGGCTGGAAGAACACGTCGATCGAGACGAAGGCGAGGAGCGCGAGCGTGAAGCCGATTCCGCGCCCGCCGCCGGAGCTCCCACCGAGGATGACGAGAAGGTAGACGAGCGACACGTGCGCTTCCGTGATCTCTCCCTGCGCGCCAACCATCACCCACGTGGCGAAGAGGAAGAGCGCCGTCCAGACGAACGCCGATGACGACCGGCGTCCGAGCGCGTTCATCACTTAGCGCGGCTGCTCGAATCGATAGCCGACGCCAGGCTCCGTAACGATGAGCTGCGGACGAACGGGATCCGTCTCGATCTTGCGGCGCAGATTCGCGACGTGCACGCGCAGGTACTGCTGCGGATCGCCGAAGGCGCGTCCCCACACCGCGTTGAAAATCTGTTGGTGCGTGAGCGTGCGGCCGGCCTGGGTGACGAAGGTGCGCAGGAGCTCCCACTCGATCGGCGTGAGATGGATCGTCTCGGAGCCGCGGCGGAGAATGCGCGCGGTGAAGTCGGCGACGAGCGATCCGATCTGCATCGGCTGCACGGAAGCGGCGATCTGCGACGCCTGCGCGCGGCGGAGGTTCGCGCGGATGCGCGCCGCAAACTCGACGTTGCTGAACGGCTTCGTGATGTAATCGTCCGCACCCGAATCGAGCAGCGAGGCCTTCTCGTGATCGGAGTGTCGCGCGGAGAGCACGACGATCGGAGCGGCGGACCAGGACCTGAGCGAGCGGCAGACATCGATGCCTGCCATGTCGGGGAGTCCGAGATCGAGCACGACGAGCGTCGGGCGCTCGGCATTCGCGACCGCGAGCCCCTCGGCGCCATCGGACGCTTCGAGCACCGATGAGACTTCATTGGCGAGCGCGTTCTTCACGACGTGCCGAATCTGCGGTTCGTCGTCGATGATAAGGATCGTGTCAGCCAGCATGAGAATAGCCTGAGGGTTGGAGGCGAGAATCAATATTGCGTTGGGTATCTGGATGTAAAGCACGACAGTGGAATGATCCGTATCGGCTTGCTACCCGGGTGGACGAAAGACGCTCCTGGGCCTACCCGACCGGACAGGGTACATGCGCCCGGCGCGGCTTAGACTTCCACCCCGCGCACAGTATGTAACGCGCTGGGGCGCGGATCGCTGCACGCACGCTACGGCCGCGTAGACGCGGAGCAACGTCAACATTTTCCGGACCTGGTCCGGCGCAACCACAGGGAGTTCGAGATGAGCAACGTCGACTTCGCCGCCGAGGCGAGCCAGCTGGAGTCCAAGTGGGCGAAGAACCCGCGATGGAACGGGGTGGAGCGCACCTACACCGCGGAGGACGTGGTTCGTCTTCGTGGATCGGTCAAGGTCGAGTACTCGCTGGCGGCGCGCGGCGCGGCGAAGCTCTGGGAGATGCTGCATAGTAAGGAATACGTTCATACCTTCGGAGCGCTTACGGGCGCGCAGGCCGTGCAGATGGTGAAGGCCGGGCTGCAGGCGATCTACATGAGCGGGTGGCAGGTGGCGGCAGATGGCAATCTCGCCGCGCAGACGTATCCCGATCAGAGCATCTATCCGTCGAATAGCGTGCCCGCGTTGGTGCGCCGTATCAACAATGCGCTCATGCGGGCGGACCAGATCGAGTGGAGTGAAGGGAAGGTCGGCCGCGACTGGCTCGCCCCGATCGTCGCCGATGCGGAAGCCGGCTTTGGTGGACCGATCCACGCGTTCGAACTGATGAAGTCAATGATCGACGCCGGCGCCAGCGGCGTGCACTTCGAGGACCAGCTCGCGGCCGAGAAGAAGTGCGGCCACATGGGTGGCAAGGTGCTCATTCCGACTGCGTCATTCGTGCGCACGCTCAACGCGGCGCGCCTCGCCTCGGACGTACTCGATGTTCCGACGGTGATCATCGCGCGCACCGATGCGCTCGCGGCGACGCTGATCACGAGCGACATCGACGAAGCCGACAAGGCGTTCACGACGGGTGAGCGCACCACCGAGGGCTACTTCCACATTCGGAACGGGATGGACGCGGTGGCCGCGCGATCGCTCGCGTACGCGCCGTACGCCGATCTGCTCTGGTGCGAGACGGGCAAGCCGGACCTGCATGAGGCGAAGCGGTTCGCCGAGTCGGTGCACGGACAGTATCCGGGGAAGATGCTCGCCTACAACTGTTCGCCGTCGTTCAACTGGTCGCGCAATCTCGACGCGACGACGATCGCGAAGTTCCAGCGCGAGCTTGCGGCGATGGGCTACAAGTTCCAGTTCATCACGCTCGCGGGCTGGCACATGATCAACTACTACGCATTCGATCTCGCGCATCGCTACAGCACGGAAGGGATGCCGGCGTACGTGGAGCTGCAGAACGAGGAGTTCGCGCGCGAGGCCGACGGCTACACGGGCACCAAGCATCAGCGCGAGGCGGGAACGGGCTACTTCGATCAGGTGCTGATGGCGGTCACGAGCGGCCAGTCGGCGACGGCAGCCCTCGCGGGCTCGACCGAGACGGAACAGTTCCACCTGGCGCACAAGTAAGTCGTTCGCTGGAAGGCAAACTAAAGGGGCTCGCCGGTGCTCGTACCGGCGAGCCCTTTGTGCATCCCGCGGAGCGCGCGGAGAACTGCGAAAGACTTGAAGAACAATTGAACGGATGAGAAGCACGGATGGGAACGGATAGCTGCGAGTGCAAAATCCGTTCAATCCGTGCTTCTATCCGTTTAATCGTTTCACCAGTTGCTAACTGCCCGAGCCGTAGCATCACTCACGTCGCGCGCACGCTCGCCGACGATGGCGCAGAGACTGGCGCCGCCGCGGAGCCCGGTATCGCGTTCGCCGACTGCTCGTACCCCATCATCTTGAGCCGCGCTATCCGCGTTGCCATCGGCGGGTGCGTGCCGAAGAGTTCCGCCATCTTCCCCTCGCTGCTGTTCAGCGCCCGGCCGAGCGGGTCGGCGATGCAGAGGTGCGCGGCGCCACCCTTGATGCTCGTCGTCGGCGCGCTCGCGCTTTCGATCTTCGTGAGCGCGCTCGCCAACGCAATCGGATTGCGCGTGAATTGCGCGCTCATTGCATCGGCGAGGTACTCGCGCTTGCGGCTCACCCCCATCGCGAGCAGCCGCGTGATGAAGGGTGCAAGGATCCAGCTGATGATCCAGATGACGAAGAGCAGGATGACGAGCGGATTCGAGCCGCCCTTGCTGTCGCTGTCACTGTCGCTGCTCCGGCTGCGCCCACGCCCGCCGCCGTAGAACATCATGCGCCCGGCGCCGTCGGCGATCAGCGTGACCGCGCCAACCAGCGCGGCGAGCAGCGTCATCAGCTTGACGTCGAGATTCTTGATGTGCCCCATTTCGTGCCCGACCACCGCCTGCAGCTCATCGCGCGAGAGCACGCCGAGGAGCCCCTGCGTCACCGCGATGTTCGAGTCCGACTCGTCGTGCCCCGTCGCGAAGGCATTCGGATCGGGATCGTCGACGATCCAGATGTGCGGTGGCGTGATCCCGGAAGCGACCGACATCTCCTGAACGACGTTGACGAGCTGCTTCTCCTGCGGCGTCTGCGCATCGAGGATCTCGCGCGCGCCCGTCGACTTCAGGATGTTCTTCGGCCCCGTGCTGTACGAGTACTTGGCCATGATTGCGCCGATTCCCGTGAGCAGAAAGCCGATCCACGGGAAGACGTGATGATACGATTCGGGCGGCGCGTCTTTCGTCGACAGATAGAAAACGAAGTCACCGCCGAAGCCCAGCCATGCAAAGAACAGGATGAAGCCAATCACCAGCCATCGGGAGCGCCGGCGATTGGCTTCCTGCTGCGCGAAGAGATTGACCTCGTCGCTCACTTCTTGGCGTTCATCGAGAGATCGACTTTCACGACCTCACGCTCCGATGCATCGCTGATCTCCCACAGCTCGGCCGGCGTCGCCTTCGCGAAGCCCGCGACGAGGCTGCCGGGGAATTGCTGCTGGCGCGTGTTGTACACCGTCGCCTGATCGTTGTAGAGCTGACGCGCGAACGCGATCTTGTTCTCCGTCGACGTCAGCTCTTCCTGCAGCTGCGCGACGTTGCTCGTCGCCTTGAGGTCGGGATATGCTTCCACGACCGCGAACAGCTTGCTGAGCGAGGACGAGAGCTGCCCTTCCGCGGCGGCAGTAGCCTGCACCTGGCCGGCGGTGGGGAGGTTCGTGGTGCCGCTCGTGGCGGCAATCGCCTGATTGCGCGCCGCGATCACGGACTCGAGCGTCTCCTTCTCGAAGTTCATCGCACCCTTCACGGTCTCGACGAGATTCGGAATGAGATCGTGGCGGCGCTTGAGCTGCACATCGATCTGCTTCCAGGCATTGAACACCTGGTTGCGCAAACCGATGAGCGAATTGTACACGCCGACGAACCAGAATCCGAAGGCGACGAGGACGACCAGCAGGACGATTCCGATCATGTGTCTCCTTGACGGGGTGCACCGTGACGAAAACGCACTGACTCCACGATGGACGAACGGGACGAAACCAGAGTTCCGCCCCGCAGATTAATACGACATTTCCAGTCGGAAAGTGTCAGACCGTGGGCTGCTTGCGCTTCCTGCTCAAGCGGCCGACGAGCCAGACCATCGGCTCCTTGATGAGCAGCGGCGTGATCAGCAGCGGAAGCAGGATCAGATTGATCCATACCAGCGCGAGGTAAAACGAGATCAAACCGACACTTACCCAAATGGTGCCCAGCGGGCCGTGTGTTTCCACCGAAATCCTCGTTGAGTATGCGTACCTGGCTGAATCTATGGTGCCCGCGGCGCGGGAGCCAGTGGAGTTAGACTGTAGAATGATCGATTCGGTACCAGAGCTCGTCAGGCGGACGCTGCGCGGGAAGCGCGTCGTGCTGGCGGTGTCGGGCGGGCGCGACTCTATGGCGCTCCTGCACGCCACGCACGCACACGCGCGCGACACCATCGCGTGCGTCGCGTGCTTCGATCACGGCACCGGCGCGCACGCGACGGAATCGATCGGGCTCGTGCGCCGCACGGCCGCCGCGATGGAGCTCGACTTCGTCACCGAGCGCGCGCCAGTCGCGATGAACACCGAGGCCGGGTGGCGCGCGCAACGCTGGGACTTCTTGCGGCGCATCGCGCGCGAGCGAGGGGCGCAGGTCGCGACCGCGCACACGCGCGACGATCAGCGCGAGACGGTGCTCATGCGCGTAATGCGCGGCTCCGGCGCGCGTGGGCTCGCAGCGCTCGCCGCCAACAGCTCGGTGCTGCGCCCCCTCCTCCACACGAGCCGCGACGACGTCGCGGACTACGCCTCGCACGCGGAGCTCTCGTGGGTGGAAGATCCCTCCAATGCGCGCCCCCACCATCTGCGCAACCGCGTGCGCCACGAGCTTCTCCCCGCGCTCCTGCGCGCCCGCCCGGCACTCGCCGCCGACCTCCTCGCCCTGGGCGAGCGCGCAGCGACCATCCGCGCGCAGCTCGACACTCTCCTCGACCGCGAGCTCTCGCTCGAGCAACGCGAGGGCGCCGTGCGCGTTTCCCGCGCAACCATGCTCCGCTTCGATCCCGCCGCGCTGGCGCTCCTCTGGCCCGCGATCGCCGCACGCGCCGGTGCAACGCTCGACCGCAGGGGAACCGACCGTCTCGTCGCGTTTACCACGAACGAGAGGAACGGCGCGCGCATTCCGCTCTCCGGCGGCTTCGAGGCCGCGTCGCATCGCGGCTCGTTCATCGTCCGACGGGCGGCAACTATTCCGCCGGCAGCGGCGTTGACCCTGCAGGGCGGCGTCAGCCTCGGCGAATTTCGTTTCCATGCACGCGACGACGCCGTCGATACTCTGTGGAGCACGACGCTTCCCGCGCTCGCTGCGCTGACGGTGCGCACCTGGCATCCGGGCGATCGCATGATCCCGGCGGGCGGAGATGCACGCAGGGTAAAGGGGTTGTTGCGCGATGCAGGGGTGGATGCGGCGAGCCGCAAGGTGTGGCCCGTCGTCCTCGCCGACGACGAGATCGTGTGGGTTCCTGGAGTGCGTCGCAGCAGCGCGGCGTCCGCCCGGTCCGGCAGGCCGGTGGTGACTTATCACTGTGAGCGCGTGAAGTGAGCCCCGAGAGGACATCCGAGGTGACGACTGTGATCGCCGATCCGCGGCTCGCCGGGCGTGCCGTCAAACGCATCGCCTTCGACACCGATACGATCGCGGAGCGCGTTGCCGAGCTTGGCGCCGAGATCTCCGCGGAGTATCCCGACGGCGATCTGCTCGTATTAGGATTGCTCAAGGGGAGTTTTATCTTTCTGGGCGACCTGGTACGTCACATTACGCGTCCCATTCAGGTAGATTTCGTGGTAGCCTCGAGCTACGGCTCCGAGACGAGCTCGAGCGGCGACGTTCACATGGTCTACGATCCCGAGACGGTGCTCGAAGGGCGTCACATTCTCCTGGTCGAGGATATCGTCGACTCGGGACGCACGCTGAGCCGGCTCATGGACCTGCTGTCGATACGGCGTCCGAAATCACTGGCGATCTGCGCTCTTCTTCACAAGCACATTGCCGAGCACCTGCGTTATCCGGTACGGTACGTAGGCTTCGATGCGCCGCACGAATTTCTGGTTGGGTACGGATTGGATCATGCGGAGAATTTCCGCCATCTTCCCTATATCGCGAGCTTGCAGTAATGGCTGACCGCACACCTCCCCCGAAGCGCGACTTCAGCTGGGGCAAAATCTCGAAGACGCTCTCCCTGTGGATCATCGTCATCCTGATCCCGATCGTCTTCATGCAGGTCAACGGCGCGCGCGACGCGACGACGGAGATCGACTACTCGACGTACAGTCAGCAGCTCGATCTGGACAACATCCAGAAGATCACCATCCAGGAAGGAAAGGTCATCAACGGCGACTTCCGGCATAAGATCGCGAACGTCGCCGCGGCGAAGGATGTGCTCCACTTCTCCGTGCACCTACCGATGGCGAACGATCCGAAGGAGATCGAGCGCCTGCGCGCGAAGAACGTCGAGATCAGCGCCACCGATGCGAAGGTCTCGGTGGTTGGACAGCTGCTCGTCTATCTCCCGTTCATTCTCGTCGTCGGCATTTTCATCTTCATCTTCCGCCAGATGCAGGCGGGAGGCGCCAAGGCGTTCAGCTTCGGCAAAAGCAAGGCGAAGCTGATCACGGGCGACACGCCGAAGGTCACCTTCGCGGACGTCGCCGGGGCGGACGAGGCCAAGGAAGAGCTCGAGGAGATCATCGAGTTCCTGCGCGACCCGCAGAAGTACACGCGTCTCGGCGGACGCCTGCCCAAGGGCGTGCTCCTCGTCGGCCCTCCGGGCACCGGCAAGACGCTGCTCGCGCGCGCGGTTGCGGGCGAGGCCGGACGTCCCTTCTTCTCGATGTCCGGCTCGGACTTCGTCGAAATGTTCGTGGGCGTCGGCGCGAGCCGCGTGCGCGATCTGTTCGAGCAGGGGAAGGCACACGCGCCGTGCATCATCTTCATCGATGAGATCGACGCGGTCGGCCGCCATCGCGGCGCAGGGCTCGGCGGCGGTCACGACGAGCGCGAGCAGACGCTCAACCAGCTCCTCGTCGAGATGGACGGCTTCGAATCCAACGAGGGAGTGATCCTCATCGCGGCGACCAATCGCCCCGATGTGCTCGATCCCGCGCTCCTGCGACCGGGACGCTTCGATCGCCAGGTGGTGGTCGATCTTCCAGACCTCCGTGGCCGCGAGGAGATCCTGCGCGTGCATCTGCGCAAGGTGCCCGTCGCCGATGATGTGGAGGTGACGGTGATCGCGCGCGGCACGCCCGGCATGTCTGGCGCCGATCTCGCGAATCTCGTGAACGAGGCGGCGCTGCTCGCCGCGCGGCGCAACGCGGACAAGGTCTATCTCGCCGATCTCGAAGAGGCGAAGGACAAGGTCATGCTGGGCGCCGAGCGAAAGTCGATGGTGATGAAGGACGACGAGAAGCGGAACACGGCGTACCACGAGGCCGGTCACGCGGTGTGCGCGATCAAGACGCCGGGATGCGATCCGCTGCACAAGGTGACGATCGTGCCGCGCGGCCGCGCGCTCGGGATCGCGTTCACGCTGCCGGTGGAGGATCGCTACTCGATCACGCGCCAGCAGCTCGAGGCGATGCTCGTGATGACGTACGGTGGTCGCGTTGCCGAGGAGCTCGTATTCGGCCACGACAAGGTGACGACGGGCGCGTCGAACGATATTCAGAAGGCGACGTCGCTCGCGCGCCGCTACGTCTCGCAGTGGGGGCTCTCCGACGCGATCGGCCCCGTGCTCGTCGGCGACAACGAACAGGAAGTGTTCCTCGGCCGCGAGCTCTCGCGTCACCGCGAGGTCTCCGAGCGAACGGCGCAGCTGGTCGACGCGGAAGTCACGCGCCTCCTCAACGAGTCGTACGGTCGCGCGAAGCAGACGCTGATCGACAATCGCGATCTGCTGGAGCGGATGGCCGAAGCGCTGCTCGAGCGCGAGACGCTCACGGCGGAAGATGCCGCGCTGCTCGTGCAGGGGAATCCGCTGCCACCGCGAAAGACGAGCACGCCGCCGACGGTGCCCGTGCCCGTTGCTCCTGGAGTCGTCGTGCAGCCGAAGCCCGCGCGTCCAGGGCTTCTGGGCGGACCGGAGGTCGCACCGGCGTGACCTCCGCCGTTCGGCGCGCGCGCACGTGAGCGCAGTGGCATGGCGGCTCGCAACTCGCGCGCTGCAGCTGAACCGCCCCCTGATCATGGGGATCATCAACGTTACCCCCGACAGCTTCAGCGACGGGGGTAAGTTTTTTTCCCCCTCGGCCGCGGCCGCGCATGGGCGCATGCTGGTGGCCATGGGTGCCGACATGCTCGACGTCGGCGGTGAGTCCACGCGGCCGCAAGGTGCCAACCCGGTGTCGCTCGATGAGGAGCTGGAGCGAGTGATTCCGGTGCTCGATGCGCTTCACGAGAGCAACCCCGACGTGCCGGTGTCGGTGGATACGGTGAAGAGCGGCGTCGCGCGCGAGGCGCTCGCGCACGGCGCCGAGGCGATCAACGATGTCTCGGGCTTCCGCCTCGATCCCGCGATGGCGGGCGTGTGCGCGGCGGGAAATGCAGGCGTGATCCTCATGCATTCGCGGGGCGACGTCGCGACGATGGGGACGTACGCCGAGGCGGGGTACGGCGATGATGTGGTCGGCGAGATCATTGCGGAGCTCGGCGAGCGCGTGGAGTGGGCGCGCGCCGAGGGGGTCGCGCGGGAACGCATCGCGATCGATCCGGGGGTCGGCTTCGCGAAGCGCACCAAGCACTCGGTCGCCGTGATGCGCGAGCTGCCGCGCTTCGCGGAGCTGGGGCTCCCCGTGGCAATCGGGGTGTCGCGGAAGCGGTTCATCGGAGAGCTGAGTGGCGCGAAGGAGCTCGAGGATCGCGTCGATGGCACGATCGCCGCGAATGTCCTCGCTTTGGCGGGCGGAGCGCGCATCTTTCGCGTACACGACGTCGATCACGCGCGGCGCGCGCTCGATCTTGCGTGGAGCATCCTGGGCAGGGGAGAGGAGTAACGATGTTCGAGCAGCTGCGCTTTCTCGCCTTCGGCTGGCGCGACGCGATCGAGGTCGTGGTCGTCGCGTACGGCGTCTACCGGCTGCTTCTCCTGCTGCACGGCACGCGCGCAGTGCAGATGCTGATCGGCATCGTGGTGCTCGTGGCGACGTACGCGCTCGCGTGGGTCTTCAAGTTCACGATGATCACCTACCTGCTCGGTATCGCCTTCACGTACGGCGCGTTTGCGGCGCTCGTGATCTTCCAGCCGGAGCTTCGCGCGGCGCTCGCCCACCTCGGCCAGTCGCGCGTGACGCGATTCTTCCGCCGCATGGAAGTGAGCGAGGTCGCGGAAGAGGTTGCGGATGCGGTGGAGCGGCTGAGCCGCTCGGGAATCGGCTGCATCATCGTTCTCGAACGCGAGATCGCGCTCGGCGACTTCGTGCAGAGCGGGAAGGAGATGCAGGCGAAGGTGAGCGCCGATCTTCTCGCGACCATCTTCACCCCGTACTCGCCGCTGCACGATGGCGCGGTGATCATCCGCGGCGACACGATCGTCGGCGCGGGGTGCATCCTTCCGCTCTCGCAGGCGCAGAACATCGACCGCACACTCGGCACGCGCCACCGCGCGGCGATCGGTCTCTCCGAGGAGAGTGACGCGCTCGTCATCGTGGTGAGCGAGGAGACCGCGCAGATCGCGGTGGCCGAGAATGGCAGGCTGATTCGCGGGCTCACGGCGCCGCAGCTTCGCGACATCATCGCGGGCGGCAAACCGCGCTCGACGGCGGAGCATCCGCTGCTGCAGATCCCCGGCTGAGCTCCGCCACCAGGGTTTCGGCGGCAGCAGCGGCGATTCTCTTCGCTGCGTACGCGGGGACGCTGGCGCCCGGGGTCACGATGTGGGACGCCGGTGAGTTCATCGCCGCGGTGCGGACGTTCGGGATCCCACATGAGCCGGGGACGCCACTCTACGTGATGCTCGCGCGCACGTGGGCGCTTGCGATTCCATTCGTGGGCACCGCGCTGGCGACGAATCTCTTCTCGGCGCTGTGCACCGCGGCGGCAGGCGGGCTGCTCGCGATGTTCGTCGCGCGCGCGACGGGCTCCAGCGCGATGGCGATCGCGGGGGCGCTGTGCGCGGGCGGGATGTTCACGGTGTGGTCGAGCGCGACGGAGACGGAGGTGTACGCGAGTGTGCTGCTGCTCGTGATGCTGACGCTGCTCGCGGCGGAGCGTGCGGGGCGCACGGGCGATCCGCGCTGGCGCGTCGCGACGGCATACGCATTCGCGCTCGCGATACCGCTGCATTTGAGCGCGCTCGTGGCTGCGCCGGCGGCGCTGGTGCTCGTGGCCGATCGCGATGACGGAAGCGTCGATTGGCAGGCGGCGGCGCGGCTGGCGTCGGTGCTGCTGGTCGCTGCGGCGATCGGTCTGGCGAACGTGCGCCTCGTTGCGTTGGGGGCGTGCGGGCTCGTTGCGGTGGGAATCCTCGACTGGCGCGGCGTTGGGCGCGCGCGCACGCGCGGCGCGCGAGCGAGCGGAGAGACGATCGCGACCATCGCGTGCGCGCTCCTCGCCATCTCCGCGCTCGCGGTGCTCGTGGTGCGCGCGCGATTCGATCCGTGGCTCAACGAGGGCGCGCCGTCGAATCTCCACGCGCTCTGGGATGTCGTCGGTCGTCGACAGTTCGGCGAAGGAGCGATGTGGCCACGCCAGGCGCCGCTGTGGGCGCAGATCGCGAACTGGTTCGAGTATGCGGATTGGCAGGTTGCGCTCGGGTTGTCGAACGACGTCGCGGCATCGTGGCGGCGCACGCCGGTCACCGTCGCCTTCGCGCTGCTTGGAATCGTCGGCAGCCGCGCGCACCTGCGGATGCACGCCCGCAGCTGGCGCGCGTTCGCGATGCTCTTCGCCTGCGCGAGCGTCGGGCTCATCGCGTATCTGAACTTCAAGGCGGGCGCGTCGTTCGGCTTCGGCGTGCTCGCCGACGGCGTGCCGCACGAGGTACGCGATCGCGACTACTTCTTCGTGCTCGGCTTCTGGGTGTGGGGCGCGTGGGCGGGGATCGGCGCGGTCGCGCTCGCACGGCGCATGGGCGCGCAGTGGATTCCCGTTGGCGTGCTTGCGGCCGCGGCGCCGCTCGTGCTCAACGCTTCCGCGGCAGACCGCCGCGCGGAGCCGGAGCGCTCAGTGGCGATGCAGATCGCGCGGGCGCTGCTCGCATCCGTGCCGCGAGATGCCGTGCTCGTCACCGGCGGCGACAACGATTCATTTCCGGCATGGTATGCGCAGGCGGTCGAGGGGGTGCGCCCCGACGTCACCGTGGTCGTCGCGCCGCTGCTCGGCGCGCGCTGGTATCGCGCGCAACTCGCACGCCGCGACTCCCTGGTCGCCCCGGCGGACGTCGAGGCGACGCGAACCCCGGCGGCGATGATCGCCGCGGTCACACGGGTGGCTCGCGCGCGAGGGAGACTGGTGGCCGCGTCGCTGATGACGACCGCCGACACGCGCGCGGCGATCGGCGGGCTCACCGTCGCGCGCGGACTGCTGTTCGCTGAGCCGGGATCTTCGGAGCGCTCGACCACGGTGGAGCTCGGCGGCGATGCGCCGGCCGTGGACACAGCGGTCGCGCGCCAAATCGTGCACGACTTTTCGCTCGCCAGCTTCGCTCCGCTGTCCGGCGACGAGAGCGGAATCGACCCGGCGCCGGAGAGCTTGCTGGCCTACCTCCGATGTCCAGCGCAATATCTCGCGATCGCCCGCGGCGGAATCGCGCTGTCATCTCTTGATTCAGTTTGTAAGCTTCGGTAAATTCACGGCTTATGTCATTTCAAGACCTCGGCGCGCGGCTGGCGGAGGTGGGGGATCGGGTGGCTGCGGCAGTGGCGCGCGGGGGGCACGGACAGCGGGTCACGCTGATCGCCGTCACCAAGACGCACGGGCCCGATGCGGTGCAGGCGGCGTGGCAGGCGGGCGTGCAGAATGTCGGCGAGAACAAGGTTCAGGAAGCCCTGGGCAAGATGGCCGCGGTCGATGTGCCGGTGCGCTGGCATCTCATTGGTCACCTGCAGCGCAACAAGGTTCGTGATCTCGACCACTTTGCAGTCGTGCATTCGATCGATCGCGACTCGATCGCGGATGCGGTGAGCGCGTTCGGCCTCGCGCGGAAGCGGAGCGTCGATGCGCTCGTGCAGGTGAACGTCGCAGGGGAAGACACGAAGGGCGGATTCGCGCCGGCAGAGATTCCTGCGGAGTCCGAGCGGTTCGTTGCGCGTGCGGGGCTGCGCGTGACGGGGGTGATGGCGATGGCTCCGCTCGGCGCCGATGAGCGCACCACGCGGTCGGTGTTTCAGGGCGCGCGAGCCGCGCGCGACTTGCTGGTGAATGCGGGACACCCCGCGTTCGATCTCTCGATGGGAATGTCGAACGACTACGAGCTGGCCGTCGAGGAAGGGGCAACCATGATCCGACTTGGCACCGTCCTGTTTGGAGAGAGAGGCCTATGAGCGACGAATCCTTTCACCTCACTCCGCTCGACATTCGGCGCTACGACTTCGGCGCCAAATCGTTCCGGGGTTACGACGAGAAGAAGGTCGAAGACTTTCGGAATCAGGTCGCCGAAGAGCTCGAGCGGCTCACGCGCGTGAACCAGGATCTCGACTCCAAGGCGCGCGGCTTCCACGAGCAGCTCCGCGCATTTCGCGAGCGCGACAAGGCGCTCAACGAGGCGCTCGTCTCCGCGCAGCAGCTGCGCTCCGAGATTCGCGAGCAGGCAGAGCGCGAGGCGCAGCTGATCTTGCGCGAGGCACGCGCCGAAGGGGAGCGTCAGTTCGACCAGGTTCGCAACGACACACGCCAGCTCGAGGCCGACATGGTCGGGCTCGAGAAGTCGCGACGAGCCTTCATCGGCCAGCTGCGACAGATCGCGGAGCGCCAGCTCGCGGAGCTCGCTGCCGCGGACGGTGCATCGCGCGGCCTGCCCGCGCCTCCCACTCCGGCGCCGAAGGCCAGCGACGATGCCGATGGAGAAAGCCGCGTGCACATGAAGACCCCCGCCTGGCTGGAGTCGCTCGTCAAGGAATGACGCCGTATCGGTTCGACGATCCACTTCCGCACTTCCAGGTCGCACCGCACATCGCGCACACGCGCGCGCAGGCATCCGCCGCTGCGCAGTCCGTGCGCGACCGCTTCGGCCGCGTCCCCGATGTCGCCATCATCCTCGGCACGGGGCTCGGCGCGCTCGGCCGCGCCATCGAGGCGCAGACCGTTATCGACTACGCGGACATCCCCGGATTTCCGCTGTCGACCGTGGAGTCGCACGCGGGGCGGCTGCTCTGCGGCACGCTCGGCGGCAAGACCGTCGTCGCGATGCAGGGGCGCTTCCATCTGTACGAAGGCTACAGCGCGCAACAGGTCGCCTTTCCCGTGCGCGTCATGCGCGAGCTCGGCGCGCACACGCTCATCGTGTCGAATGCATGTGGCACGCTGCACCCGCTCTGGAATGCCGGCGAGATCATGCTGATGGCGGACCACATCAATCTCCTCGGCACGAATCCGCTGATTGGCGCGAACGATGATGCGCTCGGCCCACGCTTTCCGGACATGTCCACGCCGTACGACACGGAGCTGCGCGACCTTGCGCGCGCTGTCGCACGCGACTTGAAGATCGTGCTGCGCGAGGGCGTCTACGTCGCGATCACCGGGCCCGCGCTCGAGACGCGCGCGGAGTATCGCATGCTGCGCACGATCGGCGCGGATGTCGTCGGGATGTCGACGGTACCGGAAGTCATCGCGGCGGTGCACGGCGGAATGCGCGTGCTCGGCCTGTCGATCATGACGGACAAGTGTCTCGCCGACTCGCTCATGCCGGTGACGCTCGCCGAGATCGTCGAGATGGCGGAACGCGCGGAGCCTGATCTCACCGCGCTCGTGCGCGGCGTGCTGGAGCGCGCATGACCGCAGCCGACACGAAGCCGACGTACGCGCTCCTCTCGCCGGAGCTCGAGGCAGACACGCTCGAGAAGGAGATGCTCGCGCGCTGGGCGGCCGAGGATCTCGTGGCGCAGACGCTCGCGCGCGGGGATGAGGAGTTCGTGTTCTTCGAAGGGCCACCGACGGCGAACGGGCGCCCGGGCATCCACCATGTGTTCGCGCGCACGATCAAGGATCTCTTCTGCCGCCATCGCGCCATGAAGGGATTCCACGTCGGACGCAAAGCCGGATGGGACACGCACGGCCTTCCCGTCGAGATCGAGATCGAGAAGGCGCTCGGCATCAGCGGCAAGCGCGACATCGAGGCACTTGGTGTCGAGGCGTTCAACAAGCTCTGTCGCGAAAGCGTGTGGAAGTACAAGGGCGAGTGGGAAGAGCTGAGCGCGCGCATCGGCTACTGGCTCGACTACAGCGATCCGTACATCACGTACTCGAACGACTACGTCGAGAGCGTGTGGTGGTCGCTGGCGACGCTCTACAAGTCGGAGCTGCTCGTGCGCGGTCACAAGATCCTCCCGTACTGCCCGCGCTGCGAGACGACGCTGTCCAGTCACGAGGTCGCGCAGGGCTATCAGGATGTGGAGGATCCGAGCGTCTATCTCACGCTGGAGCTCACGTCGCCCGATGGAATCCCGACTGGCGCGCGCATCCTCGTGTGGACGACTACGCCGTGGACGCTCGTCTCGAACGTGGCGCTCGCGGTGCATCCGACGCTGCCGTACGTCGAGGTGAAGCGGCGCGGGCGGAACGAGGCGACGGTGATTCTCGCCGAGGCGCGCGTGCGCGCGGTGCTGGGCGAGGACTATGCGGATCGCTGGGACGTCGTGCGCTCGTGGACGGGACCGGAGCTGTCGACGCTCACGTACCGGCGTCCGCTCGACTGGCTGCCATATCCCGCTGGGACGAACCACGAGGTGATCGTCGTCGAGGATTTCGTGAGTGCCGACGATGGAACCGGCGTCGTGCACATGGCGCCGGCGTTCGGCGCCGATGACTACCAGGCTGGGAAGCGGCACGGGCTCGCGTTTCTGCAGCCGGTGAACGGGCGCGGCGAATTCCCTGCGTCGTTGCCGGTGGTTGGCGGGATGCACGTGAAGAAGGCGGATCCCGCCATCACCGTGGTCCTCGCGGAGCGCGGGGTGCTGTGGAAGGCGGGAACGCTCATCCATTCGTATCCGCACTGCTGGCGCTGCGGCACGCCGCTGCTCTACTACGCGCGCGAGTCGTGGTTCGTGAGCACGACGTCGTTCAAGCACCGGATGATTGCACGCAACGCGCGCGTGAACTGGAATCCGCCCGAAGTCGGCGCGGGACGTTTCGGCGAGTGGCTCGAGAACAACGTCGACTGGGCGTTGTCGCGCGATCGCTACTGGGGGACGCCGCTGCCGATCTGGGTGTGCGACCGCGACAGCGCGCACGCGATCGCGATCGGGAGCTACGCCGAGCTCGCGGAGCGCACGGGGAAGCCGCTGCCCGAGGAATTCGATCCGCACAAGCCGTTCATCGATGCGTACACCATCTCCTGTGACCACAGGGGATGTGGCGGCACGTTGAAGCGCGTGCCCGAAGTCATCGACACCTGGTACGACTCCGGGTCGATGCCGTTCGCGCAGTGGCACTATCCATTCGAGAACAAGGCGATGGTCGAGAAACGCTACCCCGCGGGCTTCATCGCGGAGGGCGTGGATCAGACGCGCGGGTGGTTCTACTCGCTGCTCGCGATCGCGACCGGGCTTGGCGATGCGCTCCCGAACAACGGTGACGATCAGGCCGCGCCGTATCGCGCGGTCGTCGTCAACGACATGGTGCTCGACGAAAAGGGCGCCAAGATGTCGAAGCACATCGGGAATGTCGTGAGCCCGTGGGAAGTGGTGCCGCGGCACGGCGCCGATGCGGTGCGGCTCTTTCTCATCGCATCGAGCCAGGTGTGGGTGCCGCGCCGCTTCGATGAGAGCATGATCCGCGAGCTCGCCGGCCGCTTCTTTCTCACGCTCAAGAATGTGTACAGCGGGATCTTCGCGCAGTACGCGAACTTCGGGTGGGCGCCGAGCGCGGAAGATCCGGCGCCGGCGCACCGGCCGGTGGTCGATCGCTGGATGCTGTCGCGGCTCGCGACCGTCGAGCGCGAAACCGATGAACGCCTGCAGGGCTTCGACGCGACGGCCGCTGCGCGCGGACTGATGGACTTCGTCGTCGACGATGTTTCGAACTGGTACGTGCGCTTGAACCGCGCGCGCTTCTACGAGGTCGATACGGCGGATAGCCGCGCGGCCTTCGCGACGCTGCACGAGGTGCTCGTCGTCGTGACGCGCCTGCTGGCGCCCTTCGCGCCGTTCGTGAGCGACTGGATCCATCGCGAGCTCACCGGCGGCTCCGTGCACCTCGCACCATTTCGGCGCGCGCTGGGTACGAATGAGGGGGAAGACCAAGTGCTGGAGCGGGCGATGAGCCGGGTGCGGGCGCTGGCGAGGCTCGGGCGGGCCGCGCGCGAGGAGAAGGAGATTAAGGTGCGTCAGCCGCTTTCCCGGCTGGTGTGTGTCGTGCCAGATTTCAGGGCTGGGGATCTTTCGGAGCTGCTGCCGCTCCTGGCAAGCGAGCTCAACGTTAAAACGGTAGAATTCGCCGACAGCGGCAGCGCGCTGGCGACGCTCGTTGGGAAGGCGAATTTCCGATCGCTGGGCAAACGGTTCGGCAAGAAGACGCCCGATGCGGCGAAGGCCGTGGAGGCGCTCGCGAGCGACCAGCTGCTGGCGTTCGAGCGCGGCGAGACGGTGAACGTGACGGTCGACGGCGAGGAATTTCCGCTTCTCGGCGAAGACGTGACGATCGTACGACACGCCGCAGGGAGTTTGCTCGTACGGGAAGAGAACGGGTTGTTCGCCGCGCTCGATCCGACGATCACGCCGGAGCTACGTCGCGAGGGTGCGGCGCGTGAGCTGGTGAGCAAGATCCAGCAGATGCGGAAGGCCGCGAAGTTCTCGGTGAGCGACAGGGTGCGTGTCGACCTCGACGGCAGTCCGGAGCTCGCAGCGGTCGTGAAGGAATACGAGTCGTACATCGCGGGCGAAGTGCTCGCGAACGGAATCACCGTGGCAGGTGGAACCGGAGAGACACATGACGCAGTGCAGACCATCGAGCTCGACGCCGAGACGGTCCGCATTGCCTTGACGAGAGTGAATTAGCGATGCCGTCCTCGACAGGCGCTAAGAAAGAGAAGCCGATGGCCAAGAAGACGCTGGCGCATTTCGAAAAGCGCCTGCTCGATGAGCGGAAGCGCGTCGTGAAGGAGCTCGGGAGCTATGGCGAAGCGTTCGGCGCCACGCTGCAGAGCGCCGATGGGAATCTGAGCTCGTACTCGTTCCACATGGCGGACCAGGGCACCGACGCGATGGAGCGCGAGAAGGCGTTTTTGTTCGCGAGCTCGGAGGGGCGCTTCCTCTGGCACATCGATGAGGCGCTGCGCCGGTTGTACCGCTCGCCGCAGACCTTCGGCCGATGCCACAGCTGTCACGAGGAGATCGACTTCGACCGCCTCGATGCACTTCCTCATGCGCGCCTGTGCTTCACGTGCAAGCAGCGCGAAGAAGATGCAAAGAAATAAGTCCGACGCGGCCACCTTCTGGTCGATCATCATCTTCGTCGTGATCGTGGACTTCGCGACGAAGGCGATGGCGCAGTCGATGCTGGTGCCGCAGTACGTTCCGCGCGAGGTGTTCGGCGAGTGGGCGCGTCTGACGCTCGTGCACAATCCCGGCGCTGCCTTCGGCGTGAGCGCCGGCCCCTACTCGCGTCAGATCTTTCTGCTGCTCACGCTCGTCGCACTCTTCGTGCTTTCGAAGCTCTATCGCACGACCACGCCGGGCGACCGGCTGCGCGTCATCGCGCTCGGCCTCGTCTGCGGCGGAGCGGTCGGGAATCTCATCGACCGCGTGCGCTCGCCGATCGGCGTCGTCGATTTTCTCGACGTCGGCTTCCACAACTGGCGCTGGCCGACGTTCAATGTCGCGGACATGGCCGTGAGCATCGGGGCCTTCCTGCTCGCATGGGCGCTGTGGGGCGAGGAAGAAGTGGTCGAGCCGATTCCGAAGTCGGTGACCGAGTCACCGAGCGCGTGATGCACACACGCCGGGCGCGCGCGAGATGACGTCACCGGCCACGCACGAAATCACCCTCGATGCCGACAGCGAGTTGCGTCTCGACCTGCTCCTCGCGCGCGAGCTGGGCACGTCCCGCACCCAGGCGGCAACGCTCATCGCGAACGGCAACGTGACCGTGAGCGACAAGCGCGAGAAGGCGAGCTATCGACCCGAGGCGGGCGACCGCATCGTCGTCGTCATGCCGCCGGCGCCGTCGCACGAGGTGATCGGCGAGGACATCCCACTTTCCGTGGTGTTCGAGGACGAGTACGTGATGGTGGTCGACAAGCCGGCGGGGATGGTCGTGCATCCGGCCCCGGGACACTGGAGCGGGACGCTCGTCAACGCGCTCAAGGGACGCGGCGGAGCGCTTTCGGTCGAGAACGGCGAGGATCGCGCGGGGATCGTGCACCGCCTCGACAAGGAGACCTCGGGACTCCTGCTCGTCGCGAAAACGGACGTGGCACTCCGGAAGCTCGGCGCCGACCTCGCGGCGCGCAGGGTCGTGCGCCGGTACGCCGCGCTGTCGTGGGGCCACATCAACGGTGATCGCCTTACCGTCGACAAGCCGGTCGCCCGCGATCCGCGAGACCGGAAGCGCATGGCAATCGTCAGTAGCGGACGAGCGGCGAAGACGGATTTCGTGCGACTGGCCCGGTTCGAGTCTGTCGATTTGCTGCGCGCGCACCTCCATACGGGGCGCACGCATCAGATCCGCATTCACCTCGCATCGGTGGGACACCCCGTGGTGGGTGATGACATGTACGGTGGGGGCGGTGGGCGGCGGCTGGTCGAGCTGCCGCAGCACCGGCATTTCCTCCACGCGGCGTGGCTGATCTTCCCGCATCCAGTCACCGGCGAATCCGTCGAGCTTCGCTCGCCTCTTCCGGCCGAGCTGCAGCGATCCCTCGCTGCGGTCGCGGAGTCGGAGGCGTTGCTGGTGCACCCGGATCCGCTGGACGATCTTGGCTTCTACCGCCTCAGTACCTGACACTCCGTCCGACATAGCGCCCCGCCAGCTGCTCCTCTTTCGGCTGGCGGATCGGATCGGTGGCATCGAGCTGGAGATCGTGCGGGAGATCCTTCCGCCCTCTCCCGCAACGCGCCTCCCGGGCGCGCCGCCCTACGTCCGCGGACTGATCAACGTCCGGGGGACGGTCATCACGGTCGTCGACCTCGTCGCCCGCCTCTCTGACCGTCCGGCCCGTCCGGACGGCCCCATCATGCTCGTGGAGCACCAGGGGAAGGTCATCGGTGTGGCCGTGGACGAGGTCATCGAGGTCCAGTCCGTCCCCCCGGACGGCTGGCAGACCCCAATTGGCGACCTTCTACCCGGCGGAATCGTCTACGCCATGGGGGAGATCGACTCCCAAACCGTGCTCCTGCTCGACATCCGCGGATTGCTCACGCACCTGCTCGTTTAACGGAGGCTCAGGGTGAGTCACACTGTACTGATCTGCGACGACGCGGTCTTCATGCGCACCATGATCTCCGACATCCTGGAGGAGTCGGGATACGAGATCGTCGGACAGGCCGAGACGGGGGTGCAGGCGATCGAGCGGTACAAGTCGCTGCGCCCCGATCTGGTGACGATGGACATCGTGATGCCCGACATGGGTGGCATCGATGCCGTGCGCGAGATCACGAGCTTCGATGCGAATGCGAAGATCCTGATGTGCAGCGCGATGGGGCAGCAGGCCCTCGTCGTCGAGGCGATTCAGGCGGGTGCGAAGGACTTCGTCGTGAAACCGTTCCAGCCGAGCCGCGTGCTGGAAGCCGTGCAGCGCGTGCTAGGTTGAGCGGTCCCGAGCTGAGCGAGGGACAATAACCGTGGATCTGGCGAAATACGCTGCGCTCTTTCAGTCCGAGAGCCGCGAGCAGCTCTCGACGATCAATGAGGAGCTGCTCGCGCTCGAGCGCATGCCATCGGCATCGGAGCCGGTGAGCGCCGTCTTTCGCGCGGTGCACTCGATGAAGGGGATGAGCGCGACGATGGGTTACGCGTCGGTGACGGCGCTCGCGCACGAGCTCGAGTCGCTGCTCGATCGCGTGCGCCACGCCGACATCGTGGTCGACCGCGCGGTGACGGACACGCTCTTCGCCGCCGTCGACGCGCTCGAGCGCGCGGTGGAGATCGAGGTCGCGGGTGGATCGGCGGAGGAAGCCTCGGCGCCGGCGCTCGCGCGGCTGCAGGCACTCGCGGGCGCGCATGTGGGCGCGCGCGCGAGTGACCTCCTTCCGATGACGACGCAGGAGTACGCGATCCCGTCCGGAGCCACGAACGGCATCTCGCGCGCGCCGCGCACGATTCGCGTGGAGCTGCGCCGGCTCGACGGGCTCACGAATCTTTCGGGCGAGCTGCTCGTCGCGCGCGGGCGGCTCAACGACGTGGCGCACGAGATCGCGCACCCCGCGCTCGACGAGGCGCTCGCGCAGGCGTCGCGGCTCATCAGCGATCTCCACGATGAGATCATGGCGAGCCGGATGGTGCCGGTCGGGCAGGTGTTCGACCGTTTCCCGCGACTCGTGCGCGACGCTGCGTACGCACTCGAGAAGGAGATCGAGCTCACGCTCAACGGCCGCGAGATCGAGCTCGATCGCTCGATGCTCGACGAGATCGGCGAGCCGATCGTGCATCTGCTGCGCAACGCCGCGGATCACGGGATCGAGCTCCCCGACGTTCGCGAGCGCGCTGGCAAACCGCGCGCCGGGCAGCTCACGCTCACGGTGGAACGCGAGCGTCAGATGGTGACGATGCGTGTGCACGACGACGGTCGCGGCATCGACCGCGAGCAGGTACTCGCCCGCGCACGCGCGCAGGGACTCGTCGAGGCGACCGTCGAGTCACTCTCCGACGAAGAGCTGATCCGCATCATTGGCCGCCCGGGCTTCAGCACGGCCGAGAAGGTGACGGATATCTCGGGGCGCGGCGTGGGCATCGATGTCGTGCTCACGCGCGTGCGCGCGCTCGGCGGCGCGGTCGAGATTCATTCGGTGCGGGGAAAGGGGACGACGGTGACGCTGCGCCTCCCCGTCACCCTCGCGATCGTGCGCTCGCTGCTGGCGCGCGTCGGCGACGAGATGTACGCGGTGCCGATGACGCACGTACGCGAGACCGTCGACCTCACGCAGAACGCGCGGCGGCGCGTGCAGGGGCGCGAGGTCATGCTGTTGCGCGACGAAGTCGTGCCGCTGCTCCACTTCCGCGAGCTCGTCGGGCTTCCCGAGGCGCACTTCGTCAGCGTGGACGGAACGACGCAAGTGATAGTGATCGAGAGCGAGGGGCGGCGCACGGGGCTCGTCGTCGACGAGTTTGCGGGGCAGCAGGACATCGTGGTGAAGGGATTCGACGGCGTGCGTGACGGGCTGACGTTGTTCAGCGGCGCAACGATTCTGGCCGACGGCGCACCCGCGCTGATCGTCGACGTTAGCAGTCTTCATTAGGGAGCGCGCGATGGCGGACCTGCTGCAACTCAACACTTTGGAGCTGGACGCGCTCCGTGAGACCGCGAACATCGGCGCGGGACACGCCGCGACCGCGCTCTCGCAGATGACCGGCGATACGATCATGATCACCGTCCCGACGATCACCATCGCCGCGCTCGAGGACGTCCCGTCGCGCATCCTCCCCGAGGAAGAGCCGATCGTCGCCGTCCTCATGCAGATGATGGGCGACCTCACGGGGCGCACGCTGCTCGTCTTTCCGCATCCCACCGCCGTCCGTCTCGCGCAGCTGATGCTCCGCCGACCCACCGTCGCCAACGGGCCCTTCGGCGAGCTCGAACAGTCGGCGATCAAGGAGGCTGGCAACATCCTGAGCGGCGCCTACATGAATGCGCTCAGCGAGTTCATGGGGCTCATGCTCCTCCCGTCGCCGCCGAGTCTCGCCATCGACATGTCCACGGCCGTGCTCAACACCGCGTACCTGCAGTTCGGAACGGAGCGCGACATGGTCGTCGCCGTGGAGACGCAGTTCTTTCTGAAGGGCGAGGGCGAAGAGCTGCGCGGCTTCTTCCTTCTCCTTCCCGATGCGGCATCGTTGCAGGTCATTCTGCGCGCGGTGAAGCTCCTGTGAGCGAGAACGGCAAGGCAACGACGCCGGTCTCCGAGCGCGATCGCGATATCCTGCGGTCGTTCGCGCGGCGCATCGACGGCTCGGATGCGGGCGCGCACAACAACCTCGGCGTTCTCTACTACAACAAGGGGATGTACGAGGACGCGGTTGCGGCATTCGCGCGCGCGCTCGAGATCGATCCGAAGATGCAGGTAGCGCAGCGCAATCTGGAGGTCGCGTACTTCCACACGGGTTACTACGATCGTCGTGTCACCGAGCTGCGCGACCGGCTTCGCGCGCACCCTGATGATCGCGACGCGCGCTGGGAGCTCGGCCGCGCGTACGCCGCCATCGGCGACGGGAAGGAGGCGGTGGCGGAGTTCAACGCGATCCTGCAGTACGCTCCGAACGACATCGGTGCGATCGTGCAGCTCGGACTCGCCGAGAAGGCCAACGGCGATCTCGAGAAAGCGCAGTGCTGGCTCGACCGCGCGCTCGCACTCGACGAGAAGAGCCCGCTCGTGCATCAATACATCGGCGAGGTGCTCTACAATCGCGGCCTGAACGATCAGGCACTCTCTGCGCTCCATCGGTCGATCGAGCTCTCCCCCGAGAATGCCGATGCGCACTATCTCATCGGCTTCGTCCTCGGAGATCTCGGCCGGCACGAGGAGGCGCGCATGTCCACGAAGCGCGCGATCCAGCTCAATCCGTCGCTCTCGCGCGCGCAGGCAAATCTCTCGATCGATCGGTACAACACGGCGCGCTACAACGAGCTCGTCCCCGAGCGGCAGGAGCGGCGCTCGTCGGCACTCGAGCTCTCGACCGACGGGCATCTCGCGCACTACAACCTCGGGCTCGCCTTCCGTCAAAAGGGCTACTACGCCGAGGCACTCAAGGAGTACCGCCTCGCGCTCGACCGCAACGAGGATGAGAACCTCGTTCGCCAGGCGATGGCCGAGGTGCATCTGCTGAAGAAAGATGCGTCGGTCGCCATCGAACTGTACGATCAGATCCTTCTCGCGCAGAAGGACTCGCCGAAGCTCTGGTGCGAGCGCGGTGTAGCGCTCCATCAGCAGGGACAGCACGCCGCGGCCGCGTCGAGCTACCGGCGCGCGCTCCAGATCGATCCGGCGTATGCGATCGCGCACAACAACTTGGGCGTCGCGCAGTATCACGCCGGCGAGACCGAGGCTGCGGTGGACTCGTTCCGCGCGGCGCTCTCGTCGCAGCCGAACTTCGTGAAGGCATGGCTCAACCTCGCGCTGCTGCTCTTCCGCGGAAAGCGTCTGCAGCTCGGCCTCGAGTCGTACCGTCAGGTGCTGACGCTCGAGCCGGAGCAGGCCGTGGCGTGGAATGGCGTCGGGCTCGTGCTGGCGGAGCTCAAGAAATTCGAGGACGCGCGCAACGCATTCGGCCGCTCGATCCACTCGCGGCCGACCTTCGCGGAGGCGCACTACAACCTGGGCTTCACCCTCTCGAACCTTGGCGACTTCGAGGGTGCGCTGCGGGCGACCAAGCGCGCGCTCGAGCTCGACCCGTACTACACGCCGCAGAAGTTCGAGCTCGCGATCGATGTCGAGTACGAGGATCCGGATCTCTCGATCGCGCCGGAGCTGGGCGGAGGCGAGCACACGGCCGCGGGCGTCGAGAGCTTCGCCTTCGACGCGGAGCTGCTCGACTCGCTGTTCACGCAGCTCGCGCCGGAGACGCCAGCGGAGCCCGAGCCGAGGAAGTCGGTCGAGGTCGTGGTGGCGCCGGAGCAGTTCTTCGTGCTCGCGCACGACTATCTCGCGAAGGGGATGCTCGACCGCGCCGTCGTCGAGGCGAATCGCGCGCTCGTGCGCGGCGCTCCGACGGCGGAGGGGTTCGCGATTCTCGGCGACATCTTCATGCGGCAGGGACTCTTCGGCGAGGCGCTCGAGCGCTACCGGACCGCGCGTGTGACGGCTCCGCTCGACGCAAAGCTCCTCGCCGGCGAGACGCGCGCACTGCTGGCCATGGATCGCGTCGTCGAGGCGCGCGCGACGGCCGAGACGCTGCTCGGCGTCGATGGCGGATCGGTGGAGGCGCTCCTGCTCACCGCTGCGGCGCGCGCGCGTGCCGGCGATCCTGCGGCGGCGCGCGAGCTGCTGCGCAGCGCGCGCCGGCTCGCCCCTGCGCGCGCCGACGTGCTCAAGGAGTTCGGTGATGTCGCGCGGCTCGCCGGCGATGTGGATGGTGCGATCGCGGCGTACCGCAACGCGCTCGATCTCGATCACGACTTCGCGGTGGTGCACTACGAGCTGGCGCGGCTGCTCGCCGAGCGCGGAGAGCCGGCGAAGGCGGAGGAGTCGCTGCTTGCGGCGCTCGAAGCCGTGCCGACGTACGTCGAAGCGATGCTCGCGCTCGCGAACGTGCGCCGCCGCTTCGGACGCGTCGAGGCGGCGCTGCCGCCGCTGGTCGAGCTGCTCCGCCGCGATCCGTACAACATCGATGCGCTACTCTCGCTGAGCGAAGTGCTGCTCGAGCTCGATCGCCATGACGACGCCGCGATCTCGATCGACCGCGTGCTGCGCTTCGACCCGCGTCACGTGCTCGCGCTCTTCCTCAAGGGGCAGCTGTTGGCCGACCGTCACCGCTATCGCGACGCGATCTCGACGTGGCAGCGCGTCGTCGAGCTCGAGCCGGACGGCGACCACGCTCGCCGCGCGCGCCGCGAGTCGCGAACGGCCGCCGATCTCCTCCGGATCTTCAAGAGCCGCCAGGAGGTTGCGTAGATGGCGATCGAGGGACCGCTTCGCGAGCTCGGTATTCACGACGTCTTTCAGCTGCTCGACCTCAGCCGAAAGACCGGCGCGCTCACGGTCACATCCGTGCTGCGCGACAACCAGGGGACCGTCTACTTCGATCACGGCGCCGTGGTGTTCGCGGCGATCCGCAGCAACCCGCATCCGCTCGGCGAGCTGCTGCTCCGCAGCGGGAAGATCACGGAGGCCGACCTCGCGCGCGCGAGAGACTCGCAGCGCGCGTTGCAGTCGCGCCGGATGCTCGGAGAGCTGCTCGTCGAGAGCGGATCGCTCACGAGCAAGGAGCTCGAGCGTCAGGTGCGCTTCCAGGTGGAGGAAGTCGTGTTCGAGCTCATGTCCTGGCGCGAGGGTTTCTTCTCGTTCGAGGAGCAGGAAGTGAGCAACGCGCCGGCCGAGGCGAACATTCGCATCTCGACGGAATCGCTGCTCATGGAAGCCGCGCGTCGCATCGACGAATGGTCGCGCATCGAGGGGAAGGTCGCGCACCTCGGCGTCATCCCCGTGCTCGCCCCCGTCGCGGACGATCATCCCGGCTTTCTCGATTTGCGTCCGCGCGAGTGGGAGGTGCTGGCCGAAATCGATGGCTCGCGCGATCTGCGCGCGATCGCGACGCTGCTCGCGCAGAGCGAGTTCGACGTCGCTCGCGTCGCATATGGGCTGCTCTCCACGGGAATCGTCGAGCTGCGCAACGGCGTGCATCCGTCGGAAGCGCCGGGAGACGGAGCGACGCCGGCATCACCGACGACGGTCGCGCCGCTCGAGGCTGCTGTCTCCGCGCTCCACTCCGGCGAGCCGCAGGTCGCGCTCGCGATCTGCGAGCGCATCACGGCGGAAACTCCGGAGCTCGCCGAAGGACACCTGTTGTACGCGCGCGTGCTCAACCGGCTCGGCCGCCAGGGCGACGCGGCGATCGCCGTCGCTCGCGGCATCGAGGCCGATCCGCTGAATGCCGAGCTGCACGCGGAGAGCGGCTACTGCGCCGCGTGGGCGGGAGACTATCTCGACGCGCTCGCATCGTGGGAGCGCTCGCTGCGTCTCAATCCCGGAAGTCCCGACGCACAACGAATTCGAGCGGCACGCGATGCGGCGAGCCGCCTCCGCTGCCTGCTGCAGGAGCACATCGATGTCTGATGAGATCAGAAGGCTCAGTGAGGAGCTCGCGCGCGATCCGTCGAGCCTGGTGTTCATGCAGCTCGGCGAGGCGCTGCGCCGCGCGGGGCAGCTCGATCTGGGGCTCAAGGTCGCCCACCGCGGTCTGGAGCGGCACGCGCACAACGCGGATGCGCACGACCTGCTCGCGCGCATCCGCGTCGATCGCGGCGAGCTGCAGGAAGCCTTCGACGAGTGGGACATGGTGCTCCGACTCGCGCCGAGTCATGTCGGTGCGCGGAAGGGGATGGGATATGTACTCTTCAAGCAGGGGAAGCTGGCCGAGGCCGAGCAGCATCTCAGCCAGGCGGCGACGCACGATCGCGGCGACTCGTCGATCGCGACCGCCCTGCGCATGGTGCGGCGGCTGCTGCGCTATGCGCACGTGGCAGGAAACGGCAGCGGAGGCGCGCCCGGGCACGCCGAGCTCCTCGCGGCGCAGCGGCGAGTGGAGGAGGAGGCGCGACTGCTCTTCGCCGACATCCTCGGTGAGGGTGAGCATACGGCACTCCTGCTCAACGCCGACGGGCTCGTGGCCGCAGGGTTGTACATCACCGCCGACGGAGAGGATGTGTCGCAGGAAGTCGGTGCGGCGCTGACCGGCGTGCGCGACGAGGCGCTGCGCGCGGTCCGCCATCTCGATCTCGGCGCGTGGAAGGCGGTGGTGTACGAGACCGATCTCGCGACGGTCGCGCTCGCGCCTGCGATTGACGAGTCGATGGTGCTGGTCGCTGCGGGACGGTCCGTGCCGCTCGGCTTCGTGCGGCGAGTGCTGGACCGATGCGTGCAACGTGCCACCAGCTGGCTCGAGGAGGTCGCATGAGCACGACACCGTTCGAAGGCGTGCTTTCGCTGCTCATACGTCAGCGGGGAGTGCTCGGCTGTCTCGTTGTGGGAGAGGCGGACGGGATCATCGTCGACTCCAACGTGCAGGTGGGTATCCAGGCGAACGTCGTCGCCGCGCTCGCGGCTGCGCTCTATCGGAAGGCGCGACTCACCTCCGCTGCGGCGGGGCTGAGCGCGATCGGCTTTCTGCAACTCGAGGCGGAGCGCGGACACGTCTGTGCGATCGGGCGCGATGGGCTCGTGCTGGTGACGCTGGCAGAGCCGCGCGCGCACATCGGGCGCATTCGCGGCGCGATGCTCGAGTCGGTGAGCGTTCTCGCGTGAGAACCCATGTCGCGGAGCCCTGGATCGAGGCTCCGCTCCAGACTTTCGTCGATGAGGCGCGGGCGCTCTTCGCGCTCCTGCTGCACCCCAATGGCCAGGTGATGGGGCAGTTCGGCTTCACACGCGCCGTCGACGTCATGGCCGCGTGCGCACTCGCGGCCGCCATTCACGCCTCGGCGGGAGAGCTGGGACGGGAGCTGGATGGGAAGCCCTTCCGCGAGATGTATCATGCGGGGAAGGACCGGCAGATCTTCATCGGCGACGTGCCGACCACGCGGCACCGCTTCGTTTTTCTCACCGTTTTCGATGCGGAAAGCTCACTTGGGCTGGTTCGCATCTATTTTCAGGAGTTGTGCGCGCTGCTCGAGCACGCGCAGCCGCCTGCGGTTCCGCAGACGCCGATCTCCGCAGCATCGCTCGAGCAGGATCTGAATCGCAACCTCGCCATTCTGTTCGGCCGCGCCCCGCGCGGCGCGGACGGCGGCGAGTCGTCCATCTCCCTCGCCTGACGCGCCGTGTCTCTGGTCAACTACGCCACCCGTGAGATCACCTGCAAGATCGTCTACTACGGCCCGGGGCGGTCCGGGAAGACGACGAATCTGCATTATATTTACGAACAGGTGCCGGGAGACCGCAAAGGGCAGATGGTCTCTCTCGCGACGCAGACGGATCGCACGCTCTTCTTCGATTTCCTGCCGCTCGACCTGGGCACGATCTCGGGCTTCTCGACGCGCTTCCAGCTCTACACCGTCCCTGGCCAGGTGTATTACCAGGCGACGCGGAAGCTCGTGCTGCACGGCGCCGACGGCGTCGTCTTCGTCGCCGACAGCCAGGCGCGGCAGCTCGCCGAGAATATCGAGAGCATGCAGGACCTTCACGCGAATCTGGCGGAACACGACATCGATGTGCGCTCCATGCCGCTCGTGATGCAGTACAACAAGCAGGATCTCCCCAAGTCGCTGATCTCGAGCGTGCCAGAGCTCGAGGATGCGCTGAACTTTCGCGAGGTTCCATCGTTCGCGGCGGATGCGCTGCACGGCACCGGCGTGTTCGAGACGCTGCGCGGAATCGCGGGACTGGTGTTGCGCCGCCTCAGCGCGGGCACGAGCACGCCACCGGCTGCCGCGGCCGCGGGAGGCCGCTGACGGTGGATCTCGATCCGCGGTACCGCTTCGAGAATTACATAGTAGGGGGCGCCAACCGGCTCGCCGTTTCCGCGGCGCGAGCGGTGGGGCAGTCCCCCGGCACCTCGTACAACCCGCTCTTCATCTACAGTAGCTCCGGGCTCGGCAAAACGCATCTCATGCTCGCGATCGGACATCTCGCGCGCTCGCTCAATCCACAGATCACCGTGGAGTACGTGACCCTCGAGGAGTTCATCGAGGAGCTCAACCACGCGATCGGCGACAGCGCGATGGAGCTGTTCAAGCAGCGGTTCCACATGGTGGACATGCTGCTCCTCGACGATGTGCAGTTCCTCGCCGGCCGCAAGGAAACGCAGAGCGAGATGCTCCGCCTCTTCAATACGCTGCAGCGCGCGGGAAAGCAGGTGGTGCTCACGAGCGACCGTCCACCGTCGGAGATCGCCGACCTCGATGAGCGGCTGATCACGCGGCTCACAGGCGGACTCGTCGTCGACGTCGGCACGCCGGATTACGAGACGCGCGTGGCGATCCTCCGCAGCAAATGCGAGGAGCGCGGCGTCGTCTTCGAGGCTGGGGTGCTGGATGAGGTCGCGCGCATCAACTTCACGAACGTGCGCGAATTGCAGGGCGCGCTCAATCGGCTGATCGCCTGCCAAACGCTCGAGGAGGCGCCGGTGACCGCTCGCAGCGTGCGCGAGCTACTCGGCGAGAAACCGGATACGCCGCTGCTCGTTCCGTCGCAGGCGCGCGGACAGGAGTTCGCGAGCTTCCTGTCGGATCTGAGCGAGGTCGTCTCGCAGCACATCGACAGCTGGCGCGTGCGCGTCGTCGAGGCGGTCACCTATTGGCACCAGCTCGGCTACGTCACGCTCGTGCTTGAACGCACGCTCGAGGCGGCGGAGGAGCCCGATGTCGACGCGCTGCTCTCGCGCTACGAGGCGTCGATCCGACGGCTGCGCGAGCTCGAGGCGGAGGCATCCAAGATCGACACAGGTCTCGCGGCGAGTGAGCTGTTCAAGGATCCCGAGCGCGTGGGCGAGGCGGAGCTCGTGCTCGCACGCATCGTCGGGGGCGCGGAGCCGCCGCCCGGACCGGATCCCGCGCTGACTCGCTCGGAGCTCGAGGTCGGGGCGTCGAACCAGCTCGCGGTCCACGCCGTCGACACGATCATCGACGAGCCGGGGAAGAAGTACAATCCGCTCTTCGTATATGGTCCTCCCGGCGTCGGGAAGACACATCTCCTCAACGCGCTCGGCAACGAGCTCATTGCGCAGAGCGGCGGCGCGTTCACCGTCGCGGTGGTGAACGCCTCACAGTTCATCGACGAGCTGATCGCGGCGCTGCAGGAGGAGCAGATCGAGAAGTGGCGCGCGCGCTATCGCGTGGTCGACGCGCTCATCCTCGACGACGTCGACAAGTGCGCAGGGAAGGAGCGCTCGCAGGAGGAGCTCTTTCACATCTTCAATAGCCTGTTCTACAACGGGCGGCAGATCGTCTTCGCGAGCGTGCACGCGCCGAAGGCGATCGAGGGACTCGAAGAGCGGCTTCGCTCGCGCTTCGAGGGCGGGCTCGTGGTCGAGATCCAGCCGCCGGATCATGCGCTGCGCGAAAAGCTCTACGCGCGCTATCTCGCGGATGTAGGCGAGCGACTCGATCGGCCGCTCATCGACTTCCTCGCGTCGCGCTCCGTGGCGAGTGTTGCCGAGATGCGCGGCATCATCGATCGGTTGATGAAGGCCGCAGATGTCGTCGGGGTGCCGCTCAACGCCTCGTTCGCGCGCAAGGAGCTGGAGGGCGGTGCCACGGCGCCGGCGCCATCGAAGCAGTCGAACGGTCGCGATGCCGATCCGTTCTTCCTCGACGAGGAGAAGATCCTCTGGGACTGGCCGGATGTCACGGGTCGCGCGATCGAGGAGTTCCGCTAAGTGGCGATCAAGGGAAGTCTCCGCGAAGCGAGTCTACCGGACGTGCTGCAGCTGCTGGCGATGGGACAGAAGACCGGCTGTCTCTCCGTCACCGACCGCAACAACTTCGGCTACATCTACTTCGATCGCGGACGCATCTCCTACGCGTCCATCGTCAACCGTCGCGACCGGCTCGGCGACACGCTGGTGAAGAACAACGTCATCACGCAGCGCGAGCTCGACGCCGCGATCGATGCGCAGGCCACGCAGCAGCGCAACAAACGGCTCGGCGAAATCCTGATCGAACAGCACATCCTCACTCGGGAAGAGCTGCATCGCTACATCCGCGTGCAGATCGAGGAAGCCGTTTACTATCTCTTCACCTGGATGCAGGGAACGTTCAGCTTCGAGGCGGACATGCGCCCCGACGATCACGACGTCCTCGTCTCGATCAACCCCGAATCGCTGCTGCTCGAGGGCGCGCGCCGCGTCGATGAATGGAGCCTGATCGAAAAGAAGGTGCCGAGCTTCGATCTCATCTTCGAGCTCGATGCCGGACGTCTTGCCGCGAGTGAAGCGCAGCTCACCCCCGCGCAGCACCAGCTCACGCCGTTGATCGACGGGCGGCGTGACGTCACCGCGCTCATCGAGGCCTCGGGGCTCGGCGACTTCGAGGTCGGCAAGGCGCTCTACGGTCTCGCGACGGCAGGCTTCATCCAGCGCGTCGGCAAGTCCCGCCCGCAGGATGACGTCGTGCGCGAGGCGCGCGTGGAGGAGCATCGCAACCTCGGCGTCGCCTTCTACCGCACCGCGATGTTCGAGGAGGCGACGCGCGAGTTCCGTCGCGTGATCGAGCTGCACGACAGCGATGTGCAGGCGCGCTTCTTCCTCAGCCTCGTCTCGATGCGCGACGGGCGCTGGTCCGAGGCGGTGCTCACCCTGCGCGAGGCGGCTGCGCAGCCGACGGCGCGTCCGTCGATCTTCCACAACCTCGCGTACGCGCTCGAGCGACTCGGCAATCTCGACGAGGCGCGCGAGATGCTGCACGAGGCGATCGCACGCGGCGGTGGCGATGATCCGCGCATCCGCACGTCGTTCGGGGTGCTCGCACTCCGGAGCGGCGAGGTCGACGAGGCTAACGCATCACTCGCCTCGGCGCGAGCGCTGCTCGGCAAGCGACTCCCGTCGCCCGCGTGGTTCCACTACGCGTCGCTCGCCGCCGGCCTCGCGGGCGATCTCGATCGCGCGCTCGAGCTCATCACCGAGGGCGTGAAGGCACATCCGCATGCCGCGGTGCTCGGCAACACGCTCGCCGCGGTGCACGAGCGGCGTGGCGACTATTCCGCCGCGGCGCTCGCAGCCGAGGCGGCGATGAGCGACGGGGGCACGATCCCGCAACTGCACAAGAATCTCGGCGACTACTTCTATCGCGCGCTGCGGTACGAGGAGGCGCTCGACCAGTATCAGCGCGCGATCAAGCTCAACCCCGCGCTTGGCGACGACGTCTACTTCAAGCTCGGCAACATCCGCTTCAAGTGGCAGGAGAAGGAGCAGGCGCTCGCGTACTGGGAGCGCTCGCTCGCGCTCAACCCCGAGAACGAGATTCTGCGCACGAATCTCGAGCTGGCGCGCTCCGGCGCATCATGACCGACGTCCCACGCGAAGACGATGGCTACCTCGCACTCACGGGAAAGATCACCCGGGAGCGCGGCTTTGGGTGCGCGAGCTACAAGGAGAAGTGCGTGCGCCGCCGCATTGCCGTTCGCATGCGCGCGCGCGGGGTGCACTCGTTCGAGGACTACGGCCACGTGCTCGATCGCGATGCGCGCGAGTACGAGCTCCTCCTCGACGCGCTCACCATCAACGTCACGAAGTTCTTCCGCAACCCCGAGACCTTCGCTGCGGTCGCCCGCGAGCTCGTCCCCGCGTTGTACGCGCGCGTCGAGCTACAGCTGCGTCTCTGGAGCGCGGGATGCGCATCGGGAGAAGAGGCCTACTCGCTCGCGATTCTGATGCACCGCTACGCCACCGCAGAAGGGCGCCGCTTCGAGCGTGTCGAGGTGCTCGGCACCGACGTCGACCGCGCGAGCCTGGCCGCGGCCGAGCGCGCGGTGTATCTCGAGCCGACGCTCTCGGACACGCCTGCGGAGCTTCGGCAGCTGTATTTCTCGATGCAGCCGCCGTATTGCATACCCGCGGACGTGCGCGCGCGTGTGCACTTCCGTCGCCTCGACCTGCTGCTTGAGCCGTTTCCCGAGCCGCAGCATCTGATCTGCTGTCGCAACGTCATCATCTATTTCGATCGCGCCACGCAGGAAGCGCTCTTCGAGAAATTCGCGGCCGCGCTGCTCCCCGGTGGCTTCCTCGTGCTCGGCCGCGTCGAGACGCTCTTCGGTCCCGCACGCACCCTCTTCGCCCCGGTGGACTCGCGCGAGCGGCTCTTCAGGCGCCTGTGAAGGAAATCAGCGTGCGTGTTGCGGATGCCGCGGTCGGGCAGGGAGACGTGCTGCTCTCGACCCTGGGACTCGGCTCGTGCATCGCCATCGCCCTCTACGACTCACGCGCGCACGTCGCGGGACTCGCGCACATCCTGCTGCCGAGCGAAGCGCTCGCGCGCGACCGTGACAATCGCGCAAAGTTCGCGGCGACCGCGGTGCCGCTGCTGCTCGAGCGCATGCGTGCGCTCGGCGCCAGGGATGCGTACATCGTCGCCAAGCTCGCCGGCGGTGCCAGCATGTTCACATCCCTCCTGATGCAGGGCGGTCCGGCCATCGGCGAGCGGAATCTCATCGCGACGCGCATTGCGCTCGCGAGTCATGGCATTCGTGTGCTGGGCGAGGATGTCGGTGGCGGACACGGTCGCAGCGTCTTTCTGCACGGATGCGATGGACGCTTCGAGGTGAAGTCGATGCGGAAGGGCTGTGTCGTCCTCTAGCCGCCTTCCGACGGTGCTTGTCGTCGACGACAGCGCCTTCATGCGCAAGCTGGTCTCGGAGCTCATCGAGGGATCCGATGAATTCCAGGTGATCGGCACCGCGCGTCACGGCATCGACGCGCTGCAGAAGGTGCAGTCACTGCAGCCGGACATCGTGACGCTCGACATCGAGATGCCGGAGCTCGACGGCATCGGCGCGCTGGAGCGCATCATGCGTGAGGCGCCGCGCCCCGTCGTAATGCTCACGGCAGCGTCAGGCGCGGGCGACGAGCTGGCGCTACGCGCGCTCGAGCGCGGCGCGGTGGATTTCGTACGCAAGCCGTCGGGGCCGATCAGCCTCGATCTCGTCACGATTCGCGACGAGCTGCTCGTCGCCCTCCGCGCCGCAGCGCAGGTGAATCTCGCGAGTGTGCACGACACGGCGCTCGTATCGTCGCACCAATCATCGACGGCGCACGCCACCGGGGCGCCAGCGCGCTTCGTAATCGCGATTGCCGCGTCGACCGGCGGCCCGCGCGCGCTGGCGGAGCTCGTTCCCGCGCTTCCCGCACAGCTCGAGGCCGCCGTCTTGATCGTACAGCACATGCCACCCGGCTTCACGAGGACGCTAGCCGAGCGCCTCGATTCGCTGAGCGCTCTGGCGGTGCGCGAGGCGCAGCATGGGGAGACGATCGAGCCGGCGCACGTATACGTCGCACCCGGCGGAATGCACATGCGGGTGCAGAGCGTCGGGCGCGCGCGCGTCATCATGCTCGACGACTCGCCGCCCGTGTGGGGTGTGCGTCCGTCCGCGGATCCACTCTTCCGTTCGGTGGCGGAATCGGCGGGCGCGGCGGCGATCGGCGTGGTGCTCACGGGGATGGGGCGCGACGGAGCCGCGGGGCTGCGCACGATGCGGGATGCGGGAGGCACCGGCATCGCGCAGGATCGCGAGAGCTCGATCATCTTCGGCATGCCCCAGGCGGCGGCCACTGCGGGGGGCGCCACCATGGTGCTCCCCCTGGCATCGATCGCCCCAGCGCTCGCCACCCTCGTGCGTGCCGGCGCCGATGTGACCGGAACCCAAGGCGACAGGTCCATTCACGGGGGCGGGAGCGCCCGATGAACGCCACCGCGATCCTCACCGAACTGCTCCTGCTGCGGCAAGGCGCCGAATTCTTCGCGCTCGAGCTCACGGCGGCGGTGGAGGCGCTCGAGCTCCCCGCGCTCGCGCCGCTCCCCGACGCACCCGCATCGCTGCTCGGCATGCTGACGGACCGCGGCGCCGCGATTCCGGTCTTCTCCGCAAGCCGAATTCTCGAGGTCCAGGGGCGCTGTGCGGGGGACGAAGTGCTCGTGATCGTGCGCGAGGGCGATCGGCAGGTTGGTCTGGTAGTCGATGAAGTCGAGGATGTGATCATGGTGGATCTGACGACGATGCAGCGGCCGATGGATTCGATGCGCGGCGACGGAGTCGTCCGCGGCGTCGTGCACGCGGGCTCGCGGCTCGTCGCGGTGCTCGACGCGAGCGCCGTCGTACGGATCGGCGTGCGCGCACTGCCGGAGCGCGCATGACCGCCGCCGTCGCGCCGCAGCAGCTCGTCACCTTCCGCCTGGGCGACGATCAGTTCGCCGTCGATATCTTTGCCGTCGAGCGCGTGCTGCGCTACACGGCGCCCGCGCTCCTGCCGAACCTTCCGGCGTGGATCGACGGCGTCATCGAGCACGGCGGGCGCGTCGTCCCGCTCATCGATCTGCGCACGCGCTTCGGCATGCCGCGCTTGTCTCCGCGCCCCGAGCATCGCATTCTGGTGCTGGCGATCGGCGACGATCTCCTCGGTGTGACGGTGGATTCGGTGCATGAAGTGATGTCTGTCGCGCCGGGGGACATCGAAGCACCTCCTCCGCTCTTTCGCGGGCTGCAAGCCGACTATCTGCGGGGCCTCGTATTCGGTGAGGGCTCGGTCATCATCTTCCTCGACGTGGCGCGCGTACTTACTTCCTCCGAGCTCCTCGAGCTGACCCAGACCGCGGCGTCGCATGGCTGAGACCGAAGCCGCGACGTTCCGCGCGCGCTATGCCGCCATCGAGGCGCGCCTCGAGGCCGCCACCGCAGCCACCGAGCGCGACGAGATCAAGGGCGAGATCATCGCGCTCTTCAAGCAGGTCGAGCTCGAGCTCACCCAGCTCGGCGCGCTGCGCGAGGATATCAAGAAGCTCGTCGAGAAGTGGAAGCAGGTGCAGCAGAGCTCCGCGCCGTCGATCGCACCGGAGTTCGGCACCGATCGGCCGGTTATGGTGGCCGATCACATCGGCGCGTCCACCTTCGTCGAGAAGGGGTGGAGCCTCATCTCGCTCGGTGATCACGAGGGCGCGGAGCGGGCGCTCAAGCGCGCGCTGGAGCTCTCGCCGAATGATCCACAGACGGAGTCGCTGCTGGGATGGGCGCAGATGCTCCAGGAGAAGTACGATGAGGCACTGCTCAACTTCCAGAAGGTGCTGATGCGCCAGCCGACCAATTCGCTCGCGCGTATCAACCTCGGCTACATCTGCCTCAAGAAGCGCATCTTCGGCGAGGCGATCGAGCATCTCTCCAAGGCGATACGGCTGGACAACGACCGCAAGGCGACGTTGTACGCGCACTTCTATCTCGGACTCGTGTACGGCGAACGCGAGATGTACGAGGACGCGCAGACCTTCTTCCGCAAGACGCTCGCGCTTGGCCCGAATCTCATCGAGGCCTACTACGAGCTGGGACGTTCGCTCTGGTTCGATGGCAAGCGCGAGGAGGCGAAGCAAGTGTGGCGTGACGGGCTCGCGGCCAACAAGTTCAATCCATGGGGCAAGCGCTGCGGGGAGATGCTGAAGCACGTCGAAGAGGGTGGGGCTCCCGCTCGAAACGCCTAGCGCGACTCGCGCTCGGGATATCGCTCGTGCTGCTCGGCGCGGCAACGGCAGGAGCTGCCAGCGCACAAGTCGCTGCGCAACTCGCTGAGGCGCAGCGGCTCGATGGCGGCCGCTTCACGATCGTCGCCTTTCCCGCCGACCTTCCGCTCGCGCGCACGCTGCTGGCCGAGGCGCAGCGCAACGACAGCTTTCCCGGACTGCCGCGCCCGCGCGAGCGTGCGCTCGTGGCGATCGCGCCGGATGCGCGCCGCTTCCGCGAGTGGACCGGCGCCGGCGCGCCCGATTGGGGCGCCGCGATCGCGATTCCCGATCAGCATCGCATCGTGATGCAGGGGAGTGGCGCGGGCTCGGATGCCGGCGATCCGCGCTCCGTGCTGCGCCACGAGCTTGCGCACCTCGCGCTGCACGAGCAGCTCGGAGCGCTTCCGCCGCGCTGGTTCGACGAGGGTTACGCGGGCTACGCAGCGGGTGAGTGGTCGCGCGACGAAGTGCTCTCGGCGAACATCGGACTCGTGTTGCACGGCATCCCTGCGTCGCTGGATTCGCTCGAGGATGGCTTTCACGGCGGCGCGTCGCGCGCGTCCGGCGCGTACGCGCTCGCCTATCGTGCGGTGAACGACATGGCGGCGCTCGACCCGCGCCGCGGTCTCTCGCTCTTCTTCGCTTACTGGAAGGAGAGCGGCTCGATGGATGTAGCGATGCGGAAGGCGTTCGGGATCACGAAGAGCGGCTTCGAGTCCGACTGGCGCGCGCGGACCATGCGGCGTTACGGAGTCCTTGCGGTGCTCGCGAATCTCTCGCTCCTAACCCTGTTTCTCGGCTTTCTGCTCGTGCCGCTGCTCTGGACGCGGCGGCGTCGCGACGTGCGCCGGATGACCGTCCTGCGTGCGGCCGAAGCGGAGAGCGAGCGCGCCGCACGAACGAGCGCGCTCGATGCGCTCCTTTGCGCAGCGCTCACCGCACCCGGGGAGCCACCTGAACGGTCGGGTAGCGACGGCTCTACGGAGAGTGAGTAAACGGCCCGACTTTCTTGACACCATGTTGCAGTCACCCTACACTACACCGAATGCCCCCTGAGGAATCCAACGTCACATCTCGCGCGCGTCCTTACCTCTGGTGGGGACTCGCGGTGCTCGCGCTGGCCGCCGGGTACGCGGATCTGATCCGCGGAGGCGAAACGATCGCCCCGATCCTGCTCGTGCTCGGTTATTGCGTGCTGGTGCCAATCGCCATCCTGAAGTAACGTCGTCGCTTCACGTCGCCACGAACGCGCGGCAGCATCGCGAATGCATGCCGTGCGCGTTGGCGGTGCTCTACAGCGTTTGCAGCGTTTGCGGAGGTCCGGGGCGAATAGCTCAGTTGGTTAGAGCGCCTGCCTTACACGCAGGATGTCGGGGGTTCGAGTCCCTCTTCGCCCATCGAGTTTTTGGCGGACCCCGCAGGTCCATGTCGGGGTATATCTGTTTACCGCATTGGAGGTAAGGATCTAGATGAGAATGACTCGTCAGTCGAAGCTCATGTTGGGTGTCATCGCCCTGTCCATGGCCGCCAGTGCCCCAGCGCGTCTGGATGCGCAGGCTCGAAAAACGGAAGTCCTGCCGGACGAGACGCCGCGCGCGCTCGTCGTGGCCTTTCGTTCACCCGAGAGGGGCGCTGGCCCGCAGCTCGGCGAAAACATTCGCACGAAGCTCCAGTCCGATATACCGATCAAGCAGTTGTACGTCATTCCCAAGCCGACCCTCTGCGCCAATCTCGAGGCCTCAGGGTTCCCCTGCGACAGCATGCCGGACGCGATCACTTCGCGCTTGCTCGCCACGTCGCTGCGCGCCGACTTCTACGTCGACGGCACCGTCACCAAGACGGCGACCGGCTACACGTCCAATGCTCGCCTCGTGCTGGCTCGCGACAACAGCATGGTACAGCCGCTCCCCGTCACAACCGGGAACAAGCTGGGCGACATCGCGGCGGCGATCTCCAAGTCGATCCTCGAGGTTCGCAAGCAGCTCCCCGACGAGCGCACCTGCGAGACGAAGCTTGCGTCCGGCGATGCAGCGGGGGCGATCACCGCGGCGAGGGCCGCGATCATGGCCTATCCGCAGTCTTCGATCGGTCGCGTGTGTCTCGCCAATGCGCTGCTTAAGCAGGGTGCTCCTGGCGACTCGGTCATTGCCGTAGCCACCCAGGTCACCGCCATCGATCCGCGCAGCCGTCCCGCGCTCATCATGCTCGGCGACGCATATGCGCAGAAGCAGGATTTCAATCACGCCGTGGAAGCGTGGACGAAGCTCATCGCTTCGTACCCGAAGGACGTCCAGCTCGTCTCGACGGTCGTCAACAAGATCGGACAGAGCGGCCAGGCGGCGGCGGCCAAGCCGATCATCGTTGCGGCGGTCGACTCGAACCCCGGCGATCCTGATCTCGTTCGCCTCAAGTACCTGATCCTTCTCGCCACGAAGGACTGCGCGGAGGCGACGGCCGCCGGCGAGCAGATGATCAAGGCCGATACGGCGTCTGCAGATACCACCTACTTCGCACGACAGACTGCCTGCTACGTCTCGGCCAGCGATCCGCAGAAGGCCTCGGCGACGGCAGCGCAGGGTGTTGCGAAGTTCAAGAGCAACGCGGCGCTCTGGTCGCTCTACGCGCAGACGCTTCGTCTCGCGGGACAGCTGCCACAGTCGCTCACCGCAGCGCAAACCGCGGTCAAGCTCGATCCGAAGACGGAACACGGCTACCTGCGCATCGCGCAGGCGCAGATCGACCTGAATCAGCCGGACAGCGCCATCGGTACGCTCAAACAGGCGGTAGCGGCGGGAGAGGATAAGTCGACGGTGGGCCAGTTCCTGCTCGTGATCGGCAACAAGGCGTACAAGGATGCGAGCGCCCTTGTCATTACCACGGCCGATAGCCTCGCGATTCGCCGCGACGCCTACAGCAAGGCCATCGCCATTCTGGCCGCGTCGGACAGCATCTCGCCGACTCCGGCTGCCAAGTTCGTGCTCGGTGTTTCGGCGTTCAAGGTTGGCGACGCGGCCGTTCGCGACAATCAGGCGAAGAAGCAGTGCGACCTCGCGAAGCTCGCGCAGTCATCCTTTCTCACCGCCCAGATCAACATCGCCGCGGGGGGCTCGATCGATCCGAAGACCGCGCAGCAGCTGCTCGGCGTGCTCGGACAATACGGTCCGGCAACCGAGGGGCAGGTCAAGAGATTCTGCAAGTAACCGCTCTCGCTTCACAGTTCGACTCGAAGGGCTCGCCGCTGGCGGGCCCTTCGTTGTTTTCCGACTCGCGTAATGAGCGGTGCCCCTCTCCGGATGGTAAAATCCCACCATGATTTCGCTCGCTCCGGACGCGTACCACATTCCCGTGCTTGCCGCCGAAGTGGCGGCGCTGCTCGCGGGTGCGCGGACGGTGCTCGACGGCACGCTCGGCGGCGGCGGACACTCGCATCTGCTCCTCGCACAGGGCGCACGCGTCGTCGCGATCGATCGCGACCCGCGCGCCATCACCGAAGCGCGCGCGCAGCTCGCGGATTACGAGCGCTCGGGAGCTTTCCGCCCCTTTCTCGGCAACTTCTCGACGATCGATTCCATCGACGAGCTCCGCGACGAGAAGTTCGATGGGGTACTCCTCGACCTCGGCGTCTCCTCGCATCAGCTCGACGATCAGACGCGCGGCTTCTCCTTTCGCGAGGGTGCGCCGCTCGACATGCGGATGGGCGATGATGCGCGGCAGAGCGCGGCCGAGCTGCTGAACGAGGCGCCGGATCAGCAGCTGATGCAGCTCTTCCGCGAGTATGCGGACGAGCGCAAGGCGCCGCGTCTCGCGCGAGAGATCGTGAAGCGGCGGGCGACGGTTCCGTTCGCGACGAGCGACCATCTCGTGAACGCGATTCGGGGCGCGCTCGGCCCGCGCAGCGGCCCTGGTGACTTCGCGCGAATCTTTCAGGCGATACGCATCGAGGTGAACGACGAGCTCGGGGCGCTCGAGCGTGCCCTTCCGGCGTTGCGCGAACGTCTCACGCCAGGTGGCACCCTCGCCGTCATCGCCTATCACTCCGGCGAGGATCGCGTGGTCAAGCACGCGTTCCGCGACTGGAGCAATCCATGCACCTGCCCGCCGCGCCAGCCGCTGTGCATCTGCGGCGCGGTCTCGCTCGGAGGCAGCGTGACGCGCAAGGCGGTGACCGCAGGCGAACAGGAGCTCTCGGCCAATCCTCGCTCGCGCAGCGCGCGACTCCGGGCGTGGCGGCGCGCAGAGTAGCGTCGCGCGGACGCGGACGCGCGTGGGTCGCGCTCGCCCTGCTCGCCTTCGTGCTCGTTGGTGCGGGCGTGATCTGGCGACGCGCCGAGGGACATGCGCAGGCGAAGGGATTGATCGCGCTCGAGAATCAGCGGCTGCAGCTGCAGTCGCAGCGCGCGCAGCTGCGCAGCGACATTCGTGATCTCGTGAGCCGCAGCTCGCTCGCCGCGGTGGTGGAGAAGCGGCTCGATATGCACGTGCCGAACGACACGCAGCTCGTGATCCTCACGCGCCCGCGGGCGGTGGCGAGCACGGCTCCGTGAGCGCGATGCCGGCGAAGCGTCCGAGCCGCCTGCAGCTCGTGCAGGGATCGCTCGCGCTCCTCGCGTGCGCGCTCGTGCTCCGCGCGGCGCAGGTGCAGCTTTGGCAGGCCGATCTCTGGCGCCACAAGGCGCAGCGGCAGCAGTTCGCGGCGGCCGACGTGCCTGCACCGCGCGGCGACATCTTCGATGTGGGGGACGTGCCGATCGCACAAAGCCGCCCGACGGTGCGGCTGCGCGCGGCACCGAAGGAGCTCAAGGATCGCGCGGCCACGGCGCGCGCGCTCGCGAAGCTCGGCGTGCCGCGCCAGTGGGTGGCGCGGGCGACGGACCAGCATCGCGCGTGGGTCGTGATTCCGGGAGCGTACCAGCCCGGCGACGCGGCGGCCGTGTCGCACATGCGCGGGATCTACGCCGACGCGGGGATCGAGCGCGTCTACACGCAGCGCGCGGCGATGCGTCGGCTGGTCGGCGTGGTCGACGCGCGCGGCGTCGCCGTCGATGGGCTGGAGCTGACGCTCGACTCGCTGCTGCGCGGGGAGGAGCGAGTCGCGCGTCTCGCGCGCGACTCGCGCGGTGCGCGCATCGATGCGCCTGACGACGACACCCCCGAGGCCGGCGACGCGGTGGTGCTCACGATCAACCAGTCGCTCCAGGAGATCTCCGAGCGCGCCCTCGCCGATGCTCTCGTGAAGACGGGCGCCGACGGAGGGGACATCGTCATCATCGATCCGCACGATGGCGAGATTCGCGCGATGGCGAGCCGCCGCTCCGATCCCCGCTCTGCCGGCAGCCCCGCAGTGAGCGAGCCGTTCGAGCCGGGATCGACGCTCAAGCCGCTGATGGTTTCGCGGCTGCTGCAGCTCAAGCGTGCGAAGCCGGACGACACCGTGAACACGGGGAATGGCACTTACGTGCTCGACGGCCGGACGATCACGGACGAGCACAAGATGCCCGCGATGTCGCTGGCCGATGTCATCCGTTACTCGAGCAACATCGGCATCGTCAAATTCACCTCGCGCTTCTCGCCGCGCGAGAAGTACGATGCGCTGCGCGACTTCGGCTTCGGAATGCCGACGGGGCTTCCGTATCCTGCCGAGGCGGCGGGGACGCTGCGCCTTCCGAAGGAGTGGTCGAAGCTCTCGCCGGCCTCGCTCGCAATGGGCTACGAGATCGCGGTGACGCCGCTCCAGCTCGCGGCCGCCTACGTGCCGATTGCCAACGGAGGGCTGATGCTCGAGCCTGCGCTGATCCGCGAGATCCGCGCGCCCGATGGCAAGGTTCGCTATCATCATGAGCCGAGGGTGCTGCGGCGCGTGATGGACCCGGACGTCGCGGCGGAGGTTCGGCAGATGCTCGTCGGCGTCGTCACCGGCGGCACGAGCAAGGAAGCAGCGATGCTCAACTTCGATGTGGGAGGAAAGAGTGGCACGTCGCGACGCACGGTCGGCAAGCATGGTTACGGCGCTGGCGCCTACACGGCGTCGTTCGTCTCGCTCTTCCCGGCTGAGGCGCCGCAGTACGTGATCCTCGTGAAGCTGAACAATCCGAAGGGCGACATCTTCGGCGGCTCGACCGCCGCGCCCGTGTCGAAAATCGTGCTGCAGGCCGCGCTCGCGGCGCGAGACGCGTCGCTCGATCGCGGGCCACTCGCATCGCGCGATTCGCTCGAGCCTGTTGCGGACAGCGAGGCGCGCCTCGCCGCCGTCGAGGATGACGACACGCTCCCACCCGCGGTGCTCGACGTCGGCCGCGCACGTCGTTCATCCGGGCCCGCGCCAGCTCCGCGCGCCGTTCCCGATGTGCACGGGCTCTCGGTGCGCGCCGCGACCTTTGCGCTGCATCGCGCGGGCTTCAACGTGCAGCTCGACGGTTTCGGCCCCGCCCGCTCTACCGTTCCCGCGGCGGGAAGCATCGCGCAACGCGGCACGCTGGTACGCGTGAGCGCGCAGTGACGCCGATCGCGGTCGAGCGCATCGTCGCCGCGCTGAAGCACGCGGGACTGCTCGCGGAGGTCTCCGGGACGCTTCCCGAGACCGTCGCCGACCTTACCGACGACAGCCGGCAGGTCGCGGCGAAGGGACTGTTCATCGCCGTCCGCGGCTCGGCACGCGATGGCCACGACTTCCTTGCGCAGGCCGAAGGTGCGGGAGCGGCGGTCGCGATCGTCGAGGATGCGGGGCGCACGACCCTCCCCACCATCGTGGTGCGCGAGGGACGGCGCGCGGCGGCAATCGCGGCCGCCGCTGCGTTCGACGATCCCGCGAAGCAGCTTCGCCTCGTCGCCGTCACCGGTACGAACGGGAAGACGACCACCGTGGGCATCCTCCGCCATCTGCTCGACAAGGCCGACGCGCGCAGCGCATCGATCGGGACGCTCGGCATCCTCCTCGGCAGCGAGGGGGTGCCGGTGGGCGGCGGTGCCTCGCTCACGACGCCCGGGCCCGTCGAGCTGCAGCGCGCGCTGCGTGCGCTGGTCGACCGCGGCGTGAAGACCGTCGCGATGGAGCTGTCGTCGCACAGCCTCGATCAGCGGCGCGCGGAGACGCTCGTCTTCGAGGCCGGCGTGTTCACCAACTTCACGCGCGATCATCTCGACTACCACGAGACGATGGAGGCGTATCTCGCTGCGAAGGCGAAGCTGATCGGGCTCCTTGGCTCGCGCGGGGCGGCCGTCATCAATCTCGACGACAAGGCGTGGACGAGTCTTCCGCAGGCGCACTCGCTCATCACCTTCGGGCGCGACCCCGATGCAATGGTGCGCGCGGAATCGGTACTCTTCCATCCGCGCGGAAGCGAGTGGCTGCTCGTCGCCGACAACCAGCGGCATGCGCTGCAGCTCCCGCTCATCGGCGACTTCAACGTGAGCAACGCGCTCGGCGCGGCGGGGGCGGCGTGGCATCTCGGGATGACGCTGTCGGCGATCGCGGCTCGACTGCGCACGGTGCCGCAGGTGGCGGGGCGCCTCGAGGTGATTCACGAGCGACCGACGGTGCTCCGCGACTATGCGCACACGCCCGACGCGCTCGAGCGCTCGCTGGCGGCGGTGCGCCCGTTCGCGCGGAAGAAGCTCTTCGTCATCTTCGGCGCCGGGGGCGACCGCGATCGCGGCAAGCGCCCGCTCATGGGTGCGATCGCGGAGCAGGGGGCGGACTTCGCGATCGTGACGAGCGATAATCCGCGCACCGAGGAGCCTGTCTCGATCCTCGAAGATATTGAACGCGGCATGCGGCTCACGAATCACGAGATCATCGAGGACCGGCGCGTTGCGATCCAGCGTGCGCTCGCGCTCGCGGGCGCGGAGGATGTCGTGCTGCTCGCGGGGAAGGGACACGAGACGTATCAGATCCGTGGCACCACGTCGTATCCGTTCGACGAGAAGGAAATCGTGGCGGAGCTGACGGCGTGATGACGCCGCGCTTCTGGACGGTTGCGCGCATCGCGGATGCCTTGCGCGACGACAGCACGGGGGCGATCCCGCGCGACGATCGTCCGATCGAGCGGATAGCGACCGACACGCGCCGCATCGCGCCGGGCGACTGCTTCCTCGCGCTCATCGGGGATACCTTCGACGGGCACGACTTCCTCCGCGACGCGGTCGACCTCGGGGCGACCGCAGTGATCGTGTCGCGCCCGGGCCGCACCGCAGGACTTGGCGTGCCCGTGTTTGCAGTGCGCGACACGCTCGTCGCGCTCGGCGCACTCGCGCGCTACCGGCGGCGCGCGTGGAACGGCACGGTGATCGGCGTCGCCGGCTCGAACGGGAAGACGACGACCAAGGAGCTGCTGCGCGCGACGCTCGGCGCGTGCTTCACCGTGCACGCCACGACCGGAAATCTGAACAACCTCATCGGCGTGCCGCTCACGCTGCTCGCGCTGCCGGATGAAGCGGATGTCGCTGTGATCGAGATGGGGATGAACGTCCCGGGCGAGATGGCGCGGCTGCGCGACCTCGTCGAACCGGACATCGCGGTCATGACCTCGGTGTCGGAGGAGCATCTCGAGGGGCTCGGGAATCTCGAGGGCGTGATGCGCGAGGAGTCCGAGATATTCGATGGGGCGAAGATCGCGGTGGTGCCGGCTTCGCAGCCGGAGATCGCGGCCGCGGCCCGGGGACGAGCGGCGCGCGTCGTCAGCGCGGGGCTCGACTCCGGCGACGTGCGCGCGTCGCGCTGGAGCGTCGGTGCCGACGGGCTCGGAGAGATCGAGATTGATGACACGACCGTGCGTCCCCCTGCCCGCGGCGCGCACAACCTGCGCAACGCGATGCTCGCGCTCGCCGTCGCGCGCGAGCTCGGCATGTCGATGCCGGACGCCGCGCGCGGGGTGTCGCGCGCGACCTTCCCGTCCATGCGCATGGAGATGGCGCCACTCGGGAAGGGACGCGCAACGCTCATCAACGACGCGTACAATGCCAGCCCGGCTTCGATGCGCGCGGCGATCGACATGCTCGCCGGCGCCGGACTGGGACGCCAGCGCGTCGCGGTGCTCGGCACGATGCGCGAGCTGGGGACCCACGCGCCCAGGCTCCACCAGGAGCTTGCCAGGGCCGCCCTCGAGTCGCCGGTGGAGATTGTCGCGGGAATGGGCGAGATTGGCGAGGCACTCCGAAGCGTCGGCTCGAACGATCCGCGCGTGGTCGTCGGGAGCGACGTCGAGGAGCTCTGGGCGGCGCTCGAGCCTCGTCTGGCGCCGAACGCCGTCATCCTTCTCAAGGCCTCGCGAGGCGTGAAGCTGGAGCGACTCGTACCTCCTCTCACCGAGTGGGCAAATCGTTAGTGCTCTACCATTTCCTCACGCCGCTCGTCGGCAGCTGCCGCCTCTGCATCATCTTCAACGTCTTCAACTACATCACCTTCCGCTCCGCCGGCGCGGCGGTGACGGGATTGTTGATGGCGTTCATCGTCGGCCCCTTCGTCATCCGGCGCCTCCGGTCGATGAAGGTGCGCCAGGTGATACGCGCGGGGACGCCGGATAGCCACCAGGAAAAATCGAGCACGCCGACGATGGGCGGTGTGATCTTCCTGATCGGCGGGCTCGCCGCGACGTTCCTCTGGATGCGGCTCAACAACCGCTACGTCTGGATCGCGGTGCTCGCCACGGCATGGATGGGGTGCATCGGCTTCGTCGATGACTATCTCAAGCTCAAGCAGCAGCGGGAAGGGAAGAAGAACGAAGGGCTCGTCGAGCGCTATAAGCTCGTCGGACAGATCACCCTGGGCATCGCGCTCGGCGTCGCGCTCTGGCTCTCGCCGCTCTCCAACCTTCCGGGCGCCTCGACGACGATTCCCTTCTACAAGTACGTGCTCGTCGTGCCGGTGTTCGCGTGGCTGTACGTGCCGTGGGTCGCGTTCGTGCTCACCGGAACCAGCAACGCCGTGAATCTCACCGACGGTCTCGACGGTCTCGCCACGGGGCTCTCCGCCATCGCCTTCGTCACCTTCGCGATCTTCGCCTACCTCATCGGCCGCTTCGACGCGAGCCAGTATCTACAGATCTACTACCTGCGCGGCTCCGGCGAGCTCACGGTGTTCTGCAGCGCGCTGGTCGGCTCGCTCATTGGCTTCCTCTGGTACAACACGCATCCGGCGGAAGTCTTCATGGGCGACACGGGCTCGCTCGCACTGGGCGGCGCGCTGGGCGCGGTCGCCATTCTCCTGAAGTCGGAGTTTCTTCTGCTGCTGGTTGGTGCGGTATTCGCGGCGGAGACGGTGTCGGTGATCATCCAGCGCTCGGTGTTCAAGTACCGCCGGAAGCGCTACGGCTTCGACTACGCAAAGGCACATCGAATATTCCTGCGCGCGCCGCTGCACCATCACTTCGAGCTGAAGGGGTGGCAGGAATCGCAGGTGGTCGTGCGCTTCTGGATTCTCGGCATCCTCTCGGCGCTCGTGGCCCTCAGCACCCTGAAGCTGCGATGATCCCGGCAGAATGGAGGGCGGGCGAGGCGGCGGTCATCGGCCTCGGGCGCAGCGGCGTCGCCGCGGCGCTCCTGCTCGCGCGCCAGGGAGTGCGCGTGTACGCCTCCGATGGCGGCAGCGATGCGAGTGCGACCGCGGGCGCGGCGAAGCTCGCGGAGGCGGAGATCGATGCGAGTGCGGGTGCGCACGACCTCGCGCGCATCACGCGCGCCGCCGTCGTGATCGCGAGCCCCGGCGTCCCCTCCGACGCGCCGCCGCTCGAGGCTGCGCGCGCCGCAGGCGTCCCGATCGTGAGCGAGATCGAGGTCGCGCTGCGCACGCTCGCCGGCACGCGCTACATCGCGATCACCGGCACGAACGGAAAGACGACCACCACCGCGATGATCGGCCATCTGCTCCGCACGCTCGGCAAGCGCGTCGTCGATGCGGGGAACATCGGTACGCCGCTCACCGAGATCGCGCTGCGCGACGATCGCCCCGACTGGATCGCGCTCGAGCTCTCGTCGTTCCAGCTTCACGACACGCCGAGCGTCGATCCGGTGGTGGGCGTGCTGACGAACCTGTCGCCCGACCATCTCGATCGCTACGCGAGCACCGACGACTACTACGCGGACAAGGCGCTCCTCTTCCGCAACGCGAGCGCGAAGTCGGCGTGGGTGCTCAACGTGGACGATGCGCGGGTCACCGCGATGGCCACCGGCGTTCCAGGTGCGCACCGCACCTTCGGCATTGCGAGCGCAGGCGCCGAGATGACGTATGCGAACGGCGAGATATGCTGGAGCGGGAAGAAAATTCTCGCGCGTTCAGAGCTCCCGCTGCTCGGTGATCACAATGTCATGAATGCGATGGCGGCTTCGCTCGCGGTGATCGCGGCGGACGACGCGCACGCGAGCCGCGGCGCACTCGCGCGCATCGCCGAAGGGCTCAGATCGTTTCGCGCGCCGCCGCACCGCCTCGAGTCGGTCGGTGAGCGCGCGGGGGTGCTCTGGATCAACGACTCGAAGGCGACGAACATCAGCTCCACGCAGGTCGCCATCGATGCGATGATACGGCCTACCGTACTCCTGCTCGGCGGGCGGCACAAAGGTGAGCCGTATACCTCACTCGCGGCGGGGCTCAAGCGCACCGTGAAGGTGGTGCTCGCGTACGGCGAGTCGGCGCCGATCATCGAGCAGGATCTCGCCGGCATCGTGCCCCTCGAGCGTCTCGGCAACGACTTCGCCGAGGTGGTTGCCCGTGCGCGGGCGATCGCGCGCCCTGGCGACGTCGTGCTCCTGTCGCCCGCCTGCTCGAGCTACGACATGTTCCGCAATTACGAAGAGCGCGGCGCGGCCTTCCGCCGTCTCGCCGGCGCGGCGTGACCGCGTCGCCCCCCGCCGTCCGCGAGCGATGGCGGATGACGCTCGAGGCGCGCGCCCTGATCATCACCACCGGCGTCATCCTCGCCTACGGACTTGCGGTGCTCTACAGCGCGAGCGCGCTGGCGGCGGTGCTCGAACACCACCCGAACTCGTACTATCTGGTGCGCCAGCTCTCGGGCGTCGCCATCGGCACCGTCCTCTTCGCGATCGCAGCGAAGGTCGACGCCGAGCGTTGGCGCGGGTGGGCGTGGCCGATCCTGATTCTGGCGATCGTGCTCCTCGTCATTCCCGTGCTTCCGGTGCCGAGCGTGATCGCGCCGCGCCTGCACGGGTCGAGGCGCTGGGTCAACATCGGCTTCCTCTTTCAGTCGTCGGAGTTCGCGAAGCTCGCGTGCATCATCTGGACGGCGATGCTCATCGTGAAGAAGGGCGACAAGCTGCGCCGCCTCACGAAAGGACTGCTGCCGTTCGTGCTCATCCTCGCGCTGCTGAATCTTCTCGTCATCCTCGAGCCCGACCTCTCGATGGCGATGACCTTCACGCTGATCATGGGGATCATGCTCTTTGCGGGCGGAGTCCGTATCGGGCACGTGATCTTCCTCGGCATCATCGCGATCCCGGTGCTCTGGCACGAAGTGGAGAAGATGCAGTACGCGCTGCTGCGGATGACGAGCTGGCTCAACCCCGGCGACGTCTCCGCGCAGGCGAGCTACCAGCTCAAGCAGTCGCTCATCGCGGTGGGATCCGGCGGCCTGTTCGGCGTCGGCTTCGGGATGGGACGGCAGCAGCTCGGCTTCGTCCCCTTTCCGTACAACGACTTCATCGCGGCGAACATCGGCGAGGAGTGGGGCTTCTTCGGCATCGTCTTCATCACGCTGACCTTCGCCGTCTACGGATGGATCGGCTTCCGCATCGCGAAGCAGGCGCGCACGACCTTCCAGCAGCAGCTCGCCATCGGCATCACCTTCATGACCGTGAGCACCGCCTTCCTGCATCTCGGCGTCGTCATCGGATTGCTCCCGACCACCGGCCTCACGTTGCCGTTCGTGAGCTTCGGGAGGACGAATCTCGTCATGTCGATTCTCATGACGGGGATTCTCGTGAATATCGCGAGCACGCGTGAGCGTGTCGTCGGCGAGCACGCCACGAACCCGCTCGAGCGCGCGGCGGCATGACCGTGCGCGTGATGTTCGCCGGAGGAGGCACGGGCGGACATCTCTATCCGGGGCTCGCGATCGCGCGCGCGCTCGTACGTATTGCGCCGGACGTCGAGCCGTTCTTCGTCGGCGCGCTGCGCGGCATCGAGCGCGACGTGCTGCCGAAGACGGAGTTCCAGCATCTCCTCCTCGACCTGCATCCGATCTACCGGCAGCAGCCGTGGAAGAGCTGGCGCACGGTGCGCGGCTTCGGGAGCGCGTGGCGCGCGCTCGCGCGCGAGAACGCCGAGCACCCGGCGGCGACGGTCATCGGCACCGGCGGCTACGCCTCGGGAGCCGCGCTCGCCTTCGCGCTCGCGCACGGAATCCCTATCCAGCTGCAGGAGCAGAATTCGGTTCCCGGCATCACGACGCGCTTCTTCGCGCGCCGGGCGCGTGCCATCTACCTCGGCTATCCCGAGGCGCGCGCGACGCTGCACCCCGGCGCGCACACGGAGCTCGTCGACAGCGGGAATCCGATCGAGCCGCCGCCCGTTCCGCGGCCGTCGCGCGAACACGCGCGACGAGAGTGGGGATTCCCGGAGAATGGTGGACAGGTGCTGCTCGCCTTCGGCGGAAGCCAGGGCGCGCGTCCGCTCAACGATGCCCTCGCGTCGCTGCTCGATGCGGGGCTGCCGCCCGGACTCTGTCTCATCTGGGCGACGGGCAAGGGATGGTACGACGGCTACGCGAAGTACGAGTCGCCGAACGTGCGCGTGCGACCGTATCTCGCGCCGATCCAGCGCGCGTACGCGGCCGCGGATCTCGCACTCGCGCGCGCCGGTGCACTGACCGTCGCGGAGCTGTGCGCGTGGGGAATTCCCTCACTGCTCGTCCCCCTTCCGACGGCGGCCGCCGATCATCAGCGCGCGAATGCCCGCGCACTTCAGGCCGCCGGCGCGGCCGAAATGCTCGAGCAGTCTACGCTCTCCGCATCCCTCCTCCGCACCGCACTCACAGGCTTGCTCGACGAACCGAACAAGCTCGCTGCAATGGCCGAGTCCGCTGCGTCCCGGGGGCGACCCGATGCAGCGGAGCGCATTGCCAGATGGGTACTTACGATAGGCCAGTTCAAGTCGGTTGACACTTGAGCAGGTCATCCCGTTCGCGCTATATTGCGACCGCCGCATGACACTTTTCGATGCCTCCGATCCTCGCCCCGTCCACTTCGTCGGCATCGCCGGTGCAGGGATGAGCGCGCTTGCCGAGCTGCTCGCTCGACGAGGGATATCCGTCACCGGGTGCGACGCGAATCCCGGCAGAAACGAGGCGCTCGCGGCGCTTGGCATCACGGTCCAGCCGCGCCACGATCCCGCGCACGTTGCTGGAGCACAGTCCGTCGTGGCAACATCCGCAATGCCGCGCGACCACGCCGAGCTCGCTCGCGCTCGCGAGTTGGGGATCCCGGTGATCCGTCGCGCTGAGGCGCTGGCGGGTGCGGTGGAGCTCGGGACGACCCTCTGCATTGCGGGCACGCACGGGAAGACGACGACCACCGTGATGACCACCGAAGCGCTGACTGCGGCGGGGAGCAATCCGACCGGGATCGTCGGCGGGCGCGTCGCCGCGTGGGGTGGAAATCTCAGCGCCGGCGGCGACGAGCTCTTCGTCGTGGAAGCGGACGAGTACGACCGCTCCTTCCTCGCGCTCTCGCCCACCGTTGCGACGATCACGAACGTCGAGGCCGATCACCTCGACATCTACACGGATCTCGACGACATCCGCGGCGCCTTTGCGCAATTCGCCTCGCGCGCGCGGGCCATCGTACTCTGCGCCGACGATCCCGGCGCATCGTCGATCGCGCTGACGCCGAATGCCGTGATCGTACGCTACGGCATCACGTCGCGCGATGCGCGCCTGGTCGCGCGCGATCTCCGCAGCGAAGATGGCGGGAGCGTCTACACCGCGGTGCTCGATGGCGGCGAGGAGACGGAAATCCGTCTGCGCGTCCCCGGACGCCACAACGTCCTCAACTCGCTCGCGGCGCTCGGGAGTGGCCACGCGCTCGGCGTGCCACTCGCGAAGATGGCCCCCGGGCTCGCGGCGTTCGGCGGAGTGGAGCGCCGCTTCCAGCGGCTCGGCGAGGCCCGCGGCGTCTCGGTGATCGACGACTACGCGCATCATCCCACCGAGATCCGCGCGACCATCGCCGCGGCGCGCGCCGCGTATCCCGGGCGCCGGATCATCGCGGCGTTCCAGCCACATCTCTACTCGCGCACGCGCGATTTCGCCGGCGACTTCGGCGGCGCGCTCGCGGGCGCGGATAGCATTTATCTCACCGAGATCTACGGCGCGCGCGAGAAGCCCATCGAAGGCGTGTCCGCATCACTGGTAGACAAGGCGGCCCGCGATGCCGGCCACGCCATCACATGGCGCGGGGAGCGCGACGCCCTCGCGGCGGCGCTCGCGGCGGGCAC
>JBDSHG010000156.1:0-36706 GCA_039918615.1 Gemmatimonadaceae bacterium | reverse complement strand
GGCTCATCCGGCGGGATCCACGGCACACCATTTTCCATCACACTCTCCATGTTCCGCGTGCCGTAGAGCGACGCATCATCGTTGTCCGTCGCCCGCTGCGCCTCGTCGTCGGTTGCGGAGAGATCGCTTCCGCCGAGCAGCGAGCTGTCGCTGCGTTCGGCGGCGCGGGCGACCGCGTCGTCCGCTGCCTCCGGCTCCTGATCGCGACGTATCGGATCTACGAACAGCTCGTTCGCATAGCTCTCGAGGCCGATGACATCGCTCAGCACATGATCGGCGATCTGCTTCTCGCCCTCGGTGCCGACGCGGCCGGAGAGGGTGACGTAGCCGTCCTTCACGTGCACGAGAATACCGTCGACGTCGATCGCGTCATCCTGTGCGAGCTGATCGCGCACGAGCGCGCGCAGCTCCGCGTCGCTCAAATCGTCGAGGTCGAATACGTTTTCAAAATCCTGTGCCATGCTGGGCCTCGACTAGCGTGAGAAGATGTACGTGACCCCGAACGAGATGACGGCGTTCTGCGTCCACTCATTCTGGACTTGACGCGAGGATAACACCGCGGTGCCGCCGGTCGGCGCAAGAAAATACGCGCCCGGATACGAGAGCTGCCAGAAGTAGTCCGTAACGTCGAGACGCGCCCCCCATGGGCCATGGGTAACCAACTTGAGCCCCGCGGTGCCGTGAATTGCAAAGCCGGTGCCGAAGCGGTAGCCGCCCACATCCTGCGCGTTGCGGCTCGTCGCCACTCCGCCTCCGAAGCCGACCTCCGGTATGAAGTGGTGAAAGCTCTTCTGCCCGGTGAGCGCGAGGTTGACTCCGGCATCCGCGATCCAGATCGGGTCGGAGACTTTGCCAAGGTCGCGCGCTGTCCCGATCTTGGTGGGGTCGACGACGTTGCGGATCGACGACGCCCGCCCGATCCGGAAGACGAACTCCGCCGGCCCGCCAATGTGCAGCCCGTAGCGCACACCGAAGATCGGGCTCGACTGCGGTCCGATTCCCACCTGGCCCTTATTGCCTCCGAAGTAGCCGCCCCAGATCGAGAAGTCCTGGTGATAGTTGAAGTCCTGGTACGGGCTCTTGTCCGGCGCGCTTCCCACCTGCGCGGCGAGCGGTGCGGCGCCCAGGCAGAGCAGTGCGGCGGTGTGTACGAGCTTCACGATGCGGCTCCCATCTCTCTGAGGTCGATCCCGGTCATCTCGGTGGGCTTCTCCACGCCGAGCATCTCCAGTACCGTTGGTCCTACATCGCGCAGCGCACCGCCGGCGCGCAGCGGACGATCACCATCCGGATCGACAATAACCAGTGGAACCAGGTTCGTCGTGTGTGCGGTGTGCGGCCCGCCCGTCGCGGGGTCGATCATCATTTCGCAGTTCCCGTGGTCCGCGGTGAGGAGGACGCGCGCGTCCGCCCGCTGTGCGGCAGCGATCACGCGCGCGAGACATTCGTCGACCGTCTCCACCGCCTTGATCGCGGCCGGGATCACGCCGGTGTGCCCCACCATGTCGCCATTGGCGTAGTTGCAGAGGATGAAGTCGTAGTTGCGCGCGCTGATCGCCTTGCACAACACGTCCGTCACGCCGTAGGCGCTCATCTCGGGCGCGAGATCGTACGTCGCCACCTTCTGGCTCGGCACCAGCTCCCGCACCTCGCCCTTGTACGCCGTCTCGTGCCCTGCGTTGAAGAAGTAGGTCACGTGCGCGTACTTCTCGGTCTCGGCGGTGCGGAACTGCGTGCCGCCGTGCGTCGAAATCACCTCGGCCACCACGCGCGCGAGGGTGAAGGGTGGAAAGACGACGGGGACGTCGTACGTCTCGTCGTACTGCGTCATCGTGACGACCTTGATCGATGGGCGCCCGCGGACGTCGAAGCCGTCGAACGGATCCTCCGTGACCGCGCGCGTGATCTGGCGCATCCGGTCCGAGCGGTAGTTGAAGAAGATGATCGCATCGCCTTCTCGTACCGTCGCGACGGGCAGCTCGTTCCGTACGATCACCACTGGCTGCATGAACTCGTCGCTTTCGCCGCGCTCGTAGGCGGCGCGAATTGCGGTGAGCGCATCCGGCGCGCGGGGACCAACGCCCTGCATCATCGCGCGGTACCAGAGCTCCGTGCGCGACCAGCGGCGGTCGCGGTCCATCCCGTGATATCTCCCGCCGACCGAGGCCACCTCGGCGCGCCCCTTCGCGCGCTCGAGCGTCTGCTCCATGAAGCCGAGTGCGGACCGCGGCAGCGTGTCGCGTCCATCGAGCAACGCGTGGATGGCGACGTGCGGCACCTTCTCGCGCTCGGCCAGGTCGATGAGCGCGAAGAGATGCTTGTCGACCGCGTGCACGCCGCCGTTCCCGATGAGTCCCGCGAGGTGCAGCGTGCCGCCGCTCGCGCGCACGGCGGCGCACGTCTCGAGCAGGGTCTCGTTGCGGAAGAACGACCCGTCGTCGATCGCGCCGTTGATGCGCACGAGATCCTGCGGGACCACGCGGCCGGCGCCGAGGTTCAGATGCCCGACTTCGCTGTTCCCCATCTGTCCTTCGGGGAGGCCGACGGGCAGTCCGGACGCGTGCAGCAGCGTGCGCGAGGTGCCGGACCAGAGCGCATCCCAGGTGGGCGTGCGCGCCATCGCGATCGCGTTCCCATCCCGCTCTGGACGATAGCCCCATCCATCCAGCACCAACAACACGACTGGGCGCTTGCGCGTAGTCGACATCTTTGCTCAGTGAGAGTTCGAACGTATACTGCGGCGCAATCCCAGCCTCGGAAATGTACCCGACCATCCATCCCCCATCCAGCGATGCGGTCTAATTCGCTCGTGCTGCTGTGCGTGCTCGTGGCTTCCGCGTCATCGAGGGTCGGCGCACAGACCACTGCGGCGGCGGCGACGGCGACGGCGGTGCGCGTGTCGCCCGACGGCCGGCTCGTCGCGACGATGCGCGTCGGCGCCGCGGTGAAGACTGGCGCGACGAAGGCGGATTGGACCGCCGTGACGATCGAAGGATTTCTTCACAAGAGCGTCGTCACCGCGAAGAAGGATGAGCTGACGGTGCACGCGTCGAGCGGCGCGGCATTGCGCGCGAGCGCGGCCGCTTCGTCACCGATCATCGCCGTCATCGAGGATGGGATGACAGTAGACAGGCAGTCGGTCTCGGGCGACTGGTTCCGCGTGAGGCGCGACGCGTGGGTGCAGACGCGCGAGCTGAAGGCGCCGACGGTGAAGGCGCCGGCGCTGGTGGGTGGGGCGCCCGTGCGCGCGCCATCGACGCAGGGTGCGCCGCAGCGCGTAGCATCACTTCCGGCGCGCGGCGCGACCGCGCCCGCTGCGCCGGCCGTGGCGCCGAAGCCCGATGCCTCGATCGCACCCGGGGATTTTGCCGCCGCGCATCCACTCGTGCTCCGCGCCGCGCCGGACGGCACACCGTCTGGCACCGCGGATTCGGCCGCGCGCGTGCGCATCGTCGCGCGCGACCACGGCTGGGCGCGCGTGCAGACCGAAGGGTGGGTGCGCGAGAGCGAGCTGATTCCGGTGGACAGCTCGTCGGTGAGCGCGGTGAGCGCCGCGGACCTTCGCTCGGACCCGGATCACTACAAGGGATCGACGGTGCGGTGGGTGGTGCAGGCGATCGCGGTGCAGGCGGCGGATCCGCTGCGCAAGGGACTCGCGCCCGACGAGCCGTACCTCCTTGCGCGCGGCCCGGGGAGCGAGAGCTCGCTGCTCTACCTCGCGCTTCCATCGACCCTCGTCGCCAGTGCGCGCGCCCTGCCGCCGCTCAGCTACATCATGGTGCTGGCGCGAGTGCGCGCGGGACGAAGCGAGCCTTCCGGGGTACCCATCCTCGATGTCCTGCGCATCGTTCCGCGCTAGCATTGCCCGGCGGCCGCACGTTACCGCCCCCTCTCACATCGCCTGATGCCCTTCTCCGATTTTCGCCGAAAGCACCCGGCGTTCACCGCGGCGGTTGCCGTCATCATCGTCGGTCTGCTCGCGATCGACGCATGGGTGCTCTACAAGCGCGTCGCCTACGAGCACGAGGTGGCGCGGCTGCGCGCGGGGATGAGTGACGTCGAGCGCCGGCGCAGCGATGCCGTCACCAACGCGAACGAGAAGCGCCTCGCGATGATGATGGAGCTGCTTCGGCGGCAGGCCAGGATCGATAAGGAGATCCATCTCGCGGTCGCCGTCGATAGCGGCAGGATGTACCTCGAGCGCGACGGCGCGCTGCTCCGCGAGATGGGGGTCGAAGTGGCGCAGGAAAAACGCCTCGGCGCCGGGAAGGACACGCTCCACATGGCCGCCCCGCGAGGCACCCGCACGGTCGAGAAAATCCTCGGTCCGAAGGACGCATGGGAGGTGCCGTCGTGGGTGTATGCGGATCGAGGGGTGCCGCAGCCCGCGTCGGCATCGCTGGTCGGTGCTCTCGGGCCGGTGGCAATCGTCCTCAATGGGGGCACCGTCATCTATTCGTTGCCCAGCGTCGGCCCGCTCAACGATTCGTCGTACGTGCTGCCCGGGAGCCTCCGGGTGAGCGCCGAGGACCTGAGGGCGGTTGCGCCGAATCTGCAGCGCGGCACCGTAGTCTATTTTTACTGAGTGATATGACGATACCTGGCGATGACGCTCCGACTCCCGCACCACGTCCCATTCGGCCCCGGCCGGCATTTACGCCGCCAGAGGTGCCGCGCGATGGATGGAAGTACATGGCGGGCGCCATCGGAATCACGCTGGCGCTTGGGATTGCCAGCAGCGCACTGGTCTACTCCACGCTGCGCGTGCGCTTTCAGCGCGATATCAACCGGATCGTCTTCAACCAGAACTGGGAGCTCCTCGACGATGTGAGCCGGAAGGCCGGCACGGTGTCGGATTCGCTGCAGACGATGCTGGCCACCGAGCCGGACAGCACGGCGACGAAGCCGTACATCGTGGTGAGCATCGAGGATCGTCGGCTCTGGTACAAGTCGGGAGACACGACGCTCTATTCCACGCAGGTCGCGGTTGGGAGCGGCAAAACGCTCGTCCAGAAACAAGGGACTCGGCAGGAGTTCAAGTTCGATACTCCTCGCGGACGTCTGGTGGTGCAGAGCAAGGAGTTGGACCCCGTCTGGGTGCCGCCCGACTGGCATTACGTGGAGCAGGCCAAGAAGAAGGGGCTTGGGATCATGGCGCTCGACCGAAAGAAGGCGATCCCGGGCGGGGATGGAACGATGATCGAAGTTGACGGAAACGATGTGGTAAAGCGCGGGGCGGACGGCGCGGAGATCCCGCTCGAGGCGAAGGAGGGCCACGAGATCACCGCAGGAGGCAACATCATTGTGCCGCCGTATGGAACGAACCAGCGGAAGTACAAGGGTACGCTAGGCGGTCACAGGCTTAACATAGGTGACGGATACGCCCTCCACGGCACAGACGAGCCGCTTTCGATAGGGAAGGCAGTCAGCCACGGCTGTGTTCGGCTTCGCAACGAGGACATTGCGTACCTCTACAGCATTATACCGGTCGGAACGCCAGTGTTCATCTACTGACTTGCTGGCCAGTCAACCTAGAGAACAACAAATGGGTTGCAGTATCACGCCCCGGACGTCTATTGTAACATAGAACCGTGTTGACGCCTCGCCTCTTCTGAGGTCGAGGACTCCTTGTAAAAGGGCACGTTGGCTCCGGCCAACACGCAAAACCAAGAGACGACCTCAGGTCGTCCGTCTGGTTGCCAGGGAGGGCATCCCGTGATTAAATCCACACCGCGCGTACGCCGGTACAAGGCACGCGCCGTCGGAGTCATTGCCAGCATCGCTTTCGTAGGTGTCGCCGCAGGCGCGTCCTTCGAGCTGGATGAGCACCCCGACCTCCCGAAAGCACTGCCAGCTTCACCGATCATCACGAGCATCGCCGCGGGCGCCATTGCTGCGCCCGCCAAGCCGATGGCGTTCGCGTTCCTCGATTCGCTAGTCGGCCTGAGCGGGAAGCTCCGCGCCCGCTTCGTCGCTCGTGGCACCCCCACGCTCGGCATTCCGATCCTCGCCCAGCTATTTGGCGATAGCGCCCTCGAGATCCCCGGCGTGCATCCGCTCATGGATGCCACCCGGTCGTTCTCGCTCATCACCATGCTTCCGTTCTCCGCCAAGCACTCCGGCCGGATCGGAGCGTACAAAATCGGCAGCTTCCCCGCTGAGCGCCGCATGGCGCGCTCGGCCGAGTATGCAAATCCGGAAGGATTCATAGAGGTCACACAGGCGAACGAGAGCACCTTCGTCTCGGATCACTTTCGCTTGAGCGACTTCCTGACGCACGACCAGCAGGACGTCTGGCCCAAGTATCTCGTGCTCAACGAGCGGCTGGTCGACAAGCTCGAGCTCGTGATCCAGGATCTGAATGCGCACGGCGTGCACGTCGAGCATCTGGCCGTCATGTCGGGCTTCCGCACTCCGGAGTACAACGTCCAGGGCGTCGGCGAGGGGGGCCGCGCGCGCGACAGCCGCCACCAGTACGGCGACGCGGCAGATGTCTTCGTCGACAACAATGGCAGCGGCCGGATGGCCGACCTCAATCACGATGGACGGGTCGACTCCCGCGACGCGCGAGTGATTCGCGATGCCGTGGACCGCGTCGAGGCCGCGCACCCCGACCTCGTCGGCGGGGTTGGCGTCTACCGCGGAAACTCGGTGCACGGGCCGTTCGCGCACGTCGACGCGCGGGGTGTCCGCGCTCGCTGGGGCCGCTCGTAGGCTCCGCTCCAACGAGAGGTCTCCGGCTTCACGACTACGCCCTTCGCAAACGCGAGGGGCGTAGCTGTATCCGGACCGGCGTGGTAAATCACACGGAGCCTCGTTCATGCATCCTTACCGGGTAGCCTCCCATGAATTCGAATCTTCGCGATCGCATCGTCCGCACACTCGACGTTCTGCCGGACGAGCGCGGCTATCAACTCCTCGACTACATCGAGTTCCTCGAATCGAAGTACGCCGAGCGGACGGCGCAGTCGCCGAACGCGCTGCAGCGATTCGCGGAGGGGGTCGAGGACACGCTGCGCGTGGGGCGCGTCTCGGCATCGACGATCTCCGAGACCATGGGGCTCATGAACAAGGCGATGGGCGTGCTGTCGGGCGTCGCTGCGGCTGGGAAGTCGGTTGCGAGCGACGTCGTCGACGCGGCGCAGCGCAACGTCGCGCGCGTGACGACGGAGCGTCCGACGGCGGTGACGCCGTCAGCGCTCGCGCCTGCCGCGCCTGCCGCGCCTGCAGCCCCATCCCCGACGCCGGCCTCGACAGACGCAGCTGCGGCGGTGCCGCCCGAGATCTCCGGGATCGAGCAAGGCTGAGTGCGCGAGGCGCGCGCTCGCGGCGTTGACCACGTAACGGCGAAACCGTAACGTTCGCTCGCGCCGGACGCCCTGCGCTCCGCTGGCAGGTCAGTTGCAATGTCGATAGGAAAGTGATGTCGTCGACGTCACCCCGTCCGCATTCAGCGGCCGGTTTTCTCTGGAGGCATCAAAGTGACCGCGACTACTGGCACCCTGAGCGGACGCTCACGACCCCGCGGACGCCGCGGCCCCGCACCGCAGACGGGCGCGAAGCGCACGATGCTCGGCACGATCACGCAGATCCCGTCCTATCTGCGGCTGATGGGCGGGCTCCTTACCGATCCCCGCGTCGCTGCGCTCGACAAGGTTCTCCTCGGCGTCGCGATCGCGTACGTCGTCACGCCGATCGACCTGATCCCCGACTTCATTCCGTTCATCGGACAAGTCGATGATGTGTTCATCGTGGTGCTCGCGCTCAAGCGGCTCATTGGGAACGCGGGGATGCACGTCATTCGCGATCACTGGGATGGGCCGATCGAGGATCTGCATCCCACCGTGCTGCAGGAAGTACTTCTCGCCGCGGCGTTTTTCCTACCACGCCGCATCCGCCGCCGCCTCCGTAAGATCGCTCGATAGACGCCACGGCGGCTGGTCGACCACGATTGATACGTCGCACCCTCGCGGCGCTCCTCTCGGCGCTCGCGATGCTCTCGTGCGCGCCCGCCGCCGCGCCGCACGCACCACTTCGCTGGGGCGGTGACGCCGAGGGCGGAGCACCGTTCGTAGAGGCCGATCCGGCTGATCCGTCGAAGGTGCGCGGCTTCGACGTCGAGATCGCGCAGATGATCGGGAAGGGGCTGCATCGCGACGCGCTGTTCGTACAGGTCGCGTGGGCATCGATCGAGGCGTCGGTGGAGCGCGGAGACTTCTCGATCGGGATGTCCGGCGTCGAGGACCGCCCCCAGCTGCGCGCACGACACGCGGTGTCCATTCCGTATTTCGAGTTTCGCGAAGTGCTCGCGGTGCGCTTTGCCGACAGCGCGCGCTATCGCACTCTGGCCGATCTGTCGGGCAGGCGCGTCGCGACGCTCGGCGGCACGGGTGCGTACCAGATGCTGCTCGACCTGCAGCCGCACGCCGGCCCGATCCCGATCTCGTACGACGACGATGTGCACCCGTACAGCGACCTCGTCTCCGGACGTGTCGACGCCGTGCTCCTCGACAACATCATCGCCGACCGTTCGCTCCGTCGCGCGGGCGGTTTCTACATCCAGCCCGTTCCCGTGGCGACGGGGCACTACGTGGCCGTGCTCGCGGCCGCGGACACCGCGCTTCGCGATTCGGTGAATGCGATCCTGCGCGCGCGCATGCGCGACGGTTCGCTGGAGAAGGTATTCCGCTCCTGGCACGTCTGGGAGGCCGGACAGGCGGAGCACTTCGCGCGCGTGCTCGCGGACTCCGGCGGCGTACACCCGGCCGGCGCAGCCGCGAGCGTGCGGAGCGTCCGATCATATCTCCCCGCGCTACTGCGCGCGGCGGGGATCACACTGCTACTCTCCTGCCTGGCGATGCTTCTCGCGGTCACGGTCGGGATCGCGGTGGCTGCGGGTCGAGTATACGGATCGCCGCTCCTGCGCGCACCGCTCGCGGTGTACGTCGAGATCATTCGCGGTACACCGGTGCTGCTGCAGCTCTTCGTGCTCTATTACGGGCTCTCCGGCTTCATCCGCCTTCCCGCGTTCGTCGCGGCCGTGTTCGGCCTCGGGCTCAACTACGCGGCGTACGAATCCGAGATCTATCGCGCGGCTCTGCAGGCAATCCCGCGCTCACAGCTCGAGGCCGGGCGCACACTCGGCCTCTCTGAGGCGCAAATCCTTCGTCTCGTGCGCGGCCCGCAGGCACTCCGCCTCGCCCTCGCGCCAATGACCAACGATTTCGTCGCGCTGCTCAAGGATTCTTCACTCGTCTCTGTCATCACCGTCGTCGAGCTCACCAAGCAGACGGCGATCTACGCGACGAACGTGGGCAGCTGGGTCGTGCCCGGGTTGCTGTGCTCCGCCATCTATCTCGCGATGTCGCTTCCGCTGTCGCGCCTCGCGCGCAGGCTCGAGAAGAAGTGGAGGGCGGTATGACGCAGGCGCTCGACGTGCGGGACGTACATGCATCGCGCGGGCCGCACCAGGTGCTGCGCGGCGTCACCATCGATGTCGCGCCGGGTGAGATCTGCGCGCTCATGGGAACGTCGGGAGCGGGGAAGACGACGATGCTTCGCGCGATCGCGGCTCTCGGTCCGTTCGACTCGGGCTCCATCGTCGTCGACGGCTTTACGTTGCACCCCGGACAGGTGCCACCCGAGTCGAAGCTGCGCGTGCTGCGTCGCAGCGTCGGGATGGTCTTTCAGTCGCAGTCCTTGTTCGAGCATCTCACCGTGATGGAGAACGTCACGCTCGCGCTCGTGCACGCGCTCGGCTGGACGCGCGAGCGCGCGGAGACCGAGGCGCTCGCGCTCCTCACGACGCTCGGCGTCGCGCATCGCGTGGGGTCGTATCCGCGCCAGCTCTCCGGCGGGGAAGCGCAGCGCGTCGCCATTGCGCGCGCGCTCGCCCCCGATCCGACGCTCCTGCTGCTCGACGAACCCACCTCCGCGCTCGATCCGGCTCGGCGCGGCAGCCTCGGCGAGGTGCTGCGCGCGCTCGCGGCCGAGGGACATGCGCTGCTGATCTCGACGCACGATGTGGACTTCGCCGAGGCGTACGCGGATCGCGTGGCCGTTCTCGCGAAGGGGGTCGTGGTGGAGGAGGGATCGCCGCGCGACATCCTCTCGGATTCGATGCACGCGGACGTGCGCGCCCTTCTGCGCTCGCCAAGCGCCGAGCCACCACAGTGACACTTTACACTCCTGTGGTCGTCCCCTAGCTTTCGCCATGGCAATCAGTACTCGCATCCCATCACGGCCCGCTGTCTCCGCATCGTCGGAGAGCGGGCCGTCTCGTCATCAGGATACCCCGCCCACGTCACGCGTCCGCGCCGAGCCCGCGCTCACCTTCGACGATGTGCTGCTGTCGCCGCGGCACAGCGTCACGCATCCGAAGGACGTGAGCACGAGCACTCGCTTCACCACGGGGATCTCGCTCAACATCCCGCTCGTCTCCGCCGCGATGGACACGGTGACGGAGTCCGAGATGGCGATCGCGATGGCGCGGGCCGGTGGAATCGGCGTGATTCACAAGAACATGTCGATCGACCGGCAGGCGGCCGAGGTGGACAGGGTGAAGCGCTCCGAGAGCGGGATGATCCTGAAGCCGATCACACTCGGCCCCGAGGCGACACTCCGCGAGGCCAACTCGCTGATGATGCGCTTCAAGATCTCCGGCGTTCCGATCGTCGATCGCGACAACAAGCTGATCGGGATCATCACCAATCGCGATCTGCAGTTCGAGCGACAGCTGGACCGTCCGCTGCAGGAGGTAATGACGAAGGTCAATCTCATCACTGCTCCCGTCGGCACGACGCTCGACGAGGCAGAACGAATCCTCGGCAAGCATCGCATCGAGAAGCTCCCCGTGATCGACGCCGAGGGACGACTCGGCGGGCTGATCACGGTCAAGGATATTCACAAGCGCCGCCAGCACCCGAGCGCGAACAAGGATCAGCACGGGCGGCTGTGCGTCGCGGCCGCGCTTGGCTCGGGCGGAGATTTCAAGGAGCGCGCTCGCGCGCTGTTCGACGCGGGTGTCGATGCGCTGGTGATCGACACCGCGCATGGGCACAGCGAGGGCGTGCTGCTCGCGACGTCGATCATTCGGGAGATGATTCCGGAGATTCAGCTCATCGCCGGCAACGTCGCCACGCGAGCGGGGACGATGGCGCTAGTGGAGCGCGGCGTGAATGCGGTGAAGGTGGGCGTCGGCCCGGGCTCGATCTGTACCACGCGTGTGGTGACTGGCGTCGGCGTTCCGCAGCTGACGGCGATCATGGACGCTATCGACGGTGCCGGAGATATCCCCGTTATCGCAGACGGCGGCGTCAAGTATTCGGGAGACGTCGTGAAGGCGCTCGCGGCCGGTGCATCGAGTGTGATGATGGGATCGATGCTCGCGGGTACCGAGGAGAGTCCGGGCGAGTCGTTCCTGCTCGAGGGACGTCGCTTCAAGATGATCCGCGGCATGGGGAGCCTTTCGGCGATGCAGGACGGAAGCGCGGACCGCTACTTCCAGGAAGGCGAGCTCTCCGCGAAGAAGCTCGTGCCGGAAGGGATCGAAGGGCGCGTTCCGTACAGGGGGCCGGTGGGCGACGTGATCTACCAGATGGTTGGCGGACTCCGGAGCGGCATGGGCTACGTCGGCTGCGGAAGCATCGACGCGTTGCGCACCGAGACGGAGTTCGTGCGCATCACCACGGCCGGGCTGCGCGAGTCGCACCCGCACGACGTGACGATCACGCGCGAGGCGCCGAACTACTCGGTCTGACGGCTCGGCTGGACGGAGCCGCGCGCGTTGCGGAAGCCGCCGAGCATCAGCGGCCAGATCGGGATGAGCAGAAGCACATAAGTCGCGAGCGAGGCCGCGCCGCCGGTGAGCGTGCGCGGGTCGTAGAGATGACTCATGAGCACGACCGCCGCGACGCACCACGCAAGCGGAAGCATTCCCTTCAGCACGAGCAGGATCGCGCGCTCCTGCGTCGCCTGGCGCCCGAGCACCGCGAGCACCCCCGCCGCGATCGTGGCCTGCGCGAGCACCGCGCCGCCGGCGACGAACGAGAGCCCCGCGCCGAAGTGGAGCGCGGTCATCGAGCACGCGAGATTGATGCAGAGCGCCACCGCCGACAATAGCGGCAGCATCCGCTGCTTTCCCACGGCGACGACCCCAATCGCGCCGAGCGTCGTGATGCCGCCGGCGCCGGCGCTGAAGATGAAGATGCGCGCGGCGGCCGCGGCAGGGAGATACCGTGGGAGCGCCAGCGCCATCACAGGCTCCATCGCGAGCGCGAGCGCGCCGAGTATCGGCGGAAAGAGATTGGCGAATGGGAGCACTGTGCGGTCGAGATGCTCGCGCATGGCGGGAGTCGCACCGGCGACGCGAGCGCTTCCGTAAACGTCGGGGAAGATCACCGTGCGGATGATCCACGCGAGTGATGCGGCGAGCCCCGCGATCGAGACGCCGAACGCGTAGAGCCCGAGCGTTGCCGCGCCGCCGTAGGCCGCGACGACGAGCCGATCCGCAGTGCCGAGTGCAACCGTCAGCGCGGATGAGAGCGCGAGCGGGATGCCGATATTCAGCAGGCGCCGAAGCGGCTCTTTCGCGAGTGCGGGGCGAAAAGGTGCACAGTTGCGTACCGTCCACAGGCTCGCGAGCGCGCCGATCACGAATCCGGCGATGGCCCCGCGCAGCCCGAAGAGCTTCGCGAGCCCCACCGCCGCAACGAGATGCAGCGACGCGTTCGCGATCTCGAGCAGCGCATAGCGGCGCAGCTCTCGCAGCGCGCGCAGATAGGTCGTCGCGTAGACCCAGAGCTCTTCGAGCACGACGCCGAGCGACACGGCGCGCATCGCGATTCGCCACGTCTCGTCGGTGACGATGAACGAGGCCGCCAGCGCCGCGACCGACGTCGCCAGCGCCGTCGCGATGATCCAGCCGAGCGTCGTGCGCGCGGCGAGATTGGAGCGCGCGAGCGCCTCCGCGTCGCCGAGCGCGCGCCCGTGCACGATCTCCAGCTCGAGCCCGCGCTGCACGCCAAGCCCCGCGAGTGGCGTGTAGCGCATGAAGATGCGGAAGAGCGTCCAGATCCCGAAGGCGCGCGGACCGAGCACGATGGCGAGAAGGAGCCCGCGGATGCTGCGCATTCCCTCGGTCGTGCCACGGGTGGCTGCATAGAGCGCGATGCGACGCCCGCGTCCGCGCCGTACCGCCGTGATCTCCTCCTGCGCGGGGAGATCCGCAAGCGTCGTCGGCGTCGTCACGACGGCTCGGAGAGCGTGAGCCGGCGCCTCGTGCGAAAGGGGAGCTTCCAGTAGCTCAGTTCCGCGATGTGCCGCGAGCGCCCGCCCCATCGCCCACGTGCGGTGCGCACGCCCGCGATGTTCGTGGACTTGATGAGGAACCAGCACGACTCAGTGCCGCGCTCGAAGAAGTAGCGCTCGCCCGCGCTGAAGAGTGCGCTCGCCGTGCCGCGATGTCGTTCCGCGCGCTCGACGTGTACGAAGCCGTGGAAGATCGCGTTCGGCGGGAGGGTGAGCGGCGAAAAGTCGAGCGCGGAATCGAAGTCGGGAGTCCACCACGAGTAGCCGACGATGACGCCATCGCGCAGAGCGGCGAAGACGGTGCGGTCGACGGCGCCCCGCTCGAGCGATGCACGCCGTCGGCGGGTCATCAGCGCTCCGAGCATCGCATGCTCGTGCAGCGCAAGCATGCGCACCTCGACGCCTTCTGGCGGGGGGACGTTTCTGATGGTCGCGAGGTCGCGCTCGTAGAGATTGTAGTGCGCGCCGCGCGCAAGGCGGTAAAACGTCCGCTCGGCCAGCTCGGTCCACAGCCCGTGTGCACCGTCGGTGCGCCAGGCGTGGCGCGCGTCGCCGGGAAAGGTGACGACGTCGTGGAGATACTTGTTCACGTCGCCGGGCTCGTCGCTGCCAGCTTCCCGAGAAGACGGCGCTGCTTCGCGCGGTTGCGCGCATCTATGAGAGGCGAGAGTGCGCGCACCGCCGCTCGCGCCGCCGGCGTCAGACCACGTACGAGAGTGAGCCGCGACTGCAGCCTCGCTCCTCGCACGACCTTCGGGTAGAGCGCGCTCGGTCCGAGATGGATGCGGGTGATCCCGCTCGCGATCGCCACGCGCACGGGATCGTAGCAGAGGCAGTGTTGATAGAGCAACCCGTTACGCGTCTCGTCGGATTGCGCGCTGAGGCAGAGGTCGAGCGCCCCGCCGCCGTCGAGCGCCACCGCCATCTCGAGCAGCGTCGTCCCGCGCCACGCGCATTGCACCCGCACGCCGGCGGACTGCTGCGCGGCGAGCTCGGCGAAGAACCGCGGCGGCAGTGCGGCCACCTTCTTGTTGCGGACGACGTACGAGGCGCGGAAGTGCGCGTCGAAGATCTCGGCCAGCGGGCCAAGGTCGGTCTCCCACGTGACGCGAATTCCCTGGTCGTGAATCCACGCGAGCTCGTTGCGCAGCGTGCGGCGCACGTTCTTCGAGCGCGAGGCGACGTATTCCTCCGGCGAGCTCCACGCGACGTCCAGCACGGCCTCCGAGTTGGCGAAGCTCTCGCGATACCCGCGCCGGTGCGCCGCCGCGCGAATGGTGCCCGCATCCTCGCCGATGAAGGGCCACACCACCGCCTTCAGACGCTCGGCACGCGCCTCCTGCTCGAGCATCTCCATCGCGTCGTCGAGCACATCGTCGGTGAGCACGCTGTCGGCTCCGAGGGGGTCGGAGCCGGTGCTCATCGGCGCTCCGATTGCGAGCGAGGGGCGGAGGGACGCGCCGATCGCGCGCGCAAGCGTGTGCGCAGGCCCGTACCAGCGCGCGTGCAGATCGCCGTGCAACGTCTCCCGCTCGATGTACGCGGGGATGATCGCAACAAGGTCGTGCCCGTCATAAACGCCGACGTGCCGCGGCTCGGCGCCGCACGCCTCCGCGGTGACGAACCACGCGTGGCGATGGTAGCCGCGTCGCGCAAGGGCGTCCCAATCTGCGCGCGCGATGTACCGCGCGCGGGGGATCATGCGCAGTGTGAGCGTGCGAGGCGCCGTATTCACCGAGCTCACGGCGCGTGTACCAGCGCGGCGCGCGCCTTCGCGGTTTCCGGGCTTACGACTCCCGGTGCGTAGCGGCTCCACGACCGGCCGAGAAAGCTCCGGTAGCGCAACTCGCCGATCACACGCGTGCTCGCCGCCGCAGTCTTTTGCGCCGTGCGCTGCGACGCGAGATTGTCGATGTCGATGAGCCGCCAGCCGATGCGATACGATTGCTCGCGCGCGTGGTGCAGACGCGCGAACGCGAGCGCGGTGCCGAGTCCGGTGCTCCGCTCGGAGGACGCGACGTAGAGATCCCAGTGGTATGTCGCGTCGGAGGGGAGGGGGAGCGGATAGCTCTCGATATCACGATCCATGCGCGTCGAGATCCAGGTGAAGCCGACCGGCGCATCGCGGCGCCAGGCGACGAGGCACTGTCGTCCGCGCGCGATGCGCTCGCGGAACTTCGCGATGCGATGCTCCGTGGTGATCGCGAGAAAGGGCGACCAGTCGGGGCCGGCGAAGGGCTCGATGCGGATGCCGTCGGGGAGCGGAAGATGCGGAACATCGGCGACGACGTGCTCGAGGAGCAGCGCGAGGCCGCCGCGCGAGAAACGATCGAGGGTGCGCATGCGGAGCTCGCGCCAGGCGCCGGACGCTCCCGCATGCCGCCACGCGGCGCTCGCGTCCCGAGGAAAGGTGATCGCATCGCGAACGTACTTGTTCATCGCGAGACCGGCGGCACGAGGACGCCGTCGTAGCTCGAAGTGACGAGTGAACGGGCGGGTCGATACTTGCCACTCGGCTCGGCCGGGATGCTGTTGACGATCAGTAGCTCGAAGCGCACGTCCGGTCCGAGCAGCGTCGCACCCAGCGCACGCACACGCTCGACGCGCTCGGCCGTCGCCTCCCCGCGCGGAACGATACTCATGATGATGCTGTCGACGCGCTCCTGGGTGAGCTGAAAGTTCTCGATCCAGTCGGGATCGTCCATGATCATCGTCTCGCTCAGATAATATGGATGGATCACGCGGCCATCGGGCAGCGGGAACATGTCGAGCATGCGGCCCTGTACACCGCCGATAGTGGCGAACGGCGCGCCGCACTCGCACTGAGATCGCCCCTGCTCGGCGATGTCGCCGATGCGGAAGCGGATGAGCGGCATCGTAAACGAGTGGAGCGAGGTGATGAAAACCTCGCCGTGCTCGCCCGGCGCGACCGGCATGCCATCGGGAGAGACGACCTCGAGGAGCACGGTGTCATCGCTGGTGTGGAGCAGGCCGCCGTGCGCGCACTCCCAGGCCATGAGGTTCGCTTCGTTGCTGCCGTATTGATCGCGCACGGGCACGCCCAGTCGCGCTTCGATCTTCCGGCGAAGATCCGGCGTGAGCGACTCGGCGCCGACGAGCGCGACGCGGATGCTCGGCGGAGTGACGGGATCGCGCTGCAGCACCTCGGAGACGCGCGCAAGCATGTTCGGATAGCCGCTGAGCATCGCGGGACGAAAGGCGCGCACCTCCGCGGCGATCGCTTCGGGGGCGAGATGGATGCTCACTTGCTTCTGATTCGGAAGCAGCTTGAGCGCTGTGAGCGTGCGGCCGATGATCTTGTTGTCGTTCGGCTTGACGCTCTTCGGATTCAGAATGTTGAGTATCCGGTCGTCGCCCTTGATGCCGTACGATCGCAGCGCGCGAATGCGCGCGAGGTGAAGGACGTTGTGCTCCATCCAGCTGCGGCGGATCATGAAGGGTCGGCCGCTCGACCCGCTGCTCTGGGCGGAGATGAGCGTCTGAGGATCGATCCTCGCGGCGACGCGCTCGATCTCGGGACGCTCGCGGTAGTGCGTCTTGACCACCATCGGGAGAAGCGGCATATCCGCCGCACCTCGAACGCAGTCGGGATGCACGCCGTGCTCGTCCCAGAGCGCGCGGTAGTACGGCACTGTGTGATAGGCGTGCTGTACGAGCTTCCGAAGCTGCCTGTCGCGGAAGTCCACGATCTCGGCGCGGGTTGCGTGCGCGTGCTCGCGGATCGCCCAGGCGCTGCGGAGTGCGTCGGTGTTGAGGCTCATCGCGCGCTCGCTTCCGCGGCAGCAAGCGCCGCTGCGGCATGGATCGAGCGAGGAAGCGGCTGCACGACGCGCACCTTCGCCCGTGCGCCGTGCTCGAGTCGCGTAACGATCTCCGTCTCGATGCGTACTCCTGCGGGGAGCTCGCGACGGAGCGCAGTGGTGATCTCGCGGTCGAGCGCTCCCGTGTCGGCATCGGAGCCGGCGACCGCACGCACTCGCAGCACGTCGCGCTCCGTCTGCACGATCTGGTACTGCGCGACCCCCCGAATCGGCTCGAGCGCCATGGTCAGCAGGTATGGTGAGATAGTCGATCCATCGGGAAGCTCGACCACGTCGGCCTCGCGCCCACTCACGACCCCGAGCAGCGGCGACTGTCGGCCGCACGCGCAGCCGCCTTGGAGCAGCGAGCCGCGGTCGCCGGTACGGTAGCGAATGAGCGGCATCGCTCGATTCACGAGAAGGGTGACGACGATCTCTCCTTCGGCGCCGCACGGGACCGCGACACCGTTGTCGTCAACGATTTCGACATGTACGACATCCGAGTTGATGTGGCGGGATCCTGCGTGGCACTCCCAGGCGATCTCCTTCGTCTCCGACGTACCGTAGATATCGAAGAGTTCGCCGCCGAACGCCGCGGTGATCGCGGTGCGCGCAGAGCCGGTGAGGAGCTCGCCGCTCGTGAAGATGCGCGCGGCACGAACAGGCGGCGCGCCAGCATCGCACGCGCGCGCGACCTCGAGCAGCGTGGAGGGGAGCGCGTAGATACCCGCGGGGCGAAAGCGCTGGAGCATCGCCGCGATTTCGGCGGGGGCGCGAAAGACGCTGATGCGGCGCAGCCGCCCCGCGCGCTCGAGCATCGCGCCGCCTTCATCGCGCGCCTCGATCGCATCGACGATCGCGACGCGATCCAGCATGTGCATCCCCGCCGCGCGACGCGCGCGCATTTTCACGAGATATTTGAGCGTCGCCCACGCCCGCGCATCGTAGTAAACGCGGAACGGCTCACCGGACGAGCCTGAGGATCTCGACGAGAACCACGACGCCGACACACGACCGTCGCGCACGGCTGCGCTCTCCGCCTCGCGCAGCTCGCGCTTCGTGACGGGCGCGAGCGACTGCAGTGCGAGCGGGAGCTCGACGTCGCGAAGTGCCTGCGGTCGCTTGAGTCCCGCCTCTCGCAACCGCGCCGCGTTGAACGGCGAGCGCTCGGCGCACACGAGCAGTGCGCGCAGACGCGCGGCCGAGCGCGCGCGGAGGGATGCGGCGTCGAGGTCGAGCGCGCGATGGGCGCCGTGCGCATCGCGCGCGAGCCAGTACGCGACGAGGGCCTGCTTCGCGATCACTGCGCGACCGTCGTGGTGAGCAGCTCGGCGTAGAGCGCGAGGTAGCGATCTGCGGCCGTCTCCCACGAGAGCATCCGCTCCGCTCGCGCGCGATTCCGCGTCGCCATCGCGGCGCGGCGCTCCGGATCATCGCCGAGCTCGCGGATCGCGCGCGCGATGGCATCGGAATCTCCCGGCGGAACGAGAATTCCGTTCTCGCCATTTTCCACGAGATCCGGGATCGCGCCGATGTTGCTGCCCACCACCGGAAGCCCCGCGGCAATCGCCTCGGCGAAGACGTTGCCGAACGCTTCCTCGTACGGGGTGAGCACGAATATGTCGGCGCTCTGACAGCGCACCGCGATCTCGTCACGGCTGAGCGGGCCGGCGAAGTGAACGTCGGCATCGACGCCGAGCTCCGTGGCGAGCGCCTGAAGCCCGGCGCTCGCGGGGCCGCCGCCTGCGATCTCGAGTCGATAGCGGCCGCGCGGGAGGATGCTCCACGCGCGCAGCAGGTCGGCGACGCCCTTGCGCTCGATGAGCCGTCCAACCGCCAGGCACCGCACCGGCAGCACCGAGGCGCTGCGCGCGCTCGCATCCGGGCGGAAGAGATCGAGGTCGACGCCGTTGCCGATTACCGTGTAGCGCAGCGACGGTAGTGTCTCGCGCGCGAGCACGCCCAGACTCTCGCATACCGGAACGACGCGCGAAGAACGTTTCCAGATCCAGCGCGTGAACGGGAGGAGAATCCGGTGTGCCACCACGAGCTTCGCGTTCCGCTCGTCGTACCCCGGCACATCGGAGCCGCGAAGCGAGACGACCACGGGAGTCTTTCCGATCGGAAGCGCGGGGATGAGCGCGCCAGTCGGAAGGGAGAAGTAGATGTGCACGATGTCGTATCGATGCGCGCGCAGCAGCACTCTCGCCACCGGGACCGCCGCATACAGATAACTCCCCGCGCCGAAGAATCCGGCCTGATGAATCCCGCGCCGTTTGCTTCGCACGCGAAAGAGCGTGAGCGTCGGCGCGAGCGACACGCACGAGAGCCCGTCGCGCCGCTCACCATCGATCTCATCCTCGGGGCGCGATGTGACGACGTCGACCACCACCCCGCGCGAAGCGAGGCGCTGCGCGAGCGCCGCCGAGGCGATGCCGGCGCCTCCGCCCAGGGGCGGATACTCGTAGTTGAGGAGGAGAATGCGCAGTGAGCCCGCATTCTCCGTCGCCGTGGAGTCGACGGCGGAGCTGCCGGTCGTCGTGCCGTCGTGCGTGCCAGGGAGTGCCCGGAAAGCCATTCGGTGAGGCGCGGGGAGATGAAGTGACGGCAACAGTTGCCGGGGGGATTTGCAATATCCGCGCGCAGGAAGAGCCGGTCTGCGACGCGTCGGAGGCGTGTACGAGGGACATACGGTAGCACGAATGGACCGGCGTCGCACGATCGCCACGCAGTCGTCGCTATGGCTCCGCAGTGCTTGACAGGGCAGTGGCCACGGTAGAACGTTGCTCGATGAGCCGGGGGCGACGACCCGGTCGACTGCACGTGTAGCGCGCCTTCCCACCCGCCTTGCCCGGAGACAATTGCATGGGTTTGTTCGCCAGAAAAAGCATTGCAGTGCTTCAGGACGAGGCGGGAGAGACGGGCGCGGATACGCTCAAACGCGTGCTCACCGCCAGCAATCTGACACTGCTGGGCATCGGCGCGATCATCGGCGCGGGTATCTTCGTGCTCACCGGGACTGCCGCAGCACTGCATGCCGGTCCCGCCGTCGTCTATTCGTTCATCCTTGCGGGCACAGGCTGCTTCTTCGCCGGACTTTGCTACGCCGAGTTCGCGTCGATGATTCCAATCGCGGGCAGTGCGTATACCTACAGCTACGCCACGCTCGGTGAGTTCGTCGCGTGGATCATCGGCTGGGATCTCGTGCTCGAATATCTCTTCGGCGCGGCGACCGTGGCAGTGGGCTGGTCGGGATACTTCGGCGCCTTTCTCCACCACGTGGGCATTGATCTCCCGGCGGCGTTCATGCAGGCGCCGCTCGCGGTGCAGGGAACGCACACGCTGGTGCGCGTCGCGGGCGGGGTCATCAACCTCCCGGCTGTTGCGCTCATCCTCGCGATGACGGCCCTGCTCGTGGTCGGGATCAAGGAGTCGGCGCGCTTCAACAACGTCATTGTCTACGTGAAGATCGCGATCGTGCTGCTCGTGATCGGCTTCGGCTTCCATTTCGTTAACACCGCCAACTGGCATCCCTTCATTCCTCCCAACACCGGCTCCTTCGGCGACTTCGGCTGGTCAGGGGTCGTTCGCGCGGCCGGCGTCGTCTTCTTCGCCTACATCGGATTCGATGCAGTCTCGACTGCGGCGCAGGAGGCAAAGAATCCGAAGAAGGACATGCCTGTGGGCATCCTGCTCTCGCTCGCCATCTGTACGGTGCTCTACATTCTGATGGCACTCGTGCTCACCGGGGTCGCGAACTATACCACGCTGAACGTGCCGCACCCGGTTGCGTTCGCGCTCGAGAACATTCCGGCGCTCAACTGGCTGACGTATCTGGTCGAGATCGGCGCGATCATGGGACTCGCCTCCGTGGTGCTCGTGATGCTCATGGGGCAGCCGCGCATTTTCTTCTCGATGGCGCGCGACGGGCTGCTCCCGCCGGTGTTCGGGAAGGTGCATCCGAAGTTCGGCACTCCGTACGTCACGACGATCGTCACGGGGGTCATCGCCGCGATCGTCGCCGGCTTCCTGCCTGTGGGATTGCTTGGCGAGCTCGTCTCGATCGGAACGCTGCTCGCATTCGTGATCGTCAGCGCCGGAGTGATCGTGCTCCGTCGTCGCAGCCCGAACATGGTGCGCCCGTTTACGACGCCGCTCGTGCCGCTGGTGCCAATTCTCGGCATTCTCATCTGCGGTGGCCTCATGGCTGCCCTTCCATCCGACACCTGGATACGTCTCGTCGTCTGGATGGCGATCGGCATCGTCATCTACTTCACGTACAGCCGCTCGCATTCGAAGGTGCAGCGCGGAATCGGCGCTGCCACCGACTGACCGACGGTGTCGTTAGCTTTGAAGCGGCGCCCGGAATATCGGGCGCCGCTTCCTTTTTTACTCGACATGCCGACGACTCTTCCCGATCTTCTCTCCGTCCCCGCGCATCGCGCCACCGCGATCGAGCGCTTCTCGTCCGAGTTCACGGCGGGGCGCACAGTCGCGTTGCTGACGCACATCAACTCCGACGGCGACGGCTGCGGCTCCGAGGTGGCGCTCGCGCTACTCCTTGCGCAGCGCGGGCTGAAGGTCCGGATCGTGAACCCGACGCCGTGGCCGGAGATGTTCGACTTCCTCCTCGATGGCGTCGAGGAGCGCAGCGCCGAGGGCGCCGCCGCGTTGGCTGGCGTCGAGCTCTTGATGGTGCTCGACATCAGCGATCTCAAACGACTTGGCCCGCTCGGCGACGCCGTCCGCAACTCTCCCGCGCGCCGCCTGGTGATCGATCACCACGTGCCGCAGGATGAGCCGGCGGGCGAGATCGTCGTCTCGGACACGACGGCGTGCGCCACCGGTGAGCTGATCTTCGACTTCGCGCGCGTGCTCGATCTCGAGATTACCGCGCCCATCGCGCGCGCGATGTACCTCGCCATACTCAGCGACACCGGCGGCTTTAAGTTCAGCAACACGTCGCCGCGCTGCCACGCGATCGCAGGGCAGTTGCTCGCGGCCGGCGTCGACCCCGAGGAGATGTATCGCCGGATCTACGCGTCGGTTTCCGTCGGCCGGTTGCATCTTCTGCGCGATGCGCTCGCGACGCTCGAGGTCGACGCCGCGCACGGGCTCGCGTGGATCGCGCTGCCTGCGGGCGCGCTCGAGAAGTACGGCGTGCGCGCCGAGGAGCTCGACGGCCTGGCCGAGCATCCGCGCTCGGTGGCTGGGACGAAGATGGCGGTATTCTTCCGGGATCTCGGGCACGGAAAGGTAAAGGTTTCCTTTCGCAGCACCGGCGCGGTCGATGTCAACGCGTTCGCGCGGCAGTTCGGCGGCGGGGGACACGCAAAGGCATCCGGTGCACTCATCGCGGGGACACTCGCCGAGGTGCGCGACAACGTCATCGCGTCCGCGCGAGCATTCCTGACGTCGTAGCGATCCGCTAGCTTTCGCGCATGGCTCTCTTCAAACAGCGCACCGGAACAGACGTCGAAGGCGACATTCGCACCGCGATCGATGGGATGCGTCCGTTGCTGCGAATCGAGACCATGGACATCGAGCTCGTCACGTTCGAGATGGAGAACAGCGTCGCCGTGATTCGCTGCACCGGCGACTGTCCCGACTGCGATCTGTCGGCGGAGAATCTCACGGTTGGAATCGAGGCGCATCTGCGCCAGCAAGTTCCGGAGATCCGCGCCGTACGCTTCGTCACGCGCTGAGGCGCGCATGACCGAGACATTGCAAACGCGGATCGCGCAGGCGCTCCAGGGTGTACTGAATCCGCGCACGAGCGAGGATGTCATCCGCTCCGGCATGATCCGCGACGTCGCAGCGACCGTCGATGGGCGCATCCGATTCACGATCCTTCTCGATGCGCAGGACCCGGCATCGCTCGTGCGCGAGGTGCGTCAGGCGGTCGAGCGCGTGGACGGGGTGAAGGATGTGCGGGTCGATGTACGCGATCCGTCGCAGTCGTCGGCGAATTCCGCGGTACCGCCCGTTGGCACTCGCGCGCCGGCATCTCCGCCGCCGGCCTTCACTCCGCCAAAGGGGCGCTCGCTCCCGGTGATGGGGCAGGAGCCGAAGGCGAAGGCCGTTCCACCCGCGCCGACGCCCGTCGCCTACCCGAATCTCGGTCGCATCCTCGCGATCTCCAGCGGCAAGGGGGGCGTAGGAAAGTCGACCGTCGCGGTGAATCTCGCCGTCGCGCTCGCGAGGCAAGGGCTGCGCGTGGGACTGATGGACGCCGATGTCTACGGTCCAAACGTGCCGATGATGATGGGCGTCAACACGCCGCCACCCGTCGTCGGCGATCGCATCCAGCCGCTCACCGCCTACGGCGTGAAGCTGATGAGCCTCGGGTTCCTCATCGAGCGCGATCAGCCCGCGATCTGGCGCGGCCCGATCGTGATGAAGATCATCACGCAGTTCCTGCGCGATGTGGACTGGGGGACGCTCGACTATCTGCTCGTCGACATGCCGCCGGGCACGGGCGACGCGCAGCTCTCGCTCGTGCAGGCGACGCACGTGCACGGCGCCATCATCGTGACGACGCCGCAGCCCGTTTCCACCGGCGACGCGCTCCGCGGCGCGAAGATGTTCGAGCGCGTTAGCGTGCCCGTGCTCGGCATCGTCGAGAACATGAGCTACCTGTTGTGCGCGCACTGCGGCAAGCCCACGCCCCTGTTCGGCTCCGGCGGCGGACGCGCGCTCGCGGATGAGCTGCACATCCCCCTGCTCGGCGAGATTCCGCTCGAGTCCGGAGTTCGCGAAGGCGGCGACACCGGTAGTCCAATAATCATCGCGCACCCCGAATCTCCTGCGGCGCGCGCACTGAATTCCATTGCGATGCAAATCGTCGAATCCGCGGCGGCTCTCAAGACGTGAGCAAAACGGCACTCCCGCCCACTGTCGTCGATACGCGGCCGTCGGAGTTCAACCCGGCGGCCGCGCTGCCGATGGACCCGCGCGATGGACTCGCCACCGCGATCACGGGCGAATATCGCTCGGTGAAGTCGCTGGTCGACGGATCGCTCACGCGCACGGTCGCCACCGTCGCGCTCCCGGCCGTCGCGTCGACGCTGCTGATGACGCTCTTCGCCACCGTCGACGCATTCTGGGTCGGCACGCGCATCGGCCCGCAGGGGCTCGCCGCCGTGTCGACCTCGATCTTCTGGGTGTGGATGCTCATCTCCTGCGCGGAGCTCGTGAGCGTCGGGCTCACGGCGGTGGCGGCGCGTCGTCACGGCGAGCGTCTTCACGACGCGGCTGCGCGCGCGGTCTCCGATGGGCTCGTGCTCTCCATCGCGATGGCCGTGGTGCTCGGTGCCCTCGGCATCGCGAATCTCGACTCGCTCTTCGGCATTATGCACACCCCCGCCGACGTCACCGCGCTCGGCAAGAGCTACCTCGGCACCTACCTGCTCGGCGCGCCGCTCATCTTCGGCTTCTTCGCAATCGACGCGGCCTTCCGCGCGGCGGGCGACACGAGGACTCCATTCTTCCTCCTGCTCGGCTGCGTCATCGCCGCGCTCGCGCTCGACCCCGTGCTCATCCTCGGCCTTGGACCCGCACCGCGCCTCGGCATCGCGGGCGCCGCGGTGGCGACGATCTTCACGCGCTCCGTCGCCTTCCTCATCGGCATCGTGATTCTGATCCGCCGGCGCATGGTGACCTTTGGCATCCCCGCGATGGCGACGCTGCGCGCGATCGTGCGCGTCGGGCTGCCGACCGCGGTCACTGGGGTCGTCTTCAGCGACATCTACGTGCTCCTCACCCGCACGACGACGCAATTCGGCACGCCCGCGCTCGCGGCGCTCGGTGTCGGCCATCGCGTGGAGAGCTGGTCGTACATGGTCGGCATCGGCTTCGGCGCCGCAGCGGCGGCGATCGTCGGACAGAATCTCGGTGCGAAGCAGGTGGCGCGCGCCGAGCGCGCGGCGTGGATCGCGACGGGCTTCGCGATGACGCTCGGTCTCATCGCGGCGATCGGCGAGTACTCGCTGGCGACGACCTTCGCATCCGTGTTCACCGACGATCCCGCCGTGATCGCCGAGAGTGTGCGCTATCTCCGGATCGGCGCGATCTCGACGCTCTTCGCTGGCGCCGAGCTGGTGCTCGAGGGCGCGCTCGGAGGCGCGGGCGACACGCTACCGCCGATGATCACCTCGACCACCCTCACCGCGCTCCGCATTCCGGTCGCCGCGTGGGCCGCCTCGCGATGGGGAACGTCGGGGATCTGGTGGACGATCTCGCTCACCGCTCTGGGTCGTGGTGTGGCGATGATGGCGCTGTGGAAGTGGGGACGATGGAAGCGAGTTGTGTGGGTGACGACGCCGGGCTGAGCGGCATGTCCATCGACGAGCGCCCGGGGTTCGCCGATGTCACGATGCGGCCGGCGTAGACCGCGCCGCGGCGCGGCTCCGTCGCTCCCGTTCCATTGTGCAGCTCCGAGTTGAGTTCTCCGCCGGCGAGCAGCACGGTCATCGTGAGGTACATCCACGTCAGCAGCACGATGACTCCGCCGATCGTCCCGTACGTCTTGTTGTACGTCGCAAAGTCGGTGACATACAGACGAAAGAGGAGCGTCACCAGCAGCCAGAGCACCGTGGCCGCGCTGGCGCCGACGAGAATCTGATTCGGATGCTGTTTGAGATTCGGCAGCGTGCGATAGACGAGGAAGAACGCGAGCACGATCATGGCGACGGCGGCGGGATATTGAAGGATCGTCCACGCGAGCACGAAGAGGTGGTCGAGCCCGATGCGCACGCCGATGCCATGCGCGATCTCCGGACCCGCGAGCATGACGATGCTCGCAATGCCGACGAGCAGTCCGAGCCCGAGCACGCAGGCGAGCTGAATGAGGATTCGTCTCCACCACGGTCGCGTCTCCGTCACGTTGTACGCGGAGTTCAGTGTGCTCATAAGCGAGCCGAACACCGCCGAGCCTGACCAGAGCGCGAGCACCGCTCCCACCGAGATGATGCCGGGGGCGTTCTTCGAGAAGACGACGTCCTTGATCACACTGCGCACGAGATCGATCGCCTCGCCGGGGACGATCGTCGCGAGCTGATTCATCAGCCAGGCGAACGTCTTCTGCTTGTCGCCGAACAGCGAGAGCAGCGGGGCTGAAAAAAGGAAGAAGGGGAAGATCGAGAAGAACGCATTGTAAGCGGCCTGCGCGGCGAGCCCCAGCACGTTGTCGTTGAGAATGTCCTTCCCGGTGGTCTTGAGCAGGGGGCCGACCCGGAATCCCTTGATGATCATCGCGCGCTCCGCATCCTCATGCCGTTAGGGAAAAGGCAAGGGATGGGCCGCGCGGGAACACAAGCGCTAACTTGTTGATGCTCGCCAGCGCCGACTTACGCCGCGTTCGATGCGAAGGTGTCGCATGCCTTCGGGTCGCCGCTGTCGAAGCCGCGCTTGAACCACGATTCGCGCTGCGCCGACGTGCCGTGCGTAAACGACTCCGGCGAGATGTGGCCCGTCGACATCTTCTGCAGCCGGTCGTCGCCCACCGACGCAGCAGCCTGGAGCCCCGACTGCACATCGCCCGGATCGAGCAGCTGGCGCTGCGCCGTGGAGTGTCCCCATACGCCGGCGTAGCAATCCGCCTGCAGCTCGAGCTTCACCGACAGCTCGTTCGCCTGATCGGGGTGTTGCTTCTGAAGCCGGCGCATCTGCTCGTCGATCCCCTCGAGACGCTGGACATGGTGCCCGAGCTCGTGCGCGAGCACGTACGCCTGCGCGAACTCGCCCGGGGCGCCAAACTTGTCGCGCAGCTCATCGTAAAAGCCGAGGTCGATGTAGACCTTCTCATCGAGCGGGCAGTAGAAGGGCCCCATCGCCGTCTCGGCCTGTCCGCATGCCGATTGCACGCCATCGCGAAAGAGGACGAGCTTCGCGTCGTGCCAGGTGGCACCTTCCTGCGGCAGAAGCTTCGCCCAGGTCGACTGCGCATCGTCCAGCACGAAGGAGACGAACTGCACCTCGCGATGCTCGGCCGGCGATTCGGTGCCAGCGGGGGGCGGCGCGTCGCCCGACGCCGTGGTCGTCTGCGCGCTGCTGCCGCCGTTGCCGAGGAGGGTGAAGAGGTCGCGATGGAAGATCAGGCTCAGGATGAGCACGATGACCGTGCCACCGATCCCGAGGTGGATGCCGCCGAAGCCACCGCCGCCGCCGCGGCGATCCTCGATGTTGGAGCTCTCGTTACCGGGTGTCCAGCGCATCGCAGCCCTCGGGGTGTTCGGGAACCCGAGGGCAAAGCAAGAAGTTGGCCGCTCAGTTCATCCAGACGACTTCGACGTTCGCCAGCGTGGCGCTGCCGTCGATGAGCACGTGTCGCTTCGCCTGCTCGTAGCCGGCGCTGTACATCACGCCGCCGCGCTCCGTGAACCCCTCGGAGTCGACGTTCGCGATGCGATGCGCGAGCTTCAGCGAGACACCCACATCGCGCGGGATGCGCAAGGTTGCCGAGCCGAGGACGACACGCAATGTGAGGGGCATGTCGCCTTCCCACGTGCCGCCGAGATCCACGTCGACGCTCCCCACCGTGCTCGCGATCGTCGCCCGCTGCGCGCGCGCGTTGCCGAGATCGTGGACGGTGATGCTCCCGACGCCGGCGTCGATCGAGAGATCGCGCATGGGCCGCGGATTCGCGCTGCCGAAGGTGAGATCCGTCTCCGTCGCGCCGGAGGAAATGCGCACCGCGTCGATCCAGAGCGAGCTGAGATCGAGCTTCGCGCGAGTGGTGCCGAGATCCAGGTCGAGATCGAGCGGAATCCCCGCCGCGAGCGCGAGATCGAGCTGCCCCTCCTCGGTGCGCTTGCTGTTCGAATGCCGCGCCGAGGTCTGCATCGTCGAGCTGTCCAGCCCAATGCGCAGTGTACGCGAGACGGCGTCGTAGCTGCGCGAGATGCGCTGCTGGTTCGCGTCGAAGCGCGCCTTCGCGTCGTAGAGCAGTGGCGGCGCGGCGGCACCGAGCGTGAGCGTCCCCGCGTCGTAGCGAAGGACGACGCGGAGGCTGTCTGCGGAACCGCGCGCGCGGCTGGCCGTGAGCTCGCGCCAGCTCCGCGCATTGCCGCTGCCGCCGCCAATGGTGAACAGCCCGATGAGCGCGAGCATCAGCCCCTTCATGGCTCGCTGGTCCTCGGCGCCGGCGTCGGGCGGCGCGCGGCGGCGACTCCCGAAACGGGCGTCGGCGTCTGCCATGCATACTCTTCCGCCGGCGGCGGCGGCACGTTCGGCATCGTCACCGGCGCGCGCGTGCCACCACGCGTGATGATCGTGGCGCCGAGCCCGACGGTGGCGGCGATCCAGGTGCTGAGAAACGCAAGAAGACGCAGCACGCTTCCCGCGAGTCCCATGAACGCCGCGCCGCCCGCAAGGAGCCAGAGCACGAGAAAGATCGAGAGCCCCGCGATGAGGTGGCTGATGACGGGCCGTGGATCGCGAACGTAGCTCTCACCGCGCATGACCGCGTCGCCGACGAGGAGCGACATCGAGAGGAAGCCCAACGCGAGCGCGCCGAGCGTGGCGAGCGCGTAGGCGACAGCCGCAAAGGGAATGAGCAGAACTCCGACGAGCGTGATCGCGAGAGCGACCATCGAGAGCACGAAGAGCGGCACGGTCGCGATCTCGCCGAGGAGACCAAAAATAAGGGACCGGGAGAAGTCGGTGCGGATGGTGGAGGCGATCGTTTCGAGGTGCGTCCGCGCGCCGATCGCGACGGCGAGCGCCATGGCGATGAGGATCAGATAGCACGAAGCGGCGAGCGAGAGCGAGCGCCGCGTCGCCTGTGCGGGGGTGAGCTGTGCGCCGGCGATCGGGCCGACGCTGAAGGCGGAGATCGTGCGCGTTTCGCCGTCCACGGTACCGCCGGCCATGCGCACCTGGCCGCCGACGGAAAGCGCGTCCCCGCGCACGTGGCCGCCGGGGAGGATCACGACATCGCTGCCGATGGCGACGGCATTGCCGTCGACGATGCCCCGAATCTCGAGTGGCCCATGCCAGCTCGCGATGTCGCCGGTGAGATGCTGATTTCCCTCGACGACGTGCGCACTTTCGCTCAACGCCGAGCGGCTGAGCGAAAGCCCATTCGCGTCGCGATGCAGGGAGTCGAGCGCGGCGCCGATGGCATCGGAGGAAGCCGACGCGCGGGTGGTGTCGGACTGGCCCTGTGCCCGAAGACGCGACGTCGCGACGATCGCCAGCAGCATCGCGATCGCGATGCGCGGCACCGCGCGCACGCTAGCGCCCGCGCGCACGAACGGCCGCCACGCGAATCATCGTTGCAGCGGCCGCGCCGGTGATCACGAGCAGGAGCGCCGCCACGGCGAGACCCATCGCTCCGCCGGCGAGGAGCGGTCGAGCCGCCTCGCCGAAGAGCGCTGACATCGCACTGCCCACCGCCCCGAAGGCCGCGCTGCGCACGCGGTCGAGCACGAGATCTGCGGTGAACATCACCGCGTCGATGCGGGTGAAGACCCACGCCGAGACGACGGTGAGGACGATCGCGATCGATGCGAAGAGTCCTGCAGCAGCAAAGCGGAGCGCGCGCGACTGCGGGATGAAGCCGCGCACGGAGTCGAGGAGGGCGACGTGCCAGGGGACGAAGAGCTGCACCCGCGACAGCACGCGCCCCGCGAACAACGGCGAGGGCGCGATGTGCGGCAGATGCTCGAGCTGCCGAACGAGCGCCCGCGCGCCCTCCAGCTCATTGCGGCACGAAACGCAACTACGGACGTGCGCCTTGAGCGGCGGGGTTCCGAATCCGACCTCGCCGTCGAGCAGCAGGTCGATCTCTTCAGGCAGTAGGTGTCGTTCCACTATTCCTCCACTGGGTCATACGAGGGCCGTGCCGGGCCGGTTTCAGAAGCGTTGAACCGGGTCATTCGCGCAGATCCTCCAGCGCCTCACGGAGCTCGTGGCGGGCGCGGTGGATGTAGGTCTTGACGGTTCCCAGGGGCAGATCGAGGGTGGCTGCGATCTCTTCGTAGGAGCGCCCCTCGACGTGCCGGAGGAGGATGCAGGAGCGGTATTCGGGGCGGAGCTTGCCTATCGCCTGCTCGATTGCGCTTCCGAGCTCGCGGGACTCGATCGCTTCGAGGGCGGACTGCCCCCGCGATTCGACGTCCAGGGACGTGGCCTGCGCCTCGGCCGCCGTCGCCGCGTGCGGCGAGCCGTCGAGGCTCACCGTGGCGAGCTGACGCCGGCGCAGATGATCGATCGTGACGTTGTTCGCGATCTTGAAGAGCCAGCTCGACAGTTTAAATTCGGGCCGGTAGCGATCGATGTTGTTGAGCACTTTGATGAAGGTATCCTGGGCCAGGTCCTCCGCGAGCTCCCGGTCGCGTACCATCCGGAAGATCAGCGAGAAGACGGGCCGCTCGTACCGCCGAACCAGCTCTTGAAAGGCCGGCTCGCGCCCTTTCTTCGCGAGCGCGGCGACATCTGCATCCGGGAGGTTACGGAGATCGAGAGCGAGGGCCATTCATCGGGAGAAGGAGACAGGGCGCGACATCCCGCTCGTCGGCTATAAGGTAAGGCGCGCTCGCAACGCGAGCCAGCATCAACGCTTGCGCGCGCTATGGGGCTCCGGCACTTTTCGCTGGATGTCCACCATTACCGAGGAGGAAGAGGCACTCTCCGCGGCCGCTGGCGGACGCGCAAAGCGGGCCTACGTGCGCCGCATCTTCTCGGAGATCGCGCCCCGCTACGACTTCCTCAATCACGTTCTGAGCGCGAACATCGATCGCGGCTGGCGCCGCCGCGCGATCGCGGCGCTCCAGTGGCAGCGCGACGCGCGCGGCACCTACGTCGATCTCTGCGCGGGGACGCTCGACATCGGCGCGGCCATCGCGCGCGAGCCCGCATTCGCGGGGCAGGTGATCGGCGCGGACTTCGCCGAGCCGATGCTGCGCGCGGGCGCCGCGAAGACGCGCGCGCTCGCGGTGTGCCCGGTGGTCGCCGATGCGCTTCGGCTGCCGCTGGCGGACGAGAGCTGTGCCGGGATCATCGTAGCATTCGGCGCCCGCAACTTCGACGATCTCGACGCCGGGCTGCGCGAGATGCTTCGCGTGACGGCGCCCGGCGGCCGCATCGTCGTGCTCGACTGTTCCAAGCCTCGTTCTGCCGCTGTGCGCGTGCCGTACGAATTCTATTTTCATCACGTGCTGCCGGTGATCGGGCGGATCGTGAGCGGGCATCGAACGGCGTATCAGTATCTGCCGGAATCGGTCGACAACTTCCCGGACGGTGAGTCGCTCGCGCGGCGCATGCGAGAGGCTGGGATCGCGAACGTGCAGTGGGAGCCGCTCACCTTCGGCATCTCGGCGCTCCACTACGGCGAGCGCGCGGCATGAGCATCGACACTATTTCCGATTTCATCGCGCAGATCGACGCCATCGGCGAGCTGGTGCGCGTGAAGCATCCGGTGCGGGCGGAGCTCGAGCTCTGCGAGATCGCGGATCGCGTGATGAAGAGCCCGGCCGGCGGCCCCGCACTCCTGTTCGAGCATGTGGTGCTTCGCGATGGCTCGCGGTCGGCGTATCCCGTCGCGATTAATCTGTTTGGGTCCATGAAGCGCATGTCGCTCTCGCTCGGCGTCAGGGACCTCGACGACATCGGTGCGCGCATCACGGAGCTCGTGCAGATGAAGGTCCCCGACGGGCTGATGGGGAAGCTGTCGATGCTTCCGAAGCTGCTCGAGATCGGGAAGTATCCGCCGCGAGTGAAGAGCGGCCCGGCGGCGTGTCAGGAGATCATCTGGAAGGGTCGCGACATCGATCTCGACAAGCTTCCGATCATCACGTGCTGGCCCGAGGATGGCGGGCCGTACATCACGCTGCCGATGGTGATCTCGAAGGATCCGGTGCGCGGGATTCGCAACGTCGGGATGTACCGGGTGCAGCAGCTGTCGAAGAACACGCTGGCGATGCACTGGCAGCGGCACAAGGTAGGCGCGGCGCACTGGCGCGAGATGGCCGAGCGGGGCGAGACGATGCCGGTGTGCATCGCCGTCGGCGCGGATCCGGCGAGCGTGTACTCGGCGTCCGCGCCGCTGCCACCGACGATCGATGAGTTTCTCTTCGCGGGATTTTTGCGGAAGGAGCCGGTGAAGCTCGTGAAGGCGCTCACCTGCGATCTCGAGGTTCCCGCGGATGCGGAGTTCGTGATCGAGGGGTACCTGGACCCTGTAGAGTCCCTTGTGATGGAGGGGCCGTTCGGCGATCACACGGGATTTTATTCGCTGGCCGATCTGTATCCGCTGGTGCATGTCACCGCGATCACGATGCGCGAGCATCCGGTGTACGCGACGACGATCGTCGGCAGGCCGCCCATGGAGGACTTCTATCTCGGCCACGCGACGGAGCGGATTTTTCTTCCGCTGCTCAAGCTCACGGTGCCGGAGATCGTCGACTATCACATGCCGGCCGAGGGGATTTTTCACAACCTCGTGTTCGTATCGATCGACAAGCAGTATCCGGGGCAGGCGTACAAGGTGATGAATGCGATGTGGGGCCAGGGGCTGATGTCGCTGGCGAAGGTGCTGGTGATCGTCGACAAATGGGTGAACGTGCGCGATCCGCAGGAGGCGTGGTGGGTGGCGCTCAACAACATCGACCCGGAGCGTGACACGCGCTTCACTCTCGGACCGATGGATGTGCTCGACCATTCGAGTCGCGCGTTCACCTATGGATCGAAGATGGGAATCGACGCGACGAAGAAGTGGCCGGAGGAGGGCTTCTCGCGGGAGTGGCCGACGGTGATCGAGATGGATGCGGAGACGAAGGCGAAGGTGGACGTGATGTGGCCGAAGCTGGGATTGGGGCCGGACGGCCGTGGGGGGAAGCGATGAGCGAGGCGGCGGTGGGCCGGGAGGGGCAGACGTTCGGGGGGCGCTCGCGGCTGGTGCGGTACGCGAACTTCGTGAAGTTGCCGCATACGTTGTTTGCGCTGCCGTTCGCGTTGGTGGGGGTTACGATCGCCAGTTATGTCAAACAGGTGCATCTGGTCGATGTGGCCTGGGTGGCGCTGGCCTTCACTGCCGCCCGCTTCGCAGCGATGGGCTTCAACCGCATCGCCGATCGCCACATCGACGCTCTCAATCCGCGCACTGCCGCGCGCGAGCTGCCGAGCGGGGTGATGTCGGTGCGCGAGGCGTCACTCGCCGTGCTCGTGGCCTCCGCGATCTTCATCGGCGCCGCGTGGATGCTCAACCCGCTCTGCTTCGCCCTCTCACCGATCGCACTCGGCTGGGTGCTCTTTTACAGCTACACCAAGCGCTTCACCCGCTTTGCCCACCTCGCACTCGGCGTTGGCATGTCGATCGCGCCGGTGGGCGGCTATCTCGCGGTAACGGGCGAGTGGAGCCATCCGTGGTGGGTGCTCGTGGCGCTCGCTGCGGCGGTGATGAGCTGGGGCGGCGGCTTCGACATCTTCTACGCCTTGCAGGACATCGACTTCGACCGCGCGAATGGGCTGCACTCGCTTCCCGCGCGTCACGGCACCGCGCCGGCGATCGCCATCGCGCGCGTGCTGCACCTCTCAACGGTCGCGATGCTTACGCTCGCCGGGATCGGCATCGGCGCCGGCGCATTCTACTGGGCGGGAGTGTGCGTCGTCGCGCTGCTGCTCATCTACGAGCACTCACTCGTGCGCCCTGCAGATCTCTCCCGACTCGACGCCGCATTCTTCACGATGAACGGTGTGCTGAGCGTGACCTTCTTCGCGTTCGTGCTGGCCGGCAGAGTGCTCGCACCATGAGCGAGCGTGCCCCGATCGTCGTCGCGATCACCGGCGCCTCGGGCGCGCCGTACGCGGTGCGCCTGCTCGAGGCGCTCGTGCGGGCCGAGGAGCGCGTGTGGTTGATGATCTCGTCGCATGGATGGCGGCTGCTCCAGATGGAGTCGGGAATCGGCTCGATGCAGGAGTTGCGTGAACGCACCGATCCGGATGGCTTTGATCGCTACGTGACGCTCTACGACTCCGAGGATCGCGGCGCCGCGCCCGCCTCCGGAAGCGCGCGCACGCGCGGCATGATCATCTGCCCGTGCTCGATGGGGACGCTCGCAGCGCTCGCGGCGGGGACATCCCGCTCGCTCGTCGAGCGCGCGGGCGATGTCACGCTCAAGGAACGCCGTCCGCTCATCCTCGTCGCTCGCGAGACGCCGCTCAGCGTGATCCATCTCGAGAACATGCTGCGTCTCACGCGCGCGGGCGCGATCGTGCTGCCCGCCGCGCCGGGGTTCTACAACTCGCCGCGTGGCATTCCGGATCTCGTCGACTTCGTCGTCGCCCGAGTGCTCGATCACATCGGCGTCGAGCACTCGCTCGGGAAACGGTGGGGAGCGGAGCCCGATGGCGAAGGCTGACGGCGTGCACGTGATCGGACTGATCTCCGACACGCACGGCCAGCTGCGCGCGGGAGTGCACGACGCCTTTCATGATGTCGATCTCATACTCCACGCCGGCGATGTCGGCGGCGACGACATCCTCGATGAGCTCTCCCTCATCGCGCCTGTAGAAGCGGTGTACGGCAATACCGACACGCCGGGCAACCCGCGACTCGCCGCGCAGATCGTGCGCGAAGTAGGCGGCGTACTGATACAGGTTCAGCACGGCCACGAGTCAGGACGACTCACCGCCGATGCGCTGCTGGAACGCTTTACTGCAGCTGTCCTGGTCTACGGCCACACGCACAAGCAATCGGTTACGCGACGGGAGGGTCGACTCGTCATCAACCCGGGCGCGGCGGGTCCGCGCCGCTTCCATCTGACGCCGAGCGTCGCACGATTGACGATTCGCGACGGAGTGGCCGAGGTGGAGATCGTGTCGTTGCCCGCGTAGGGCAGATCTCGAAATCCAGGGGACATCATGCGGCGGGCAATTACGCTCTTCGCTATCGTTGCATTTACGAGCGCTCCGCAGGCAGATGCGCAGCAGGCGCTCGCGCAGCAAGTGACGCTCGCGAGTGGAGTGACGGTGGCACGGTCGTGCGACACGATCGCGTCGGAAGGGGTGCTCGTGGCGTTGCTCGATTCGCGCGCGGTCGCCGCCAAGGACACCCAGTACTTCGGCGAGCTCGCGCAGATCATCGCGCGCCGCGTCGGGATGCGCGCCGGTGATCCGCCGCGCGCGGCGACGTATGGCGTGCTTCTCCTCCGCGACGGGACCGTGGCGCAGCGCTTTCCGGTTGTTCGTTCGGGGCAGCGCGATCTCGACACGAGCATCGATGGCGCACTCGCGATCTCGAGCACCGATGCGGACCGCGAGCCGATGCCGGCGGGGATGCCGGACTCGCTCCGCATGCTGGTGACCTTCGGGCAGCACCAGGATGGATCGCCGTTCGTCGCGTCGCACACGCGCTGCGTCGCGATGAAGTATCCCGACGATCCGCAGCACGAGGTACCCTTCTGGGCGCGCGCGCATCCGCGGAGCGTCACGGTGCGCGGAATCGTGTCGGCGGCCGGGCGCGTGGATACGGCGACCGCACTCGTCGACGATCCGAGCGACGAGCGCTACGTTGGGGCGGCGATGAGCGCGGTTGCGCAGATGCGCTTCGTGCCCGCGGAGTACGACGGAATGAAGGTGCCGTCGCCGATCGTGATCGTGGTGCCGTTCGGTGTGATGGAGAGCCGCGCTGCAGAGCCCGAAACGCCGTAAGGCTCAGGCGCTGACGACCGCGCGCCGGTCGGCGAGGGTGGGGAGCGCGGACGGCGACGGCGTCTTCGAACCCTTGACTGCGTTTCCTCCGGCATCGGTGACGGGGGTCAACCCCGCGTCGCTCGCGCGCACGGTGCGCGTAAGCTCCGCCGGAAAGCGCCGGAACCACGAGGCAAGAAGCAGTAGCTCGTCGATCTCGTGCGTCGGGATCTGCGTGGTCTCGCGCTCAGTGGTGCCATAGACCGCCTCGGTGAGATGCGCGAGCCGCCTGTGATCGCGCGCCGCCTGCGGCGGAATGTCCTCGGCGCGTACGCGCCCGCGGCGGATGAGGTAGACGCGATCTTCACCGCCGTAGCCGGGCACGGTGTAAATGAAGGAGAGCGTTTCGACGGCGAAGCGGAAGCGCAGAAACTGCTGTTTGAGCGCCTCGAGCCGACGCAGCTTGTCGCGCATCGATGCCGCACGCTCGAACTCCATTTTGTCGCTCGCGGTCTCCATCTCGTGGCGCAGCGTCGCGATCGGGCCGTCGTCGTGGCCATCGAGAAAGGAGCGCGCGAGGGCGACGCGCTGGAGATATTCGCTCTCCGTGCATCCGCCGACGCACGGGCCGAGGCACTTCTTGACCTCGTAGCGGATGCATCCGGGAGTGCGCGTCATCAGCTGGAAGAGCTCGCGCTGATCGGCGAAGTGCATCTTCGTGTCGAGCGAGCAGTCGCGCATTGAGAGCACGTCGTGCAACTCGCGCACCGCATCGTTCACGGCCTGCGCGCCCTGGAAGGGACCGTAATGGGGCGCGCTGTCATCGCTCGCGCCGCGCACGACCATGAGCTTGGGCGCGGGGCTCTTCACGACCTTGATGAACACGAAGTTCCGGTCGTCGCGCTTCATGGCGACGTTGAAGCGCGGGCGCAGCCGCTTGATCTGCT
>JBDSHG010000155.1:0-13079 GCA_039918615.1 Gemmatimonadaceae bacterium | reverse complement strand
AGCTGCGCGAGCAGCTGATGAAGCTCGGCCACACCTTCCGCACGACGTCGGACACGGAAGTGATCCTGCGCATGTACCACCAGTACGGCGAGGCGTGCGTCGCGCAGCTCAACGGGATGTTCGCCTTCCTGCTGCACGACCGCTCGAAGGGGATCGTCCTCGCCGCGCGCGATCACTTCGGGATCAAGCCGCTCTACTTCCATACCGACGAGCGGAAGATGCTCTTCGGATCGGAGATCAAGGCGATCCTCGCGCACGGCGGCGTGAATGCCGCGGTGAACCGCACGTCGCTCAACGACTACCTCACCTTCCAGTTCGTGATCGGTGAGGACACGCTGTTCGAGAACGTCGGCAAGGTGCTCCCGGGCTTCTACCACGTGATCGATCTGAAGTCGCGCGACGTGCGCCGCGTGCGCTACTGGGAGCCGAAGTTCCACATCGATCCCTACCACACCGAGGAGTATTTCCTCGTCGAGACGCGCCGCCTGATCGAGGACTCGATCCGCATCCAGATGCGCAGCGACGTCCCCGTCGGCGCGTATCTCTCCGGCGGCCTCGACTCGAGCATCGTGACGGGCTTCGCCGCGCGCGTGTACGAGGGCGGGCGCTTCAAGACGTTCACCGGCGCCTTCGACGAGGGGCCGCAGTTCGACGAGCGCCCCTATGCGCGCGCGGTCGCCGAGTCCGTGAACGCCGAAATGTACACGATCATCCCGACGGCGAACGACTTCGCGGACGTGCTGCAGAAGCTCGTGTACCACATGGACGAGCCCGTGGCCGGCCCGGGACTCTTCCCGCAGTACATGGTCTCGCGCTGCGCATCGCAGCACGTGAAGGTGGTGCTCGGCGGACAGGGCGGCGACGAGATCTTCGGCGGCTACACGCGCTATCTCGTGGCGTATCTCGAGCAGGCGCTCAAGGGCGCGATCTTCGAGACCACGGAGGAACAGGAGCACATCGTCTCGCTCAAGTCGATCATCCCGAATCTCGCCGTGCTGCGGCAGTACGAGCCGATGCTCACGCAGTTCTGGCGCTCGGGGCTCTTCGAGTCGATGGACCGCCGCTACTTCAAGCTCGTCGACCGCAGCGCGGGCGCGCTCAGCCTCTTCACCGACGACTTCCGCGCCGGCTACGAGAGCGACTCGGCGTTCGCGCGCTTTCAGACCGTGTTCAATCACTCGGACACGCTGTCGTACTACAACAAGATGACGCACTTCGACATGGTCGCTTCCCTTCCCGCGCTAATGCACGTGGAGGATCGCGCCAGCATGGCGAACTCGCTGGAGTCACGCGTGCCGCTGCTCGACCGTCGCCTCGTCGATCTCGTCACGAGCATGCCGCCGAAGATGAAGTTCAAGGGCGGCGAGCTGAAGTACCTGCTCAAGCGCGCCGCGCGCGACATGGTCCCCGACGAGGTGATCGATCGCAAGGACAAGATGGGATTCCCCGTGCCGCTGCACCTGTGGATGAAGGACCGCACGCGCGACATGGTGACGGACATGCTGCTGTCGTCGCGTGCGCGCGAGCGCGGGATCTTCGACACGCAGGAGATCGAGAAGCTGCTCACGAACGAAGGCGCGTTCGGTCGCCGTGTGTGGGGCGCGCTCAGCATCGAGATGTGGTTCAGACAGTTCGTCGATCAGGATTGATCGCTCTCAATTACACCGGAAGGAGAACGACTGCATGCCGCTGACGTGGAAGGGCAACGAGATCGCTGACTGGCATCTGAAGAAGATCGCCGTCGTGGGACCCGGGATCGTGGGAATGCCGATGGCGGCACTCCTCGCGCACGCCCGCATCCGCGAGGGGGGCACCGAGCCGGCGACGGTGCTCGTCGTTCAGCGCAACTCACCCACGTCGGGTTGGAAGGTCGACGCGATCAACTCCGGGAAGTCGCCGATCGGGGGCGTCGAGCCCGCGCTCGATAGCATCGTCGCGGAGTCCGTGGAGGAGGGTCTGCTCTCCGCCTCGTACAGCTACGACGATCTGGCCGATGCGGACATGATCCTCATCTGCACGCAGACGGACAAGAACGGCTTCGCTCCCGAGTACGGGCCTCTTTTCGAGGCTCTCAATGGTATTGCCGCCGCGCTGGAGAAGAAGCCTGCGGGGAACGTGCCCGTCGTCGTCTTCGAGTCGACGCTCGCGCCGTCATCCATGCTCACCGTCGTGCGCCCGCTCTTCGAGAAGTACGGGCTCGTCGACGGCAAGGACATCCTCCTGGGCAACTCACCCAATCGCGTGATGCCCGGCCGCCTGGTCGAGCGCGTCGCGCGCGCGGACAAGCTCGCGGGCGGGCTGCACCCCGGCACGCCGGAGCTCATCGCGCGCGTGTATGCGCGCATCGTCACCGGCGGCGTGGTCTACAAGACCAACAGCCTCACGGCCGAGATCGTGAAGACGCTCGAGAATGCGTACCGCGATGTGCGCATTGCGTATGCGGCCGAGGTCGCGCGCTACTGCGATGCGCACGACATCGACTTCTTCGCGCTGCGCGACAAGGTGAACGTGAAGGTCGCGCGCGGCGACGATGCGAGCGCCGATCCGCGCGCCGTGCCATCGGGCGCGCTGCTCGTGCCGACGGTTGGCGTGGGCGGGCACTGCCTGCCGAAGGACGGCATCCTCCTCTGGTGGCGTGCGATCGAGGCCGGTGAGGATACGTCGAAGAGCCTCATCCTCGCGTCGCGCCACATCAACGATGAGTCGCCGGCGGCCACGCTCGCGCTCGCCGAGAAGCGCTTCGGATCACTCGAGGGAAAACGCGTCACATTGCTCGGCGTCGCCTACCGCTTCGATTCGGAGGACACGCGCAACTCGCCGACGCTGGTGCTCGCACAGGAGCTGCTGGATCACGGGGCCGAGGTGGTGCTGCACGACCCGTACGTGCACGAGCGCGATCAGAATCTGGCGAAGACGAAGATGACGTCGCGCTTCACGACGGATCTCGCGGAGGCGCTGAAGAATCCCGACGTGATCTTCCTGTGCACGGCGCACGGCTTCTATCAGGAGCATCGTGCGGAGATCGCGAGCGCGCCCGCGGCGGGAATCGTGGATGCCTGCAACCTGTTCGATCCGCACTCGCTGGACGGGATGCGAGATCGATACACGGGGATCGGCCGCGGTCACAAGGCCCCGAGTGACGCGCTGGTCGACGTCACAGTGAAGGGCTTTCGCGCGGTGGAGATGGGCGTCGCGAACGAGCTGGAGTGGCTGATCGGCTATCTCAACGAGCGCTACGCGACGGATTCGTTCAATCGCGCGACGCTGGATGAGGTGCGCCGTCTGGCCGCGACGTGCACGACGGGATGCGACATCGCGCAGCCGGGTATCGTGACGGCGTTGCCGGTGGTGGATGGGTTCACGTCGCGCCTCGCGGCCACGGGGCGCGCGTAACGACGAATGGACCGCGCCATGGGGGAACTCGCCGGCACTCGCGCCGACCAGTCGCCCCCGGCGCACGTGTACGCGAACGGAACGAGCGCGGCTGCGAACGCCGCGGTGCAGCGACTCGACTGGCTGGATCCCGTCAAGGCGCTCGCACTCATTGCGATCCTGCTCAATCATCTCGTCGAGGAGTTCGGGCCGGGCCCCTGGTTCACGAATCCCGAGAACTCGTGGCCGTCGCTCGCGGCGCGGCTGCATACCATAGTCCCGCCGGGCGCCACGCTCTTCCTGCGCAGCGTGCGGGCCGCCGGTTGGCTCGGCGACGCCGCGCCCGGGGTCTTCATCCTCGCCAGCGGCGTTGGGCTCACGCTGTCCGCGCTCGCGAAGCCCGCTGATACGCTGGACGCGCGCGCCTTCTATCGGCGACGACTGCTCAGACTCTTCCCGCTCTACATCGCGATGCACTTCGTCGTGCTCGCGGGCGCGCTCTTCGTGCCGGGAAACATCGAGAGCTTCGCGGGGCTGCGCACGATGCTCAGCCTCTCCGGCATCCGCGCGCTTCCGGGGACGTTCTTCTATATCTCACCGTCGTGGTGGTTCGTCTGGTTGATCCTGCAGCTCTACGTCGTCTACCCGTACCTCTTCCGCGCGCTGCGGAAGCTCGGCCCGGCGAACTTCTTCTTCGCGGCACTCCTCGTGACGCTCGCTGCGCGCGGCATCGGCCTCGAGCTTCCGCGCGGGCGCTACGCGTGGCTCACCGGTCTCTTCTTCGCCTCGCGCCTGGCGGAGTTCGCGGTGGGGATGGTGCTCGCGCAAATGATCGTCACGCGACGTGGGCGCGCCGGCGCGGCGACGGCGCCGGATCCATCGACGCTCGCGATCTTCGCGATGTCGGTGCTCTGCTACGCGCTCGGGCTCTCGGCATCGTTCACGCTCCTCGGTGCGCTCCTCTCGAATCTCCTCGTCACCGTGGGGATGACCGGCGTGTTCTGGACCGTGTGGCGTGTGGTGCTTCGCCCGGAGCCGCATCTCGCCTCCTCGGCGCAGTGGCTCGGGCGCCGCTCGTACGCGGTCTTCCTGCTGCACCAGCCGCCATTGCAGTGGACCGCCGCGTGGTTCGGCCAGGCGCGCGGCGTGCATCTCGCCGCGGCGCTCAGCGCGCTCGGGCTCTCGGTGCCGGCGGCCGCGAAGCTCGAAGACGCGACCAATCGCGCGGCGAGGTGGTGCGTCTCGAGCATCCCGCTGCGCACGCGTCGCATCGCGGCACTCGTGCTGTCCGCCGCGATCGCGGCGCTCGCGATCGGCGTAATCGGCGCGCGCGAGCCCGCGGAAGTCGGCGCGCGCGCCGCCGCGTGGCTGTGCGCGCTCGCGCTCTTCGCCCTCGGCATCGTCCGCTGGAGCCTGCGCCACGAGACCGGCGAGAGCGAGCGCTTCCTCACGCTCTCCGCGTTGACGGGGGGCGCGCTCTCACTCTTCGTCGCGCCCGGCACGTCCGGCGTCTTCGCGCTCGGCGTGGGCGCCGTGGTGGCCCTGGTCATCCTGATGATGCAGGCGAGCAGCTGGGCGCTCCCGCTTCGCGTGATCGCGGCCGGCGTGGTGATCGGCGCATCGGCGGTCGCGGGTGAGGTCGCGCTGCGCGTGCTCGCGCCACTCGAGACTGCGGTATGGGGTGAGCTCCCCGCGCTGCAGGACGACTCGACGCGGACCTTCGCGCTGATCCCGAATCGCACGACGCTTCTTCGCTACAACGATTACGACTACACGGTGACGACGAACTCGCTCGGTCTTACGAGCCCGGAGATCCCGGAAGCGCGCGCGACCGCGAGCACCTTCCGCGTGTACGTCGCCGGCGATGCGTTCTCGATGCCCGAGGGCGTCGACTACGCGCGCTCGTACCCCGCGCTTCTCGGCGAAGGGCTCACGCGGTGCCTCGCGCCGCGCCCGGTGCAGGTGATCGACGGCGGTGTCACGGGGTATGGACCGAACGAGGAGCGCGCGCAGCTGCAGGAGCTCGCGCCGCGTTTCCGCCCGAACGTCATCGTCGAGCAGTTCTACATCAACGAGTACAGCGACATCACGATCGCGCCCGCGGAGTTCCGTGCGAGCATCGGACTCGATCTCGGCAACCGCGGCGCGACACGTCGCTTCCGCGACCGCTCGCAGGTCAAAACGCGCATCGGCCGCATGGCGCGCGCGGCGAGGGAATCGCTCACCGGACAGCCGGGATCCTGGCGCTACGACCTCGCGCAGCTCGACTACTCTCGCGCGGGCGACAACTCGCTCTACGACGCGCACACGCTGCGCCTCGTCGCCGAAGCGCTCGCGGGAATGAAACACGCTGCGGACAGCAGCGGCGCGCAGCTCATCGTGGCCTTCGTACCGGGCGCCGTGGCAGTCTCCGATCCGGTTACGCTCCCGCACTTTCCGCGTGGAGAGAATCTGCGCGATGCCAGCGCCTACGACATGGGGCGTCCGTATCGCACGCTCGAGCACATCGCGGATTCTCTCGACATCAAAACGCTCGACCTGACGGCTGCGCTGCGCGCGGGCTCGAGCGCCGCAGCGCCGGCGTACTTCCCCGCGTCCTGGCACTGGACCGCGGCGGGGCATCGCGCCGCCGCCGGCGCGATCGAGCATACGCTCGACTCGCTCGGCTTGCTGGGAGCGCACTGCTCATGAGTCCCATCGCGGTGTTGGAGCACACGGCACTCGCCCTCGCGATCGCCCTGGTCGCAGCGGTTGCGATCGAGCGCTTGCGCATCGTGCGCGCGCTCCCGTCGCTCCTCGCGGCGTGCGCAGCCGTGAGTGCGGCGGTGCTCGTCGCGCTCGTCGCGAACCATATCGTCTTCCCCTTCCATCTCGATCTCATGGAAGGGGTGGTGATGCAGCACGCGCGGCGCGCGATGCACGGGGAGAGCATCTACCCGCTGCCGACTCCGCGCTTCGTGCCGCTCGCCTACAACGCGCTCTTCTACATCCTCGCCGCCCCCTTTCTTCGCGTCTTCGGCGATACCATGCCGGTGTTGCGCTTGGTCTCGGTGCTGGGAATGATCGGCAGCGCTGCCGCGACCTTCGTCCTCGTGCGCACCTACACGCGCTCCGCGTGGTGGGGCGTCATCGCGACGGGACTCTTCTGCGCGTCGTATTCCGCGATGGATGCCTACCTCGACACCGCGCACTCCGATGCGTGGCTGCTCTGCTGCGCGCTCTGGGGAACGTATCTGGTGACCCGGGCGGCGCGCGGCGCGCACATCGCCGGCATCCTCGTGCTCGTCGCCGGCTTCTGGTTCAAGCAGCACGGCGCGATCTTCGTCGGCGCCGCGCTCGTCCATCTCTCGTGGCGCGAGGGGATCGCGAAGTCGATTCCCTATTGGCTCATTGCGATCGTGCTCGGCCCCGTGCTCTACGTGCTCGCGCCGGGGACCATTCTCGGGCCCGGCTTCCACATGTTCACGTGGCATGTGCCGAGCGGGTGGTCGCAGTTTGGCGCGCACACGATTCCCCGGGTGCTGCTCTACGTGGCGGCGTTCTATCCCGTGCTCGCCCTCGTCTCGCTGAACGGCCTCTGGCTCTCGGTGCGCGAGAAGCGCATCGGGCTGCTCGAGCTCGAGCTGTGCGGCGCGGCGCTGACGGCGTTCATGGGATCGCTCGATCCGGGGTCGTCGTACAACGTCTTCATCCCGCTCGCGGCATTCACGATCGTATATGGCTCGATCGAGCTCGCCCGCGTCGCCGAGTGCCTGCCGGTGTGGCGCGGCGTGCGGCCCGCGTACGCGATCGCGCTCCTCGCGTTCGCGACGCTCGCGCACGACCCGCGCGCCTTCTGGCTTCCCGCATCGGCCAAGGCGTCGTACGCGGAGCTGCAGTCGACCATCCGCGCGCTCGACGGCACGGTGTACGCCCCCGGCATCGGCGATCTCGCGGATGGTCCGCAGCTCTATCCCACGGCGCACTGGGTCGCGCTCGACGACATGATGCGCGGCCCGTACCGCGCCGCCGCCGACAGCGCGCTCTCCCGGCGCATGCTCGATCCTATTCGCCATCCAGCAAAAACGGCCTATGTGCTCACGAACCATCCGCTCGCGACGCTCGCGCCACCCGTGAGTGAGCTGGCGGACAGCTACACGCTCGTCGAGGACTACGGAACGCGCTTCGCCTCGCTCACGGCGCTGCCGCGCCGCTTCGATCATGGCTATCCGCGCTATCTCTACCGCTCCACGAGCACCGGAGGGCCGGCACATGCCCCCTGAGCTCTCCGTGACCGTCGCGCCCCGTGCCGGCACGCTTGGCGTGCTGCGGCTGCTGCGTCCCAAGCACTGGATCAAGAATCTCTTCGTTCTTGCGCCGCTGATCTTCTCCGGGCTCTTCACGCAGCAGAGCGCGCGGCTGTACGCGCTCTTCGGCATGCTGATGTTCTGCGTCGCGGCGTCGATGGTCTACATCCTCAACGACCTCGCCGACCGGGAGCAGGACGCGATTCATCCGACGAAACGGCTGACGCGCCCGCTCGCCAGCGGCGCGGTCTCCGTAGCGGCCGCCAGAACGCTCCTGGTGGTGCTTGCGGTGCTCCTGCTGGCCGCCCTCAAGGTGAGCCTTCCGCTCGTGGCCGTCTTGATCGTCTATATCGTGCTGAACGTGCTCTATTCCACGTGGCTCAAGCACATGCCCGTCATCGATATCTTCAGTGTCGCCGCCGGCTTCGTGCTTCGCGTGTACGCGGGCGCCGTCGTCATCGACGTTCCGCTCTCGTCGTGGATGCTCGTCACCACGCTTGCCATCGCCCTCTACCTCGCCGCCATCAAGCGGCGCGATGAGCTCGAGGTGCAGGGCGACGCCGCACGCGCCGTGCTCGGCCAGTACAGCGTGGCGCTGCTCGATCGCTTCGCCCTCATGGCGTCCGTTTGCGCCATGGTCTTCTACTGCATGTTCGTCGTCACGACCCGGCCCGTGCTCGCTTTCACAATCCCGTTCGTGCTCTTCGGCATCTTCCGCTACTGGTTCCTCGTCGATCGACAAGGCCGCGGAGAGTCGCCCACGGACGCGCTGTGGAGCGACCGCCCGCTGGCCATCACTGTTGTGCTGTGGGGCCTTCTGTGCGCGTACCTGCTTCGCCAGCCATGAGCGATTCCCCGCTCCCGATCGTTTCGGGCGACGACCACCGTCACATCCTGACGGTGGCGATCGAGGATTACTATCAGGGCGCGACGTTCAATCGCCTGATTCCGCGCGCGCGCTGGCATCGCTTCGAGAGCCGGCTCGCGCGCAACACGGCTACGACGCTCGATCTGCTCGACGAGTTCAAACTCAAGGCCACCTTCTTCGCGCTCGGCTGGGTCGCCGACGCGGTGCCCGAGCTCATTCGCGAAGTCGTCGCGCGCGGCCACGACATCGCGAGCAAGGGCTATTTCCATCGCAGTATCCGCGAGTTCAGCCGCGACGAGTTCCGCGATGACACCGTGCGCGCGCGCGAGGCGCTCGAGCGCGCGAGCGGCCGCCAGATCGACGGCTACCGTGTGGCCCAGCGCTGGCTGCGTCCCGAGGATCTCTGGGCGCTCGATGTGCTCGCCGAGGAAGGGTACAAGTTCGACTCGAGCATCCGCCCGCTCTTCCGCCAGTATGCGAACGAGCCGTGGCGCCGCTTCGTGCACCAGCATCACCACGGCGAGCACACGATGCTCGAGGTGCCGGTGTCCACCGCGCGCGTGCTCGGCCACGACATCCCGATCGCGGGCGCGAACTACTTCCGCCAGCTCCCCTTCTCGCTCGTGCAGCGCGCCGTGCGCCAGTGGGACCGCAGCTACGATGCGCCCTTCGTGATGTACTTCCACGTCTGGGAGCTCGACCCGGACCAGCCGAAGATCGACGCCGCGCCCTTTTACGCAAAGGTGCGCCAGTATCGCAACCTCGATCGCATGGCGGCGATCCTGCGCTACTACTTCGAGCAGTATCGCTTCACGAGCATCGGCGACCGACTCGGCATCGAGAGCGTTGCCGCGTCGCCCGAGGTGCTCGCCGCCGCCGCGCTGGCCGCGTCGGAGGCGCACGAGGCCGAGTTGCGCGCGCTCCCGCCCGAGATCGTCCCCGACGGCGCGCGCACGCCGATCAGCATCGTCATCCCCTGCTTCAACGAGGAGCTCATCCTCCCGTATCTCTCGAACACGCTGGTTGGTGTCGAGGCCGAGCTGTCGAAGGAACACGTCGTCCACTTCGTCTTCGTCGACGACGGCAGCAGCGACGGGACCTGGGCATCGCTCCAGAACATCTTCGGCGGCCGCGCGAGCTGCACCGTCATCCGCCACGAGGTGAACCGCGGCGTGGCGGCGACGATCATGACCGGCATCCGCGCCTCCGAAACCGAAGTCGTCTGCTCGATGGACTGCGACTGCACCTACGACCCGCACGAGCTCGGTCCCATGGTCGCGCTGCTCACGCCGGGCGTCGATATGGTGACGGCCTCTCCTTACCATAAGAACGGCAAGGTCTTGAACGTCCCCGAGTGGAGACTCTTCCTCTCGCGCACGCTCTCGAAGATGTACGGGATGGTGCTGCGACATCAGCTCGCGACGTACACCGCGTGCTTCCGCGTCTACCGCCGCAGCATCGTCGCCGACGTGCCGCTCTCGCGCGCGGGATTCATCGGCGTCGCCGAGCTGCTCGGTCGCCTCGATCTCGGCGGCTCGGGAATCGTCGAATATCCGACGACGCTCGAGGTGCGCATCCTCGGCCGCTCGAAGATGAAGATCGTGAAGACGATCGCCGGACACATCAAGCTGATCTTCGAGCTCATCGGCCTTCGGCTCTTCCATCGCTCGGACGCGATGGGCCCTGCAGGGCGTCCGCTGGCGAACCCTCCGCTCTCACGATCGCCGTGAAGACGCTCGAGCCGGAGAACCCGCACAGCCTCGGACTCCGCTGGTTCATCACGGCGTTCGCGGCATACGCATCGTTCTGCCTGATCTTCGGCTGGGTGCGCACACCGCTCTTCCTCGGCGTCGGAGAGGATGGATGGCCAGCGCCGTCGTTCGGGATGATGGGGTACCTGCTGTACATGACCGTTCTCCCGGTCGCACTCTGGTGCCTGATCGCGTACGCCGTCGCGTGCCGGATGCCGGGGAACTGGGGGATGCGTCTCACGATCATCGTGCTCCTGCTCATGCTCACCACCATCGAGCTCGATCACGCGTGGTACGGCATGTCCGGGCACCACGCGACGTGGCGTGAAGCGCGGCTCTTCCTGAGCGAGGACTGGAAGCTCCACTACGGCATTCGCTCCACGGACGAGAGCTGGTTCGTACGGCGCATGTCGCTCCACATCTTCGGTCTCGCCTGCGTCTTCGTCGCGGCCCACTTCGGCGCGAAGTGGGAACGCGGCCAGCGCTCCTTCAACACGCGCTTTCGCAACGCGCTTGCTGTCGTCGCCGTGCTCTTCTGCCTGGACATCCTGCTCGGCGGCTATGAAGTGAGCCGCGGCAGCGATCAATGGCAGGCCGTCGCCGACGCGAATCCGCTGCGCATCAATTCCGCAGACCGGCTCTCCGCAGAGCTCTTCTCGTACGGCTCGCAGCACGACGCTGATCTCGAGGCAGCCAACCGCGCATTCCTGCAGGCGACGCGCGATGCGATGCATGCGCGCCCCGAGAGCACGCTCCGGAACACGATGGTAATTCGCGCTGCGAGCGCTTCGCGCCACCAGCCGTACAACGTCGTGATCGTGACGATGGAAGGGCTGAACGAGCGTCTCATCGACTCGACGACGATGCCGTTCTGGACGCGGCTCTCTCAGCAGTCCATGGCGCTGCACAGCCACTACTCCACTGGCAACGTCACCGAGTACGGCGTGCTCGGCGTGCTGTATGGCGCGCCCCCCGACTTCTATCGCGGCACGCTCACCGTGCCGTGGCGCCGACAGCTCCCCCTCGACAAGCAGCCGCCGCAGCGCGGCTCGCCGTACATCGATGAGTTCAATCGCCAGGGCTACCACACGCGCCTCATCAGCTGGGAGCTCTCGAGCTGGGCGAACCTCGGCGTGTATCTGCGCAACTTCAACGAGCCGGCCTTCGAGACGAGCGACGACTGGAAGACGCTGCCTGTGCTGCGGCAGGAGCTCGAGGAGCCGGGTCCGCATCTCGTGTACATGCACTACAACGGGACGCACTTCCCGTATGATCACGACGCGAAATATCACCGCTTTGCGCCCGAGGTGCCGGCGGACTACAGCTACGCATCGTGGCGCATGCGGCAGGACGCGCCGGAAATCACGAACCGTTATCGCAACTGTCTCCTCGAGCTCGACGCGTGGCTGCGCCAGCTCACGACCACCGTCGACATGCAGAACACCGTGCTCGTGCTCACCGGCGATCACGGCGAGGAGTTCTTCGAGCATTCGCGGCTCGGTCACGCGAGCACGCTCTCCGATCCGCAGATCCAGACCGTCGCGCTCGTCTACGTGCCGGGGCAGGGGTCGCGCTCGATCGACGCCGTGACGTCGCACGCCGATCTGATGCCGACGCTCATGGACATCCTCGGCTGGCCGCAGCCCGTGCCGCCCTTCGGTCACTCGCTCCTCGCCGACTTCGAGATCGGCTCGGCCATCGTCGCGATGGGCAACCGTCCGAATCCGCCAAACCATTGGGCTGCGATCGCCGGCGGCTACAAGTCGGTGCTCGCCGAGGGCGGCGGCGATTCGCTGCACATCGTCCAGCTGCGCGACACGGCCGACAAGCCGATCACCTTCAGCGCCGATCCCGAACGCTGGCGTCCATCGTTCGCGGCGGCCGCTCGGCTCCAGCTGCACCTGCGCACGTCGTCGCAGACCATGAGCGTCGCGGCCGGCCCCGCCCTGCCGCGATGAAGTCGCGGGCGTTCGTCTCGCCGATGCTCACCCTCGTCGCCGTCGCCGGACTCGCGACGGGATGGTCGGCGCGCAACATCCTCGCGCCGCACGCGGAGGCGCTGCCGGGATGCGCGCGCCCTGCGCTGTGGGCGCACCGCGGCTTCCACGAGACCGCGCCGGAAAATTCGGTCGCCTCTGTGGGCGCCGCCGTGCAGAAGGGGTTCTGCGGCGCGGAGATCGACGTGCAGTGGTTCGACGACCGCGGGCTCGTCGTCGCGCACGATGAGGTGGAGGAGGGCGACCTGCTCCCGAACGCGCTGACGCTCGCGCAGCTGCTCGACTCGCTCCCGCAACCGCCGCAATATCTCTGGCTCGACTTCAAGAATCTCGACGTCCACAACGCCGCCTCCGCAGCGGCGCACCTCGACTCGCTCATCGCGCGCCACCACTACGCGCACAGATTCGTCGTCGAATCGGTGAGCTCCGTGCCGCTCCGCATGCTCTGGTGGCACGCACCGGATGTGATTCCGGCGTACTGGATCAACCGCCCGCCGCACGGCTGGAAGGGCCCGCTGCACGACGCGCAGATCGCCGCCGCGATCGGACTGCTGGGGCTCCCCGCGCTCTCGATCCCGAAAGAGATGCTGACGGACCACCTCACCTCGCTCTTCGGCCACCTTTCGCTCTTCACGTGGACGTGCAACACCCCCGCAGAGATCGAATACGCCCGCGCCCACGGCGCCAAGGTTGTGCTGACCGACGGCGACTTCGCGAGCCTCTACGCGAAGGCGGGTCAGTAGGCGACTCGCTTCGGGAGAAGGGAAGTGTCAACAGTTTGGTGAAACGATTAAACGGAGAGAAG
>JBDSHG010000154.1:0-8663 GCA_039918615.1 Gemmatimonadaceae bacterium | reverse complement strand
TGCGCGACGGGTACGGCGAGCTCGATGTGCCCCATGCGCTCGCGACGGACGCGCGACAGGGTGACCTCGACGCCGCAACGATCGCAGATCACGCCGCGATAGCGGATGCGCTTGTACTTGCCGCAATGGCATTCCCAGTCCTTTACGGGACCGAAGATGCGCTCGCAGAACAAGCCATCCTTCTCGGGCTTGAACGAGCGGTAGTTGATCGTCTCCGGCTTGGTGACCTCGCCCCACGACCACCAGTTGCGGAGCCCCTGCATCTCGTGGCGCTCGCGCTCCTTCGGGTCCTTGGGGCCGCGGATCTCTTCCGGAGAAGCGATGCGGATTTGAATGAAGTCGAATGCCGAGCTTCTCTGCTCGCGCACGCTGCGAAAGTCAATCATGTACTAATCCTCCCCGTTGCCGTTGCCGTGCCCGTTCTCACCCGTCGCACCCAAATGCACCCAGATGCCGAGCGCCTGCAGCTCCTTCACGAGCACGTTGAACGACTCCGGAATCCCCGGTTCTGGCAGATTCTGGCCCTTCACGATCGCCTCGTACACGCGGCTTCGACCATTCACGTCATCCGACTTGACCGTGAGGATCTCCTGCAGCGTGTGCGCGGCGCCATACGCTTCCAGCGCCCACACTTCCATTTCTCCGAAACGCTGGCCGCCGAACTGCGCCTTTCCGGCGAGCGGCTGCTGCGTCACCAGCGAATACGGTCCAATGCTTCGCGCGTGGATCTTGTCGTCCACGAGGTGCGAGAGCTTCAGCATGTAGATCGCACCGACGGTCACCGGGTTCGCGAACCGCTCGCCCGTACGACCATCGCGCAGCCACACCTTGCCGGCGAGCGTCAGCCCGGCGAGCCGCATCAGCTCGACCGCCGCCGCATCTACATCCGCCTCCGACTTCGGTCCGAGCATCGCCGCAAGCGCCGGCAGCTCCTGCGACTGCAACAAATCCGCGCTCTCGCGGCCGCGGCTCTTCTCGAGCTGCTTGAGCGCATTGCGCAACTCACCCTTGCGCGCTTCCGGGAACTCGGCGTCCTCACCGAGCGCTCCGTGCAGCGTGATCTGCGCTTCGACTTCCGCATGCTCCCGATCGGCCAGCTCCTTCGCGGCCGCCGTGAGGAAATCGCGGAAGCGGAAGAAGATGTCGCGCGTCTCCTGCGACATCGTGCGTCCGCCCAGATCGTTCACCGTCGCGGCGTCGAGGTTCACGTGCGCCTCGCCGGCACGCGCCGGCCTGATATCGTGCATGATCGTCTTGATGTCCTGATCCGAGATGCTCGGCGGCGCCACGCTCAGCGCCAGCGCCGGCGCGGCCCACTTGAGCCCCGCGAGACGCAGCATCATTCCGATCTCTCGCTCGTTCGCGCCCTGGAACACCGGGGTCTTCGCGTAGAAGCCCAGCTGCTTCGCGCACCATCCGAGGTGCGTCTCCAGGATCTGACCGACGTTCATTCGGCTCGGGACGCCGAGCGGATTCAACACGATGTCGACCGGGCGACCGTCGGGGAGGAACGGCATGTCCTCCTCAGGCACGATGCGCGCGACGATACCCTTGTTGCCGTGACGGCCGGCCATCTTGTCACCCACCGAGATCTTGCGCTTCTCGGCGAGATACACCTTGACGAGCTGGATCACGCCCGGGGGAAGCTCGTCGGGCTGCAGGATCTTGTCGATCCGCTCCTCCGCCTTCTCCTCGATGCGCGCCTTCTCGGCATTCGCTGCCTCGATGACCTCGCGGATCCGCTCGTTCATCTTCTTGTTCTCGACGCGGAACGTCTTCAGGTCGAGCGCGGCGATCTTGATGTCGCGCAGCACGTCGGGGGTGAGCTTCGTCCCCGCCGTAATGGCTTCCTCGACCGTCCCCGACTTGAGCGCGAGCGTGACGACCTGGCCCTCGAACATCTCGGCCAGCTCGCCGTCGCGAACTTCGCTGACGCGCATCTTCTCGTCGTTCTCGAGGCGACGCACTTCACCGATCCGCTCTCCGCGATCCTTTTCGATCACCTGATCATCGATGCGCGAGAAGATCTTGACGTCGATGACGACGCCTTCCATTCCCGGCGGCACCTTGAGCGACGAATCCTTCACGTCCTTCGCCTTCTCACCGAAGATCGCGGTGAGCAGCTTCTCTTCCGGTGATAGCTCGGTCTCGCCCTTCGGCGTGATCTTCCCCACCAGAATGTCGCCCGGCTTGACGTGCGCGCCGATGCGAATGATTCCACGCTCGTCGAGATCGATCAGACTCTCCTCGGCGACGTTCGGAATCTCCCGCGTGATCTCTTCCTGGCCACGCTTCGTGTCACGGACGTGCAGCTCCAGCTCCTGAATGTGGATCGACGAATAGACGTCGTCCTTCACGAGCCGCTCCGAAAGCACGATGGCATCTTCGAAGTTGTGTCCGTACCACGGCATGAACGCCACGGTAACGTTGGAGCCGAGTGCCAGCTGCCCCATCTCCGTTGCCGCACCGTCGGCCAACACATCGCCTTCCTTCACGCGCTGGCCGAGCCGCACGAGGGGACGCTGGTTGATCGCCGTATCCTGATTGGTGCGCCAGTACTTCTTGAGCCGGTACCGGTCGTTCTGCGTGAGACGCGCGAGCGGGCGGTCGCCGGAGCGGCGCTCTTCCGTGCGTGCACGATCGGCGGGGCCGGCGTCCACCATGATCTCATCCGCGGTGACGCGCGTAACGACACCAGAGCGCTTCGCGATGACGACGGCGCCGGAATCGCGCGCCACCTTCTCCTCGAGCCCCGTGCCGACGAGCGGCGTCCGCGGGTTGAGCAGCGGTACCGACTGCCTCTGCATGTTCGATCCCATCAGCGCGCGGTTCGCGTCGTCGTGCTCCAGGAACGGAATGAGCGCGGCAGCTATCGACACGAGCTGTTCCGGCGCCACATCCATGTAATCGATTCGGTCCGGCGGTGTGAGCGGCACGTCACCCTGCTGACGGCAGAGCACGAGCTCATCGACGAACGTGCCGTCGGCATTGAGCTTCGCGTTCGCCTGAGCGATGATCGCATCTTCTTCGCGATTTGCATCCAGCCACTCGATCTCGCCCGTCACCTTCCCCTTTCGCACGACACGATACGGCGTCTCGACGAAGCCGAGATCGTTGACGCGGGCAAAACAGGCGAGCGACGTGATCAGTCCAATGTTCGGACCTTCCGGCGTTTCGATCGGGCACATGCGGCCATACTGCGAGTAATGCACGTCACGGACTTCGAAGCCGGCGCGCTCACGGGTGAGTCCGCCCGGTCCGAGCGCCGAGAGGCGACGCTTGTGCGTCAGCTCGGCGAGCGGGTTCGTCTGATCCATGAACTGCGAAAGCTGCGACGATCCGAAGAACGCCTGAATAACCGCGCTCACCGTACGAGCGTTCACGAGGTCGTCGAGCGTGATCTTTTCCGGATCGGTGTTGATCGACATGCGCTCCTTCACCAGGCGCGCCATGCGTGAGAGACCGACGGAGAACTGATTCGCGATCAGCTCACCAACCGAGCGAATGCGGCGGTTGCCGAGGTGATCGATGTCGTCCGTCTTGCCGCGACCTTCATGGAGCTCGACGAGGTAGCGCACGATCGCCACGAAATCCTCTTTCGTGAGCACCGTGAGCGACGCCGGCGACTTGAGGCCGAGCCGCTGGTTGATCTTGTAGCGACCCACGCGACCGAGGTCGTAGCGCTTCTGCGAGAAGAAGAGGCGCTCGAGCGCGATTCGCGCCGTCTCGAGATTCGGTGCATCGCCTGGACGGAGCAGCGAATAGATCTGGCTCAACGCCTCCTTCTCGGAGTGCGTCGGATCCTTGAGGAGCGTGTTCTTGATGAGCGTCGACTCCGCACGTCCCGAGGCGACGAACACCTGCACCTTGTTGATCTCGTTCTTCCTGAGCTTCTTGAGCAGCGTGTCGTTGAGCGACTGCCCCGCGTCGGCAATCACCTCGCCCGTCTCGGCTTCGGCGACGTCGACGGCGAGCACGCGACGCACCGGGCGCTCACCACGCTCGATCGCATCGGTCTCGTCACGGAGATCGATCGTCATGTAGCTCGCGAACACACGAACCGAGTCCACGCCGAGTCGGCGCAGACGGTTGTAGACCTCGGGGGTGAGCTCGTCGCCTTCCTTGACGAGCATCTCGGCTTCGCCGCGCTCACGCTCGGCGCGCGCCTTCTTCGTCTTGAGCTTGGGTGCGTCTTCGGCCGTCGCCTCACCAGCGAGCGTGATGTCCTCGGCGATGATCGCGCCGAGCACCTCGCGCTGATCGCCGCGCGACTCGAGCTTCTTGGTCAGATCGAGATCACGAACCGCGAAGAAGAGGCGGAGAATATCCGAGTTGCTCCCGTAGCCGAGCGCGCGGAGGAGCGCGGTAGCGGGGAACTTCTTCTTCTTGTCGATGTGCACGTACACGACGTCGTGGATGTCGACGGTGAACTCGACCCACGAGCCGCGGAACGGGATGATGCGCGACGAGATCAGGCGCTGCCCGTTCGGGTGCGTCGACTCTTCGAACACGACACCCGGCGAGCGGTGCAGCTGGCTGACGATGACGCGCTCGGCGCCATTGATGACGAAGGTCCCGAGCGGCGTGAGCAGGGGCAGCTCACCGAGGTAGACCTCTTTCTCAATGATGTTGCGAGGGCGCTTCTGTCCGTTGACCTCTTCGTTGACGACGAGCTGCAGCGTCGCCTTGAGAGGAGCGGAGTAGGTCATGTCCCGCTCGATGCACTCGCCCACAGAGTATTTGGGCTCGCCGAGCGAATAGCGGACGAATTCCAGCGAGTAGTTCTCGTGGACGTCCGTTATCGGGAAGAGGTCCTTGAATACGCGCTCGAGACCGACGTCTTCACGGTCGTGGGACGCGGCATCCAGCTGCAGCAACGCCTCGAAGGCGCGCGTCTGGATGTCGAGGAGATGCGGCATCTCCATGCCCTTATCGAGCTTACCGAACGAGATTTGCTTCATTGTCTCAGCCATGTATCACCCACGCGCAGACGAAAGGGCCCCGCCCCCACAATTCGCGCAAAAAACGCGATAGCGGGGTGGAGCACCTGAGAAACCCGATTGTTTCGTACGATTCTGGAGTCGAACCATTCGCGCCGGAATCAAGAGAGGGCCGGCAGCCGGAGCCGATGTAATACCGGCGTGCTGCGCGGCAGTTCCCGCAGCGGGCAACGAATCGCCCGCCACGAACCCTGCGGCCGCCTTACTTGATTTCGACTTCGGCGCCCTGCTCTTCGAGCTTGGCCTTGATCTGATTCGCTTCGTCCTTGTTGACGCCGGCCTTGACCGCCTGCGGCGCACCGTCGACGAGGTCCTTCGCTTCCTTGAGTCCGAGCCCGGTGATCTCGCGTACGACCTTGATCACCTGGATCTTCTTCGCGCCCGCTGCCTTGAGGTTGACCGTGAACTCGGTCTGCTCTTCAGCCGCAGGAGCCGCAGCGCCACCGCCGCCCGCAGGCGCCGCACCGGCCGGAGCAGCCGCCGCGATGGTGACGTTGAACTTCGTCTTGAAAGTCTCGATAAGGCTGGCGAGCTCGAATACCGACATGTTGCCGATCGCTTCGAGGATCTCGTCCGAGCTCAGCGTTGTGTTCGCCATTTTCTTCTCTCTCCCTAAGTCAATCCCAGGTGTTCTCGTGTTTCCTGGGGCGTGTTGTATCGGACAAACCACCTGGGAACCGTTATGCGCTTTCCTTCTGCTGACGCAGTGCTTCCATCGCACCCGCGAACGTGCTGAGCACACCGGACAGCGCTCCGAGGAACGCGGCAATCGGTGATTGCAATCCTGCGCCGAGATCCGCCAGCATCTGCTCCCGTGACGGGAGCGACGCGAGTTGCTTCACCTGCGCGGTATCGATCGCCTTGCCGTCGAGCATCCCACCCTTCACCACGGGCCGCTGCTCGTTCTCCTTCGCAAAGTCGCTCAACACCTTGGCGGCCGTGACCGGATCCTTCCCGATTACGACGCCGGTCGGTCCACGCAGGCGCGAGCCCGCGAGTCCCGACTCGTTCACCGCGCGAAGCGCGAGTGAGTTCTTGATGACCACGTACTCGACGCCGGCCTTGCGGAAGCGGCGGCGCAGCTCGGTCATCTTCTTGACGTTCAAGCCGGTGAAGTCCGTGTAGTAGAACGCGGTCGCACCGCTGATCTTCGCCGTCAGCTCCGTGACGAGCTGCTCCTTCTCTGTGCGCTTCATCGTCTAGGACCGGTACGGGGTGATGTCGATCGCTATCCCGGGGCCCATGGTGCTCGAGATCGCCACGTTCTGCACGTAGACGCCCTTCGCCGCGGACGGCTTGGAGCGGATGATCTGATCCATGAACGCCGCGAAGTTCGACGTCAGCGCCTCGGCGCTGAACGAGACCTTGCCGATCGGCGCATGCACGTTCCCGCCCTTGTCGACGCGGAACTCGATCTTGCCGGCCTTGACCTCGCGCACGGCGCGCTCGATGTCGAAGGTCACGGTGCCGGCCTTCGGGTTCGGCATCAGTCCGCGAGGACCGAGTACGCGACCCAGCTGTCCGACCTGTCCCATCTGATCAGGGGTGGAGATGAGGACATCGAAGTCCATCCATCCTTCCTTGATCCGCGGAATCAGCTCGATGCCGACGAACTCCGCGCCCGCGGCCTCGGCCTCGCGCGCCTTTTCGCCGACCGCGATCACCGCGACGCGCACCGACTTACCGGTGCCGGCGGGGAGCACGACCGTACCGCGCACGACCTGATCGGCGTGACGCGGATCGACTCCGAGGCGGACGGCGATCTCGACGGTCTCGTCGAACTTCGCGAACGCGGCGCTCTTCACGAGGTCGATCGCCTGCCGGGCCTGGTACGCCTGAAGCGCGGTGCGCTTCTTGGCGGCGTCGACGTACTTCTTGCCGTGATCGGGCATTAGTCGGTCACCTCGATCCCCATCGACCGTGCAGCGCCCGCGATCATCGCGATGGCGGAGTCGATGTTGTCCGTGTTGAGGTCGGGAAGCTTGATCTCGGCGATCTTCCGGAGCTGCGCACGCGTCACCTTGCCGACCTTCGTTCTGTTCGGAACTCCCGAGCCCTTCTCCAAACCGAGCTCCTTCTTGAGGAGCACGGCGGCGGGCGGGGTCTTCAGGATGAACGTGAACGACTTGTCCGAGAAGATGGTCACCTCGACTGGGAGGATGATCCCATCCTGATTCTGCGTGCGAGCGTTGAACTCCTTGCAGAACGCCATGATGTTGATGCCGTGCGGACCGAGCGCCGTTCCCACCGGAGGAGCCGGATTCGCCTTGCCTGCCGGCACCTGCAGCTTCACAAAACCAGTTGCCTTCTTCGCCATAATCCTTCCTATCGCGTTGTGTGGGGGTGAGTCATGCGCGCCACTCGCTCGCATGTACCGCCGCCCCACCGTAACAGCTTCCACTTTGTGTTTATCGTCGTCGTGGTAGCCGACGTGCTGCCTGTCGTGCCCGTATCCGAAGTCGCTAGTAGCCCTTCAGCTGCAGATAGTCGAGCTCGACGCTGGTTGGCCGTCCGAAGAGCGAGACCGACACGCGAACCTTTCCCTTATCGGCGAACACTTCCTCGACGGTGCCATTGAAATCGGTGAACGGCCCCTCGGTGATCGCCACCGCCTGACCGACCATGAACGGAATCTCTTCCTTCGGCTCCTCGGTCTCACGATCGTCGGCGACGCCGAGGAGGCGGTTGACCTCGTCGGGACGCAGCGGCTGCGGGAGCCGCTCCTGACCGACGAACTTGATGACGCCCTGGATGCTGTTGATGTCGTGCAGCGTTTCCTGGTTCATGACCATCTCGACCAGCACGTAGCCCGGATAGATCTTCCGTTCGACGTTGACCTTCTTGCCGTTCTTGATCTCGACGGCTTCCTGCGTCGGCACGAGCGCCTGGCGGATCGGGCGATCTTCCGCCGGCCGCGCGTCGGACTCGATGCGTCGCAGGATGAGCAAGCGAACCTTGTTCTCATGCCCCGCCGTCGTCTGAATGGCGTACCAGCGATGCCCTTCCACGAGGGTGCTCACTTGAACAGCGACGGAATGAACGTCACGAGCACTTCCTGGAAGAACGAATCCATCAGGAAGATGAGGAACGCGATCACGAGCACGACGATGATGATCGTGCGCGTGGCTTCGATCAGCTGGCGCCTGTCGGGCCAACTGACTTTCCGGAGCTCCACCTGGACTTCGCGCAGGAACGGCCCGGTGCGGGCAACGCTCGCGCGAAAGTTCTGGAACCACGACCCATTGCGTACCGCGTCAGTGGCCACGGTTACTTCGTTTCCTTATGGAGCTTGTGGCAGTTGCATCGAGGGCAATACTTCTTCCACTCGACGCGCTCGGGGTGCAGGCGCTTGTTCTTGTCGGTGAAATAATTGCGATTCTTGCAGTCGCTGCAGGCAAGAATGATTTTTTCGCGAGGCATGTGCGGTGACGATTAAAGAGATCGGCCGGGGTTGAACCCTGCCTGGAGACGCCGCAAGGCGGCTCCTTTCCGATGGAGACGCCCTTTTGGCGTCCCCTGCGCTTTGGAAGCCGCTCCTACTACTTGATGATCTTCGTGACGACGCCGGCGCCGACGGTGCGGCCACCCTCGCGGATCGCGAAGCGCAGCCCCTCATCCATCGCGATCGGCGTGATCAGCTCGATCTCCATCTGGATGTTGTCC
>JBDSHG010000153.1:0-5914 GCA_039918615.1 Gemmatimonadaceae bacterium | reverse complement strand
AATAGCAGGGGCGGGACTCGAACCCGCGACCCCGGCATTATGAGTGCCGTGCTCTAACCAGCTGAGCTACCCTGCCTCGCGATCCCTTGCGCATCCAGCCAAGGAAAATAGGCCAACGAGTCGGGGCATTCAACCGTGCTACGGCACGTACTCGTACGCCCCCCGATCGATCGCGCTCCCTTTGGTCAGGCGCGCAACCGTCGACGTCGGGTGCACGTACTGCAGCGTCGGAACGAGCGACACGCTAAACGCGCTCCCCGGATCGATGCCGTGATCGATCGCCGGCGACCCCGCCAGCAGACGATAATCATATCCCGCGCGATTCACGAACTTCGGATCGCCATCCGCCGCGACGGTATTCGACTCGAGCACCGCCGTCCCCTGGTTCGTGATCGTACCTGGCCCCGCGAAGATGTTGTTCCGCAGCGTCACGGGCACCGTCACCGTACCACCAACCGTCACAAATGTTCCGGCGCTCTCGTCATTCACTATCGTGTTGTTCACCACGAACAGATCCATCGAGCGCCCGGCCGGAATGCCCTCGGCACCGTACTCAATGATCGTGTGGTTCGGCGAGCTCACGCCCTGTTCGATGATGTTGCCGATCACGAACGACCGGCCACCGTTCGGGAGGTCAAGCTCGTAGCTGTCGCTGCCGCTCTCGCCCGTAATGCGGTTGTAGAGGATGTAATTCGTACGCGCGCGCGACTTCACCAGATTGCCCTCGAACACATCGTGCGAGTAGCTCCCGCGCAGTGTGAAGCTATGGATCGCGCCGATGTACATGTTGTGCTCGTACCCAGGTGTCGGCGTCTCGCCGCTGAAGGCAAACTCCGACGACTCGATCACGACGTCGCTCGTCGAGTCGGCGCCTGTGAGGATGCCGTCCTGGTTGTGATTGAAGTAGCAGCCGCGAACCGTGAGATTGCCGCTCTCGTGCCGGATCCCTGCCCCGTTGTTGTCCGGCACGGTGGCGTTCGCGAACTCGATGTTCTCGATCGTTGTGTTCGCGTTGCGAATCACCCAGATGGCCTTCCCTTCCGCGCTGTGTCCTGCGGCGTCGAGCTTCGGCCGGCCGCCGATGCCGCGCAGCGTGAGCCCGGTCGTCGCAATGACACAGACATCACCCGAGTACGTCGCCGCATCGATCTCGATGACGTCGCTCGCGTGGGCGACGGCGATGGCCGCGCACGGAGTCTTGTACGTGCGCGTCGGACCGACATGAATCGCGTTGTCGACGACCGCCGCCACGGTGAGCGCGAGGCTGTCGGCGATGCCGCCGCTCGTCGCGAAGAGCCACGCGTGTCCCGCGCTGACGCCCGTCGCCACACCGTTCGCACTCAGGGTCGCGACGGAGACGTCCGAGCTCGTGTACGCGAAGTGCGCATCGGGCATCGCCGCACCCGTGCCATCCCGTGCGACGGCCGTCAGCTGCGCAGTCGAGCCCACGTCGATCGAGCTGTCGCTCGCGGAGACACGAACGGATGCGACAGTATCAGGCGTCGGACCCGTGCCATCTCGCGATGAGGAGCACGCGGCGACGACCGAGCAAAGGACGACGCGCGCGATCCAGCTGCGGCGACTGCGCATGTGAACACCGGAGTGAAGGAACGGCGATGCATCGCGCGCCGCCTCCTTTCTGACCTGAGCATCACCGGCCAGGTAACAGCGGCGCGGATCGGAAGCTGACGCCCGGAAGCAACCGCCGGCATCGATGATGTCGTCACCTCCGCGACTGTTGCGCCGCCAGTAGGCAGGGCTACAACATGAGCACGTTCAACATGCGGCATGACGCGACTCATCAAAACGACAAAGGCCGGACCATTCACATGGGCCGACCCTTGGATCCTGCACTTCGTAATAGCGGGGGCGGGATTTGAACCCGCGACCTTCGGGTTATGAGCCCGACGAGCTACCAGGCTGCTCCACCCCGCGCCAGGACGTCAAATATCCGGGGTTTTCAGGGGCGTGTCAAGGTTTGCGCCCCGTATCCGGCTCGGCAAAGCGGTACAGAATCTCCTTGTTTCCGCGCACCATGCCGAACTCCTCGCGCGCGATACGCTCCTGCACCGCAGGATCGCCCTCGACGGCCTTCTTCACCCGCGCCAGTGAGTCGATCTCGCGACGCAGCGAGTCCATTCCCGCCTTCATCCGCTTCGCGCGGGACCGCTGCGCGAGGAGCGCCGTCGTGCTGTATTCCCCGCCCTGCAGCGCGTACACGAACACGATCGCACCGATCGCGATCCAGATGATGCGACTCCACCGCCCGCGCATGTTCGGTTGCGCTACGAAGTTCTACAAACCATAGATCGCGCCGCCGGGATACTCCGCCGCGTCGCCGAGAATCTCCTCGATGCGGAGGAGCTGATTGTACTTCGCGACGCGATCGGTACGCGACGCCGAGCCGGTCTTGATCTGCCCAGCGCCGGTGCCCACCGCGAGATCCGCGATGAAGGTGTCTTCCGTCTCGCCAGAGCGATGCGAAATGATCGACAGATAGCCCGCCGACCGTGCCATCTCGATCGCCTCGAGCGTCTCCGTCAGCGTGCCGATCTGATTCACCTTGATGAGAATCGCGTTGCCGACATGACTCTCGATGCCGCGCGCGAGGCGCTCGGTGTTCGTCACGAAGATGTCGTCGCCGACGAGCTGGACGCGATCGCCCAGCGCCGTCGTGAGCGCAATCCAGCCATCCCAGTCATCCTCGGCCAACCCATCTTCGATCGACACGATCGGATACTCCTCCATCCATCGCGCGTACATCTCGATCATTCCGGCCGCGTCGAAGGTGCCGCCACCACTCTTCTTGAAGGTGTACTTGCCATCCTTGTCGTAGAGCTCACTCGCCGCGCAGTCGAGCGCGATCGCGATCTGCTTTCCGGGCGCATACTTCGCGGCCTCGATCGCCTCGATGATGATCGTGAGCGCATCCTCGTCGCTCTTGAGGTCCGGCGCGAAGCCGCCCTCGTCGCCGACGCTCGTGGCCAGCCCGCGCTTCACCAGCACCTTTTTCAGCGAGTGAAAAACTTCTGCGCCCATCCGCAGCGCCTCGCCGAACGTCTCGGCGCCGACGGGGACGATCATGTACTCCTGGAAGTCCACCGTGTTCGTCGAGTGCGCGCCGCCGTTGAGGATGTTCATCATCGGCACGGGCATCGTGCGCGACATCGGGCCGCCGAGATATCTGAACAGTGGAAGTCCGAGCTCCTCTGCGGCCGCGCGCGCCGTCGCGAGCGAGACGCCGAGGATCGAGTTCGCGCCGAGCCGCTCCTTGTTCGGCGTGCCATCGAGATCGAGCAGCGCGCGGTCGATGCCGATCTGGTCGATCGCCTGCATCCCGCGCAGCGCGGGCGCGATCGTCTCTTCGACGTGTTGCACCGCGCGCAGAACGCCCTTGCCGAGGTAGCGCTTGGGATCCGCGTCGCGCAGCTCGAGCGCCTCGTGCTCGCCCGTCGACGCGCCGCTCGGCACCGCCGCGCGGCCCATCGCACCACTCTCCAGCAACACGTCCGCCTCGATGGTCGGATTACCACGGCTATCGAGAATCTCGCGCGCGGTGATGTCTACGATCTCTGACATGGATCTCTCGGTTGAAGTGCGTTCATTCTGCCTGGAGCGCGGCCGCTTCCGACTCGGTTGGCCTGTGGATCGGCACGCCCTTTTCTTCCAGCGCCTCTGCAATGCGATTCCAGACGATCTCGACGAGGGCGTCGCGATCCTCGTACGTCATTCCCTTCGTGGGCACCGGCTCGAGAAAGGTCAGGTCGATCGACCCTGAATGTATCGCCATCTCGCCTTTGGCCTGCACTTCCTTCGAGCCCAAACTCATCACCGGCACGATGGGAACCTGCGCGGCGATCGCGAGCACGAACGGCCCTTTCTTGAACGGACGAAGCTCATATGTTCGCCCGCGTGTGCCTTCCGGAAAGACGACGACGTTGAGGCCGCCCTTGATGCGCTGCGCCGCGTCTTCGTACGCGCTGAAGGCGGCTTTCCGGTTGCCTCGCTCGATGTAGATCGCCGCGACTTCGCCGGCCGCCTTACCGAACAGCGGAATGCTCCGGATCTCCTTCTTCGCAACGAAGCGATAGCGATCGACGACGGTCGCGAGCGCGAAGATCTCGAACCAGCTCACATGGTTTGAGACGTAGACGCGCGACTCGGTGCGGCTCACGCGCTCCGGATTCTTCACGACGACCTTCACGCCGGCGGCCTTGAGCACCCAGTACGACCACCAGTGCCCGCCTCGTCCCACGAAGCTGTCCGGCGAAATCGGAATTCGAAACAGCGTCATGAATGCGATGGGGACGATGAAGATAATCGTCATCACCGCCATCATCGGGTAAGCCAGAAGCGCGCGCATGTTCAGGAAAAGTGGCGGAACCCCTCGGCGGGCGCCAGCCGTTCGCCGTTCATCCGCGCGGTGACGCCAATGCCATCGGGAATTGGCTCCATTACGCGGCCGATAGCGGTGATTCGGAGCCTGGTGGCGCGCTCGAAGGCGGAGACGTTGAGCGCCGCCGCGCAGACGAGGAGCTCGTACTCCTCGCCGCTCACCGCGGCGGCGCGCGCGTCCACGCCGTCGTGCAATGGCAGATGATCGAGATCGATCTGGATGCGGACGCCGCTCGCCGTCGCCATGTGCTCCGCATCGGCGAGGAGGCCATCCGAGATGTCGATCGCCGCGCGCGCGCCGCTGCGCGCGAGCCAGATCGCCTCGGCGATGCGCGCGACGGGGCGCGCGAATCGGTCGCGCGCGGCGGGATCGGGCGTGTCGCCGCGCTGCCACGCTGCGAGCGCAGCGCCGGGACCGCCGAGCGTGCCAGTGACATAGACCGTGTCGCCAACGCGTGCGCCGCTGCGCCGGAGTGGTTCCCCCGTGCTGCCGAGCACCGTCAAGCCCAGCGTGAGATCGCTCGCCCCGGTGATGTCGCCGCCGCGCACGAGCGTCTTTGCGACGTCGAGGGCGTCGCCGACGCCGTCGCCGATCTCGCCGACGCTCGCGAGCCACGACCTCGGGAGCCCGAGCGCGAGAAGCACGCCGAGCGGCGATGCGGCCATCGCGGCGAGATCGCTGAGCGCGGCCATCGTCGCGCGATAGCCGATCTCGCGCGGCGTGAGCCACGCGCGCTCGAAGTGGATGTGCTCCACTGAGGTGTCGGCGCTCGCGACGAGCCGCTCGCCCGCCGGCACATCGAGCAGCGCCGCGTCGTCGCCGATTCCCTCCGCGCGCGCGCCCCACCGCGCGAGGAGATCGCGGATGATGTCGAACTCGCGGCCGGGGCCGAGCTCGATCGATTCGCTCATCTCGCGCGAAGCGTCAACGCTCGCCGACCAGCGGAAGCTCGGCGAGCACCGGCGGCATGAGCGCCGTGAGCGGCTCGTGCCAGACGCGGCGCGCGGCGAGATCGAGATTCGCGAAGGTCACGCCGCGCACGAAGCCGCGCCCCGCGATCTCCGCCGCCCGGCCGTGCACCCACGCGGCGCAGGCGCCGGCGGTGAGCGCGCTGTCCGTTTCGTTGCTAATCTGTGCCAGCAGCGTGCCCGCGATGCCGGAGAGGAGGTCGCCACTCCCGCCTGCTGCGAGCACCGGAGTGCCCGCGCAGGAGACGAGACGCTCGCCCGACTCGCTCGTTACGATCGTCGGCACACCCTTGAGCAGCACCGTCGCGCGCGTGCGCTTCGCCAGCTCCGCGCCGATGTCGAAGCGCCGCGCGAGCACATCGTTGATGTGCACACCGAGGAGGCGCGCGAACTCCGCGGGGTGCGGCGTGAGCAGCGCGGCGCGCTCGCCAATCAGCGCGCCAAGCTGCTCGGGCTCACCGGCGAAGACGTTGAGCGCGTCGGCATCGAGGACGACCGGTCCGCCATAGCCGTGCAGGACGCGCTCGACGAGCGCGCGACTTCCGTACGA
>JBDSHG010000152.1:0-8707 GCA_039918615.1 Gemmatimonadaceae bacterium | reverse complement strand
GCCTTCGCCGCATCCGTAATGCTCATCGTGTACACCGCCGTCGTCCCCACCGCCCTCGGCGCGAAGTCTTCGATGCGGTAGACATAAATACCCTGCATCGCCACTGGCTTCCCCGCCGCCTTCGTCTGGTCGACGTTCAGCATCGCCGGGATCCGCACCTTCTCCACCGGCACGATCTCCACGCCGTCGCGATAGATCTTCATGTCCTTGAAGTTCCCCTCGTCGATCCCCTGAATCTTGTCGGGCTCGTAGAATGGGAACGCGGTCTTGTCCGACGTCACGTTGAACACCACCACCGCCCGGCGCTCACCCAGAAAGTCGGACCAGTCGCGCCATCCCTCAATGGGGTCCACCGTCGTCCACGACGCCGCCTTTCGCGGATCGTTGCGCTTCCGGTCGGCCAGCGCCTTCGTCGCCTGCGTCTGGCGCCACGCCATCACCTGCGGCGTCATGATGAACACCTTGAACGGGCCGACCTCCGCCCGATAGTTGTGCAGATCGAGCGTCGCTCCGAGCCCGCTCACTGCGGCAATCGGCTCACTCGGGAACGCGTCGCGCGGCACCACGGGGAGCAGCGAATCAGTCACGGGCTTGAAGCGCGCACTCGTCACCGAATCCTTCGCGTGCTGCAGCGCCGCCATCACCACGGGCGCCGCCACGGAATTCGAGATGCGTCCCGCGCCCACCGTCGCCGGCGGATGATACGCATTCAAGCCGACGACATACCCGTCCGTGTTGAGCAGCGGACCGCCTGTGTTCAGATATCCGAGACTCACCTCGCTCGTGATGCTCTGCGCATCGGCATTGCTCACGATCCCCGTACTCAGCACCCCCGCCCTGTTCAACGGCGATCCCAGCGCGAGCACGCGATCGCCCGCCGTCGGCATCGCGCTCTTCGTGCTGTCGAACATCGGCAGCGGCGTGCACTTCGCGCACCGCTTCATTGGAATCGCGAGCACCGCGAGATCGTGCGCCGGATCCATCATCAATCTGCGCGCGTACACCTTCGTGTTGCTATCGAGCATCACGCGCACTTCATCCGCGCCATCGAGCAGATGCGCATTGGTCACCACGAGCCCACTCGAATCGGCGAGAAAGCCGGTGCCGCGCTGGCTGCCATACACGGTGAACAAGCCCGATCGATAGTCGTCGAAGAGCTCCTTCTCCGTGCGCGACTTCTTCGCGAGCATGGCCTTCGCGGCGGAGTCCTTCGCGATGCTGTCCTTCACGGCTTGGGGGTTGATCGTGGTCGTGGTCACGGTGACGGTCTCGACCTGCGCATTCTTCTGCGTCAGCTCGATCGTCCCCCCATCCTTCTGGAAGGTCTCGTACAGCCCCCACTTGTACTTCGCGCCATTCATCTCGTACGTCTGCGCACTCTCGATCCGGTAGACGCCGGGCTTGAAGCTCCGCTCCACGCGTCCCTCGAGATCGGTCGACACACGCGTCGTGTCGCCGCGCGGACTGATGATCCACAGGTCGAGCTGCGGGAGCGCACGAACGGTCAGATCGCTCCCGACCACAGCGGCGCGCAGGCGCACGGTGATGGTCGTGTCCACCGGCGGTGGTGGATCGGCCGGCCTCGGAATCGGCACGGCGCCACTCGACACCCTGGTCGCGCTGTCGCCCCCGGGCCCGTTCGGATTGCACACCTGCTTCAACCCATCCACCAGCGCCTGCGTCCCCCCGGCCCGCTTCACCCGCGTCGACACCTCATCCGTGACCACGAAGGTCACGCAGCTCGACTTCGCGAGACTCAGCACCCGCGCGCTCGCGACGTGACGCCTGAGCAGGCCGAGAATGTCGTCGAGCGAGTAGCCCTTCGCCTGCGCAGCGAGCGAAGCCGAGAAGACGAAAGCGAAGACGCCCGCAAGCAGTGCGGCGCGTGAACAGACGGTGCGACTATGCATAGAATTTGGCTTCGGAGGGTGCGTGCCGGGACGTCACAAAAGTAGACGACCGCAGTAATGAGTCGGTAATGCTACCCCAACGCCGTGCCGAGGTGTTCCAGGAGGCCGGAAACGCCCATCTACCACCCGGTTGCGCGATATCTCCAATTTTTTCCAGCCGCGGAATCCCGGAAGCGCACTATCACGCCGCTGTCACTTCCAGGACGTACAATATCACTTTTTCCGCACGCGCGTCAGCGTACGCACGGTCAACATATATAAGGTGGAAGCGCGACTGAACGGAGACGCCGCCGTGTCACGTCCGTGGCATATTTTCGTCTTATTGACAGAGGTGGAACGACGCCTATTATGTCCTACTAATCACTCGCCTTTCGCGAGCGGGAAATCTTTGTCGCACGAGAGACATCCGCCATGCGTTCAACCCTCTGCTTCACCCCGACCAACTACCACAACGATGAAAATCGTTGCGAGGGCTGCGCAGGCCAGAACACTCCGATTTAGGGCATCACGGTCGCTCCCACACGCCTCCGCGATCCCCACAAGGTGATTGCGGAGGCGCTGCATTTCCGTCAGGTCGCGTTCCATCTGTGTGCAGAGTCACTTTCTTGCATCCGGTGTAGAAACCGAGTCCGTACGACGAACTCTTTCGCTGGTAAAAAACTCGTGTCACTTACACGCTTCGCCACAACTCTCCTGCTCCTCGCGCTCGCAGCTCCGTCCCTCGCTGCACAGCGCACGGGCACCACGGGCGTATACTCGGGCAGCGGACACCCGCTCCTCCCCGGCGACGCGATCAGCCTCAAAATCTGGCGTGAGCCCGACCTCTCCGGCGAATTCAGCGTCGACGAGTCGAGCGTCGTCGTGCTCCCCAAGGTCGGCGCCCTGAACGTCCGCGGGATCACCAGCGATTCCCTCAAGACGTATCTCGTGTCCACTTATTCGTCGTTTTTGCGCAATCCATCAATAGAAGTTCGTCTCCTCCATCGCGTTCGCGTCCTCGGAGCCGTCCGCAATCCGGGGCTCTACCCGGTGGATGAAACGATGCACTTCACAGACGTACTCGCTCTCGCCGGCGGCGTTTCCCCGGACGGCAATCCGAACAAGATCCACCTCGTTCGCGATGGCCAGACGCTCGACACGCCACTCGCCAAGGGGCTCCTCGTCAGCGATTCGCCGCTGCGCTCGGGAGACCAGGTGATCGTCGAGCAGAAAAGCTGGGCCGCTCGCAACCCGGGCATTCTGATCGGGCTTGGCAGCACCGCAGTCGCCATTATCACGACCTTCGCCGTGAAACACTAAAACATGTCGCTTCCGGTACGACACTATACGCAGCCGCTCGCCATCCTCGAACCGCGGCGCCCCGCGAAGACGGATGAGCTCAGGCTCGACGACATGTGGCGCATGCTCCAGCGCAACGTCCTGCTCATCGCGACCTGCGTGGCCGCCTGCGCCGCCGCTGCCTGGGTCTATGTGCACTACGCCCGTCCGGTCTACGAAGCGTCCGCGCTCTTCGACATCAACGGCCGGCGCTCCGTCGAGTTCACCGCCAACGCCGGCCCCGAGCACGATGAGGTCTCCACCGAAATGGAGGTCCTCACCAGCCGCACGATGGCCGAGCAGGTCATCGACCACCTCGGCCTCCAGCTCACGCTCCGCGAGCCGCGCTCGCTCTCGCGCAACGACGTCATGGGCGCCGTCGCCGTCGCCCCCGAGGCCGACAGCGGCACCTACTGGCTCGTCCGCGAGCCGGATCGCCGCTTCTCGCTCCAGCGCACCAAGCGAGGCACCGCCGCGCTCGCGTACTACGCGGCGGGCGACACGGTCAAGACGGTCGACTTCACCTTCGTGCTCAACCCGCACGCCGTCGCCTACCCCGCGCTGTCCTTCCACGTCCAGCGCTTCCCGGACGCGGTTGGCGAGCTCGGGGACGCGCTCCGCGTCTCGCGCCCCAGCACGCAGGCGAATCTCGTCCGCCTGAGCTACAGCGGCTCCGACGCGCCCCTCCTCGCGGCCACCCTCAACTCGCTCGGCCGCACTTACATGGGGCGCCGTCAGAATGTCGGCACCACCGAGGCGCGCGAGCGCGTGAAGTTCCTCCAGGGGCAGATCGCCACGCTCTCCGCGCAGCTCACGTCGTCCGAAGACGAGCTGCAGAACTTCCGCACCGCCGGCTCCGTGGTCGATCCGAAGAGCCAGGGGTCGAGCCAGGTCACGCGCCTCGTCGACATGCAGGCCGAGCGCTCCAAGCTCGAGTCCGAGCGAAGCGCGCTCGGGCAGCTGCTCAAGGAAGTCAACGCCGCGGCTGCGCTCCCCCAGGCACCCGGCGCTCCGTCGCCGTACCGCCGCCTCATCGCCTTCCCTACGCTACTCCGCAACGAGGCCGCGTCCGAGATCCTGCGCTCTCTCTCGAGCGTGGAGGACGAGCGCGCCAAGCTGCTCACCCGCCGCACCGCGGCGGATCCCGATGTCGCCGTGCTGACCAACCGCATCGCGGAGCTCGAGGAACAGCTGCGCCAGATCGCGACGACGTACGAAGAGGGGCTCCGCAATCAGGTCACAGCCCAGGATTCCTCGATGGCGCACTTCAGCCGCGATCTCTCGAAGATCCCGGCGCAGGAAGCGACGTATCAGCGTCTCGAACGGCAGCCGAAGGTGCTCGAGGACATGTACGGCATGCTGCAGACGAAGCTCAAGGAGGCCGAGATCCAGGCGGCCACCGTCGACGCCACCGTGCAGGTGGTCGACTCGGCCGTCGCGCCCACGAAGCCCGTGCGTCCGCGCGCGATGCTGGACATGGCCGCCGCGCTCGTGCTCGGCGCGGTGATCGGACTACTGCTGGCGGTCGCGCGCGAGCACCTCGACGCAACGGTGCGCACCCGCGAGCAGCTGCAGACGATCACCGAGGTTCCGGTGCTCGGACTCATCCCGCGCATTCGCGTGCGCACTACAGACGGCGCCCTCAAGCGCTTCGCCGTGCATCTCAGGCGGAAGGTCAAGCGCGAGCGCGCACCGGTGCCGCTGGTTGGCCTCACGCCCACGAGCCGTCGCTCCTCGGAGCTTTCGAAGTCTGCCGAGGCCATCCGGAGGGCGCTCGATCTCGACGTCGAGTCGCGCTCGGGAATCATCGAGGCGTTTGGCCAGCTGCAGACGAACATCCAGTACGCGCGCCCCGACCAGCGCGTGAAGAGCATCGTCGTCACGAGCGCGCTGCCGGGTGAGGGAAAGACCACCACGGCGGTGAATCTCGCGCTGACGCTCGCGCAGCATGGAACGTCGGTGCTGCTCATCGACGCCGATCTCCGCTGCGGCTCGGTCGCGAGCGCGTTCGACATCAACATCGCGCCGGGGCTCAGTGAGCTGCTGGAAGGGAAGGCGCAGCTCGAAGCCACGCTGCACCGGCTCGAGGTGGGCGGCATGGGACGGCTCAGCGTGATCCCGTCCGGTCTCGTCCCGGGGAATCCCGGCGGCGTGCTCCTCTCGAACGAGCTGCGCGATCTGCTCGAAGAGGCGGAGCGCGAGTACGACATCATCATCATCGACTCGCCGCCACTCAACGTCGTGGCGGATGCCGCGATCCTGAGCGGCGTCACGCAGGGCGTCGTGCTGGTCGCGCGCTCGGGTGTCACGGCAAAGGCGGCGATCACGTATGCGGCCGAGCAGCTGCGGCTGGTGCGCGCGCCGCTGTTCGGAACGATCCTGAACGACATCGAGCCGAAGAGCTACTCCTCGTACGACGGCGCCTATCGCTACTACGGCGTGCCGGCGCTCAAGGCGTACGGCGAGCAGTACGCCGCGACGTCGGACTCGAAGCGGGGCGAATGATTCAACGCAAGGGACGACGGCAGCACATCGCCGACCACAATCAATCACGGTTCTAGGTCGTGGCTACCGCGCAGGAGCATCAGAAGCGTTCTTCTTCGGAGTGGGCGAACGGCTGGACGCCGTTCGGCAATGGGCGTCCGCGCGCAGCGCGCGTGCCGGCCCGTGGCTCGTACTCGCGCGCAGCGGCGCCGCGCCACGGCGCGAATCCGGCGGTCGACGCGTTCGTTGCGGTCGCCACGCTGATCGCGGCGTTCGTGCTGATGAATCTGGCCGAGAACCAGGTGATGGGGCTGGCCGAGTTCCTGAAGATGCGGATCTCGGTCAAGAACGTGATGCTGATCGCGGTGCTCTCGTACTGCTGGGTCGCGCTCTTCCGCTCGTTCGGGCTCTACGACGCGCGGCGCATCATGAGCTGGGAGGAGGAGACGCTGCGCGTCATCGGCGCGTGTCTGCTCGGCGCGCTCGTCGCGCTGATCTTCCCGGTTACGAGTGTCAGCCAGGCGTTCCGCTACGACACCACGGCGCTCTTCTTCGTCGCCGTCACGGTGAACACGCTGATCGTCCGCCGCGCCGGCCACATGCTCACCGAGCGTGGGACGACGGGCGGCGTGCGCAACCTCGTGATCGTGGGCTCGGGTCCGCGCGCGCGACGCGCGTACCGCGAGATGTGCCTGGGCGACCAGCCGCAGTACCTCTGCCTCGGCTTCGTGGACTCGGATCCCGTGCCGATGAACGGCACGCCGATCCGCATGCTCGGGGGGATCGCGGAGCTCGAGAGCCTGCTGGTGAACGAGCCGATCGACGAGGTGCTCATCGCGCTGCCGATCAAGTCGCAGTACGCGGGCGTGCAGCGCGCGCTGCGCATCTGCGAGCGCATGGGCGTGCAGGCGACGTATCTCGCCGACGTGTTCGAGCACGGGCTCGCGCGGCCGCGCTTCGAGCAGGCGGAGTCGATGGCGGTGGTCACGCTCCCCACGCGTGCGGATGACTCGCGCCTCATGGTGAAGCGCGGCATCGACCTCGCTGGCGCGACGATCGCGGTGATCCTGCTTTCGCCCGTACTCATCGTGACGGCGATCGCTGTGAAGATGACGAGCCCCGGCCCGGTGTTCTTCATCCAGCCGCGCTACGGCTTCAACCGCCGCCGCTTCCCGATGTACAAATTCCGCACGATGGTGGTGGATGCGGAGCAGCGGATGAAGGACATCGAGCATCTGAACGAGGCGGCCGGGCCGATCTTCAAGATCAAGAAGGATCCGCGCCTAACGAAGATCGGGGGCTTCCTCCGCGAAGCATCGGTCGACGAGCTGCCGCAGCTGTTCAACGTGCTCCTCGGCCACATGTCGCTGGTTGGGCCGCGTCCCATGTCGGTGCGCGACGTCAGCCGCTTCTCCGAGGCGACGCTGATGCGCCGCTTCAGCGTGCTTCCGGGGATGACGGGGCTCTGGCAGGTGAGTGGGCGCAGCTCGCTGACGTTCACGGACTGGATCGCGCTCGACCTGAAGTACATCGACAACTGGTCGCTCACAGAGGATTTGCGCATTCTCCTCATCACGGTGCCCGTCGTGGTCCGCGGTAGAGGGGCAATGTGATCTCCGCTGGCTAGCTCCGCATTGCGGAAGCTGGTCGACGAGGCCTCGCGCACCCATGAATGATCCACAACCCGCCCTTGGCGATGGCCTGACAGGGGCCGAGCTGGAGGACGCAGAGCACGCGGACCTCCTCAAGCGGAGTATCCGCGGCGCGAACGTTCTGCTCGTGCGCGGGCTCCTGCTGCGCGTCATCAGCGCGAGCACCAACTTCGCGCTCATCGCGCTCGTGCTTCCCGCGGAGCTGGGCATCTTCGCCGTGGTGCGCGGCGCGCTGTCGACGGTGCAGTTCATCACGGAGCTCGGCTTCGAGCTCGCGATGATCCGCCGGCGCGACGACCCGACTCCCGACATGCTGGCAGCGGTGGCCGGGCTGCGCACGCTGTTGCTCATCGCGATCCTTGCGCTGGTAATCGTGATCCCGAATGCGTCGAATCTGTTCGGGGTGCTGCCGAAGGAGTGGAGTGGGTGGCTGGTGGTCTCGATCGCGGCGCTGCTCGTGACGCCGATCCAGACGTCGTGCAAGGTGGCGCTCGAGCGCGACCTGCGCTTTGCCGAGCTGTCGATGCTCGAGGTGAAGGGGGTGTTCATCCAGAACATCGCGCTCGTGGCGTTCGCGTTCGCGCATCGCTTCGTCGAGGGCGTGTTCATCACGCAGATCGCGCTCTGCTTCTACTACACGTTCGCGCTGTACGCGCTCGAGCCGATCAGGCGCATCTCGTTCAACCTGCGTCCGGTACGCGCGCTCGCGAGCGACAGCATCGGATTCTCGACGTCGACGCTGGTGACGGTCGCGCGCGACTCGCTGACGCCGATCCTCATCGCGCGCTTCTTCGGCCTGGATGTGGCGGGGCTCTGGAACTTCGCGTGGCGCATCGGGCAGTTCCTCTCGCTCACCTTCGAGGGCTATCTGCGCGCGGGCGTCGCGGCGTCGGCGCGCCTGGCGGCACGCATGGATAGCCTGCGCGAGCTGGCCGAGAGCACGCTTAAGGGCGCGGCGACGATCGCCTTTCCGATCGTGGCGCTGGCGTATGCGGTGCTGCCGCTCCTCTCGCGGGTTCTGCCGCAGTGGTCGGGCGCGGTAGTGATGGCGCAGCTGTACGTGCTCACGCTGGGCGTGGCGGGTGTCTATACCGCGGCACTCTCGCCGGTGGCGCTGGCGCTTCGCGGGCCGCGCGCGGCAATGGCCGAGCAGATGACGGCGACGTTCATGATCTGGGGGGTGCTCGTGCTCCTCAAGCTCGCGGGGATCAACCAGGTGGCGTTGGCGTACGCGGTGGGGCTGATCGCCGCGGCGGGGGTTGTGTACGCGCTCACACAGGGGCGCATTCACGTGCCGATCGTGAAGGTGCTCGCGAAGCCGCTGATGCTGCTCGCCTTCTCGCT
>JBDSHG010000151.1:0-50137 GCA_039918615.1 Gemmatimonadaceae bacterium | reverse complement strand
CCGCGATTGCGATACGTGATGTTCGTGACGTTGACGTTCGTGATGTTGATGTTCGTGATGTTCACGTTCGTGACGTTCACGCGGCGAACGTACCGATCGCTCACGTGGTACGCGGGACGATAGACCTCGTTCGGCGCGAGCGGGAACCACGCGACGCCACCGCGATCGCCGTAGCGGTCGCCCTGAAAGCTCGAGCCACCCACGAAGACGACGAGTGCGGGCGCGTACACCGGGCGGCGGCGAATGATGCCTGGAGCCCAGACCCAACGCTCACGCACGTACGCCCAACGACCATAGTGGAATGGCGCAAAGCCCCAGGGCGCGTCGTCGATCCACGTCCAGCCGTAGGGCTCGACCCATGCCCAGCGGCCGTAGCGATAAGGCGCCCAGCCGGCAACCACGTGCGTCGGCGCCCAGACGTGGCCGTAGTCGGCGTCGTCGCTCCATGAGCCGTTGCGATCGAGATCTTCGTAGCCGGTCATGTCGCGCGAGACGTACTGCGCGGACACCGACTGGTCTTCTGAGCGGTCACGGGCATTGGCCCACGAGTCGTACTCATCGAATGGTGCGGCTTCGCGAACGTCGGGGGATGCGCCGTCGACGGTGAAGAGCACCGTCTGGTTCGGGCGCACCCGAACCGTGCTGCCGTTCGCGGTGACTTCGGCGTCGCCGTTGCGCGCCGTGATCGTGCTCGTGGCGCCATCGGTGCTGACGTCGACGCGATAGGTGCCGTCGCGCATGAGCGTCACGGCGCCGGTGGGCGTATCGATCTCGACGTTGTCATCCGCGTCGAGCGTGCGGAGCCGGATGAGCGCGGAACCCTGCGTCAGGCGGATCTGGAGATGATTGTCATCGAGGTCGAGAATTTCGAAGGCGGTCTGCGGTGCGAGCCGGATCGCGTTCGAGCCGACGTGCAGCTCGGCGCGCGCATCGGCGTCGGTCCAGAGATGATCGCCAGAGGTGAGCGGATAGTTGAGCGTCGCGCTGGTCCAGTCGTCGACGTTGCCCGGACGGAAGGAGACTTCACCCTGCAGGAAGCTCGCGCGTAGCACTCGCGCGGAGGGATCCTGGTACTGGTCCTGGGCGTTCACGGTCGCGAGTCCGCTCACAAGCAGAGCAACCGTACCGATGAGAACACGAGTCCCGCACATACGTCGATCTCCGAAAAGGTGGTGGATCATGACGAGGTGTAGCGCAACAGGCATTCCGCATTGGGCCAGGCGGCGCGCGGGGCCGCATCTCGTGCGCTGACAAGCAATTGCGTGTAGTTTGTGGTCGCGACGCCGCAGCCCGGTAGGGGCGTTCGTCGTGGCTCGGGTACGCAAAAGTGTCCTATTTTAAGGACGTTACAAACTTATCCTGGCGGGTGACTGTGGCGTCGAAACGGAGGTTCGTGCTCGCGCTGCTCTTCACGGATGACGGGAGCCGAGTGGTGTTGATGCGGCGTACGAGGCCCGCGTGGCAGGCGGGGCGCGTGAACGCACTCGGCGGGAGCATCATGGAGGGGGAGTCGGCGGTGTCGGCGGCGAGACGCGAGGTGAGGGAAGAGTGCGGGGTGGATGTGGCTGAGTGGAGCGAGCTGCTGGTATGGGATGATGCGGAGTATCGGATGCACGTCTTGAGTGCAGTGAGTGCGCGCGCGGCCGAGGCGAGGACCCTCGAGGATCAGGAGATCTTTCTCGCGGATGTGCGCGTGCTGCCGGAGAACGTGATCGACAATCTGCGTTGGCTGGTGCCGCTCGCGCTCGATCGCGACGTGGCGGTTCCGATTTCGGTGCGGAGTGCGCGCGTGGCGGGATCGGGGATGACGGAGCGCGGCAGGACGCGGAGCTGAGCGATGCCCGAGCTCCCGGACATCACCGTGTATCGCGAGCATCTCGAGCGGAGCATCGTGGGCGAGGTGCTCGAGAAGCTGGTGATGCGGAAGATGCGCGATGAGGAGCTCGCGCGGCTGGCTGACGCGACGCGCGAGACGCTGATGGAGTGGACTGAGCGGTTGCGCGCGGAGGCGGGGGAGAATTTTCCCGAGAAGGTGACCGCGTTTCATGAGGAGATGGCGGTGCACGGGCGATTCGGGGAGCCGTGCCCGGTGTGCCAGGCAACGGTGCAGCGGATCCGGTATGCGTCGAACGAGACGAATTATTGTGCGCGATGCCAGACGGGCGGGAGGCTGTTGGCGGATCGGGCGCTGTCGCGGCTGTTGGGGAAGGACTGGCCGAGGTCGATTGACGATATCGAGTGAGGGAGGTGAGTGAGCGCTACGAACCAACGCTGACAAATGACTGTGAGTATTGTACAGTATATGCGTACATGATTTACGTTATCAGCGCGTAAAAGGTTACTAACTACTAAAAGCCGAGGTTCGCGTGAAGAAGGGCACCTACAGTAACGTTCGCGAGAACCTCGCTTCGGTGTGGGACACGATTGAGCGCACGCAGGAGCCGCTGGTCATCACCCGTCGGGGGCATGAGGATATGGCGCTCATGCCAGCCGCTGAGCTCGAGGGACTACGGGAGACCGCGCATCTGCTTCGCTCGCCCGCTAACGCGCGCCGCCTCCTCGATGCAATCGCGCGCGCGCACGGGAGTGAAACGATGGCAATGGGGCCGGAAGAAGCTGCTGCGCGCCTCGGGTTGAGCAAATAGCTGACGAGGCGCGCAACTCGACGCGTCGCGTGAGTAACTCTGAAAGCGGACCTGGAGTGACAATCAGGCAGACTCGCGCGTGTCACTTCGATCCAAATTTCATTGAAGATCTCGAATGGTGGGTCGAAACCAAGCGAGAGATCGCGCTCCGGGTCATCGCGCTGGTGAAGGCAGTACTTCGCGATCCACACGACGGCATCGGGAAGCCCGAGCGACTAAAAAGCCTGGGCTCGGGTGCGTGGTCCCGCCGCATCACGCAGGAGCATCGGCTCGTCTATTTGGTGTTCGAGGACCGCGTGGTGTTTATTATGGCGAGATACCACTACTGAGTCGCTCGCGGCCCACCGAGCGACCCCCGCGGCGCCGTCTTCGCCGCGCTCAGCGAGATCGCCAACCCAATCCCGAACATGTGCACCGCCAGCCCTGTCAGCCACGTGTCGAGCGGCGCGAAGTGCGGCTTCGTGTGCATCGCGTCGAGCGGGAGCACCACCCAGTTCATGAAGAAGTAGACCCACGCGCCGTACGCGAGTCCGTACGGCACCGGCTTGCGCAGCAGTGCGGGCAGAAAGCGCACGGCCGCGATCACGAACATCGTCGCCCAGATGTAGGCCACGAGCCAGTGAAGGCCGAGCCCGAGAATAGCGGTGCCCATGCCGCCGTCGAATGACGCCCTGCCGATGAGGCCACCGGCCACCGACTGCGGGATCTTGATCCACGCGACGCCCTTCACCCCGCTGAACCAGAGCAGCGCGTACGACATGTCGGCCAGCCCGGCGAGGAAGCCGCCTACGACGATGGCCTTGAGTGGCGTCCAGCTCGCCATGGCGCCGCGGGGGCGCTCGGTGGTGGGATTCATAGTTGCCGTCGTAAAATTGAGGGTCGCCCGTCCGCTGAATACGCTAACAGCGAGGCGGGCTCCCCGGGAATGACCATCTGACTCTCGCGCGCGTCTCATTGGTATGACGAGCTCACGCCGAGCGGCCTTCGTGGCCGCATTGATCATCGCTGCTGTCATCGTGACAGTGGTCCAGAAGCAGCTGTGGCGCACCGGGAGCGCCAGCGTCGCCGAGGCCTCGGCCGCCGAGGTCGCGACGGGCTCCGATTCGATCGCGCTGGCGAAGGCGGCGCTCGACAGCTGCTCGAAGATCAACGGCGACAAGATCCCGTGCTACCAGAAGCAGCTCGTGCCGCTGGTTGATCGCGGCGGGCCGAAGCTCGCGATGGGAACGCTCATGCAGATCGCGAACGGCGACCGAGATGTGCGCGGCTTCGGGCACGTGTACGCGCACGCGATCGGGATGCACGCCTTCGACGTCGACAAGAATGTCGAGCGCACCTTCTCGAGCTGCACGGATGCGTTTCAATCGGGATGCTATCACGGCGTGATCGAGGCGTACTTCGCTGCTACGGGCAAGGTCGACTCGCAGTCGGTGCGCGATCTGTGCGTGCCCTGGTCGCAGGTGGGCGTCTACGGGTGGCTGCGCTTCCAGTGCGCGCACGGGCTCGGACACGGGCTCACGATGCACTACGAGCACAACCTCGTCAGCTCGCTCAAGGGATGCGATCTGCTCGTCGATGGCTGGGACCGCGAGTCGTGCTACGGCGGCGCGTTCATGGAGAACGTCGTCGACGCGACCGAGCCGCACCATGGAATGCCGGGGATGGACATGCCGGAAGAGGCCCGTAGCTGGAAGCAGATCGACAAGAAGGATCTGAACTATCCGTGCACGATTCTGCCGGAGCGGTATCTGCCGACCTGCTATCAGAACCAGGTGTCGATCATCATGTACTTCGATGACCACAAGATGCCCGCGGTCGCGAAGGACTGCATGGGTGTGCCGGAGAAGTACCGCTACATGTGCTTCACGGGCTTCGGCACGGACATCAACTCGTTCGTCGTCGGCGATCATCTGAAAGCGATCGACCTGTGCACGAACGCGCCGGAGAAATACCGCGAGTGGTGCATCATCGGTGTCGTGAAGAACATCATCGACGTCACTGCGAAAACCGCCGATGGGGTCTCGTTCTGTCAGAAGGTGAGCGAGCATCATCTCAAGTCGCGCTGCTACGAGGCGGTGGGAGAGGAGTCCGTGAGCCTCGAGCAGAAGCCGGAGATCCGCGAGACCTTCTGCGCGGTGAGCGAGCCGGGCTACGTCGAGGCGTGCCGCTTCGGCGCGCGGCTGATCACCGTGCCGCCGCCGGGGCTCAAGGCGGAGTAACGGTTCGGGGTGCGCGGCGGAGCTGAATCATTTCGGTGGTTCGGCACTTGCCCCGAGAGTGTGGCCTCCTCTCAATTTCCCCCCATGTCGGACGAGCAGAAACCACATACCCTCACGGGCACCTTCCGCCTCCACGAGAAGGTCCGCTCGCGCTTCCTCGAGAGTGAGCACGACGTCATCGTCTATCTACCCCCGGGCTACGACGAGGATGTCGATCGCCGCTATCCCGTGCTCTACATGCAGGACGGCCAGAACCTCTTCGATGAAGCAACGGCGTTCAGCGGCGAGTGGCGGCTCGATGAGGCGGCCGAGGGGATGATTGCGGCGGGGCTCGTGACACCGCTGATCATCGTGGGCGTGTACAACGCGGGCGCGTACCGCATCGACGAGTACACCCCCACGCGCGACGCGGCGAAGCGCGCCGGCGGGAACGCGGACAAATACGGGCGCATGCTCGTCGACGAGCTCAAGCCGTTCATCGACTCGGAGTATCGCACGCTCACCGACGCCGCCAACACGGGGATCGGCGGCTCATCGCTCGGCGGACTCGTCTCGCTGTACCTGGCGCTCAAGTACTCGGGGATCTTCTGGAACGTTGCGGTGCTCTCCCCGAGCGTGTGGTGGGACAACCGCTTCATCGTGCGCCGAGTGCGCGCGCTTGGCGCCGCGCCGCCACTTCGTGTGTGGCTCTCGACGGGGACGGCCGAGGGCGATGGTGTGGTGGCGGGCGCGCGCCGAGTGCACGATGCGCTGGTGGCGAAGGGATGGACGGTTGGCGACTCGCTGCACTATCAGGAAATCGAAGGCGCCGGACATACCGAGAGTGCGTGGGCGGAAGTCGCGCCGGCGATGCTGCACTTCCTCTTTCCGGCAATCCACTGATGCACCGCGAAATGCGTCGTTGGTCCAGTCCATCGCTCGGCAAAGACATGGACATGCTGATCTTCGGGCACACGGGGGCCCGCGTGCTCGTCTTCCCGACTTCGATGGGGCGCTTCTTCGAGTGGGAAGATCGGGGCATGATGGGCGCCCTCGGCGAGCATCTCGAGAAGGGGTGGCTGCAGCTGTACTGCGTCGACAGTATCGATGCGGAGAGCTGGTACGCGACGCACACGCATCCGGCGGAACGCGCGCGCAGGCACGAGGCGTACGAACGCTACCTGCTGCACGAGGTGCTGCCGCTGTCGACACACATGAACTCGAACCCGTTTCTGATCACGGCGGGGGCGAGCTTCGGAGCGTACCACGCGATGAGCTTCGGGCTGCGTCATCCGGGGCTGGTCGGGCGCGTGCTCGGGATGAGCGGGTTGTACGACATCAAGGAACAGACTGGCGGCTACTCGGATGATTCCGTCTACTTCAACAACCCGGCGGACTTCATCGCGAACGAGTACGATGAGGGGCGGCTGGCGGCGATTCGGCGGATGAACATCATCTTCGCGATCGGACGGGACGACCCGATGCACTGGACCAACGAGAGCTTCTCGCGCTCACTCTGGTCGAAGGGAATCCCGCACGCTTTTCGCGTATGGGATGGCTGGGCACACGATTGGCCGTGGTGGGAGCGAATGGTTCGCATGTACATCGGCGGAAGCGACTGACCGGGAGCAAGACGATGGCGGCAGGCACGGTGAAGCGGATCGGGCTGATCGTGGGGCGTGAGTGGAGCTTTCCGCCAGCGTTCATCAAGGAAGTGAACGGGCGCGAGGAGGGAGTCACTGCGGAGCTCGTGCAGCTCGGCGGCACGAAGATGGACGACCTCACCGACTACGCGGTGCTGATCGATCGCATCTCGCACGAGGTGCCGTACTACCGGTCGTACCTCAAGTACGCGGCGCTGCAGGGGGTGAACGTGATCAACAATCCCTTCATGTGGACGGCGGACGACAAGTTCTTCGAGGCGGGACTCGCGACGAAGCTGGGCGTGGCGAGCCCGAAGACGGTGGTGCTGCCGAACAAGGAGTACATCCCGGGCATCCATCATCAGGAGAGTTTGCGCAACCTGGTGTATCCTCTGGATTGGGAGGGAATTCTCTCCTACATAGGACTCCCGTGCGTGCTCAAGGATGCGCACGGCGGCGGCTGGCGCGACGTCTACATCTGCCGCACGCTCGGCGAGCTGTTCGAGGCGTACGATGGCTCCGGGCAGCTGACGATGGTGCTGCAGGAGTTCATCGAGTGGGATCAGTACATCCGGTGTCTCTGCATTGGGCAGCGCGAGGTGTTGCCGATGAAGTACGATCCGCGCGAGCGTCGATATCACGTGGAGCACGAGCATCTCGCGCCTGAGCTCGGGGCTCGCGTGGTGAAGGACTCGCTCACGCTCGTCAGGGCGCTCGGCTACGACATGAACACGGTGGAGTGGGCGGTGCGCGATGGGATTCCGTATGCGATCGACTTCATGAATCCCGCACCGGACATGGACATCAACTCGCTGACGCCGCATTACTTCGACTGGACGGTGACGCACATGGCGGATCTCGCGATCCGCCTCGCGAAGCAGACGCCTCGGAAGATGAACATTGCGCGCGGGGAATTTCTACTCGGGCGGCGCGAAGGGTGACGCCTGCGGCGACGCAGGATCGTGCGATCGCGGAGTATCACGATCTGCTTGCGGGCGGTCTCGCTGCAGATTCGCAGGGGTGGCTCGAAGAAAACATCGAACGTCGCGGGCTGACGTTCGGCGGGCGCCCCGTGTGCACGGTGGTGCGGCCGCGGTGGATGACGCCGGCGGAGTATGCGATGTGTCGGGATCGCGCGGCGATCGTGCTGCGCGCGTTCTCGACAGCGCATCGCGCGGCGCTCGCGGATGACGGCGTGCGCGCGCAGCTGCGGCTGACGGACTGGGAGGAGCAGCTCCTCGGCATCGACTCAGGCTTCGCGGCGGCGAGTCCGACGTCGCGGCTCGATGCGTTCTTCGTGGATGGGGGAAAGGGGCTTCGCTTCACCGAGTACAACGCGGAGACACCGGCGGGCGCGGCGTACAACGATGCGCTCACCGAGGTGTTCGAGGCGATGCCGGTGATGCGCGAGTTCCAGCGCACGCATCATCTGCGTCCGCTCCCCGCGCGATCGGGGGTGCTGCGCGCGCTGCTCGGCGCGTATGGGGAATGGTCCGGCGCGCGCGGGAAACCGAAGATCGCGATCCTCGACTGGAAGGAGGTGCCGACGTACAGCGAGTTCCTGCTGTTCGAGCGCTACTTCGCGAGTCAGGAGCTCGAGTGCAAGATCGTCGACCCACGCGAGGTCGAGTATCGCGACGGCGTGCTGCGCGATGGCGACTTCGAGATCTCGCTCATCTATAAGCGCGTGCTGCTGCACGAGCTCGTGGAGCGCTGCGGGATCGACGGGCCGGTGGTGCGCGCGGTGCGCGATCGCGCGGTGTGCATGGTGAATCCCTTCTCGTGCAAGCTGATGCACAAGAAGGCGAGTCTCGCGGTACTGAGCGACGAGCGCAACGCGCGGCTGTTCAGCGCGGAGGAGGCCGAGGCGATCGAGGCGCACATCCCGTGGACTCGGGTTGTTGAAGAGCGGCAGACGATGTTCGGCGGGAAGCATGTCGACCTACAGGAGTTCATTCGCGAGAATCGCAAGAGGCTCGTGCTCAAGCCGAACGACGAATATGGAGGGAAGGGGATCGTGCTCGGCTGGGAGGCGACGGACGCTGAGTGGGAGGCGGGGCTCACGGCGGCGAAAGAGGAGCCGTATATCGTGCAGGACCGCATCACGTTGCCGACGGAGGCATATCCGTCGGTGGTGGATGGGGAGCTGAAGATCTTCGACCGCATGCTCGATACGGCGCCATTCGTAGTCGATGGCGCCTACACCGAGGGGTGCATGACGCGGCTCGGGACAGCGGCGCTGCTCAACGTTACGGCGGGTGGCGGGTCGAACGTTCCGACATATGTGATCGAGCCGCGATGAGCATTAGTCCTTTACTGGTGTGCGTATGAAAGCACCGTCGCTCACGATCGGAATCGAGGAAGAATATCAGATCATCGATCCGGAGACGCGCGAGCTGAAGTCGTACATCCAGGAGATCCTGGATGGCGACCGGATCATCCTCGAGCAGGTGAAGCCGGAGCTGCACCAATCGATCGTCGAGGTGGGGACGAACGTGTGCAACACGCCAGCGCAGGCGCGTGCGGAGCTGGTGAAGCTGCGTTACTCGGTGATCACGCACGTTGCGAAGAGTGGGCTGCGTGTGGCGGCGGCGGGGACGCATCCGTTTTCGAGTTGGGTGACGCAGGAGATCACGCCGCTGGAGCGCTACATCGGCGTGAAGGCCGATATGGCGGAGCTTGCGCAGTCGCTGCTGATCTTCGGGACGCACGTGCACATCGGGATCGAGGATCCGGAGTTTCGCATCGATGCGATGAATGCGGCGCGCTACTTCATGCCGCACGTGCTCTGTCTCGCCACGAGCTCCCCGTTCTGGATGGGGCGCAACACGGGGCTCAAGTCGTACCGGAGCATCGTCTTTCGGAACTTCCCGCGCAACGGCGTACCGCGCGTATTCCGCGACTGGTCGGACTTCACGAATCTGCTCGACACGCTGGTGCAAACGCGGTGCATTCCGGACGGCTCGAAGATCTGGTGGGATGTGCGGCCGCACCATCTCTATCCGACGCTCGAGTTTCGCATTTGCGATGTGTGCACGCGGGTGGATGAGGCGATCTGCATCGCGGCGATCTTCCAGGCGATCATTGCGAAGCTGTGGAAGCTGCGACGCGACAACATCACCTTCCGTGTCTACAACGCCGAGCTGATCGAGGAGAACAAGTGGCGCGCGGTGCGATGGGGGCTCGACGGCAAGCTCGTCGATCTCGGCCGCGAGGAGGAGTATCCCGCGCGCGAGCTCGTGCGGGAGCTGATCGCGTGGTTCATTGATGACGTGCTCGACGAGCTGGGGAGCCGCACGGAGGTCGAGTATGCGTTCAGGATTCTCAGTGAGGGGACCTCTGCGGACCGGCAGCTCGCGGTGTTCCAGAAGACGGGCGACCTGAAGGCGGTCGTCGATTCACTCATCGCGGAGACGGCCGAGGGGGTGGGGCTGGACTCGACGTCGCTGTTCTAGCTCGAACGCGATACCTTTTCGGGATGGACAGCAAGGGCGTCGAGAGACGATATTTTTCGAAGACGATCGACTCGCCGGTCGGACCGCTGATACTCGTGGCATCCGAGCGCGGGCTCGCGGCGGTGCAGTGGCCGAAGGCGAATCGGCACCGAGTGCTCCGATGCTGCGGATTATCGAGATCGTCATGAACCGGATCCTGGGCTGGGGTTGCCGGAGGTGTCTCATTTCGTTCTCCCTGAGTGAATCGGAGCGCGGAAGATCGAGCGACTGCGTCTCCAGGGCGTCGGGGTGAGCGTCTTCGCCACCAGCACGTGGACAGGTTGCCATTGGCGAGCGCGACAGGCGAAAGGTTAGAGTCAGATTGGCCGACCGACGGCGAAACGCAGTCGTCGGGACACACGAGACTATTTGGAGTATTTTCCTGGCATGAGTCCGCGTCCGATAATCGGCATCACCACCCAGACACTCGAGCCCATTCCCGGCGAGCTTCCGCGCTGCTGGGTGATGAGTCAGCGGTACGTCGACGTGTTGACGTCCGTTGGTGCGATCCCATGGGTGATTCCGCTGTCGCACGACATGCCGACGCTGCGTGCCGTGTACGAGCGGCTCGATGGCGTCTTTCTGCCGGGCGGCGTGGACATGGATCCCGACCAGTACAGCGAGTCGCGGCTCCCCATCTGTGGCGCGACGGATCCCGATCGCGACCGCGTGGAGGTTGCACTCGTGCAGTGGGCGATGGCCGATAGGAAGCCGGTGCTCGCCGTGTGTCGCGGCGTGCAGGTGCTCAACGTCGCCGCCGGCGGGACGCTCTATCAGGATCTGGCCGAATGGTGTGATGCGGCGATCAAGCACGACTATTGGCCGAACGAGGTTCGCCAGCGACACGACCTCGTGCACGAGGTGAGCATCGAAGAGGGGACGCAACTCGCGTCGATCATCGGTGCGGGCGCGACGACCGTGAATAGCATGCACCATCAGGGGATCAAGCGGCTGGCGCCGGGGCTCGTGGTGAACGCGGTGGCGCCGGACGGGCTGATCGAGGGAGTCGAAGGGCGCGACGACGGCTACCTCATCGGCGTGCAGTGGCACCCCGAGGAGCTCGTCGAGAGCGATCCCGCGATGCGGCGGCTGTTCGAATCGTTCATCGAGTCCGCGAGCGCGTTTCAGCCCGAGGTCGCTGCGCGCTAGCGGCGCGATGCGATCCATGGTTAACGCATCGGAGCTCGGTCCGGCGGCTTCCGCGGGTGAGGACCAATATCGCTTTCTCGCCGATGCGATTCCCGTGCAGGTGTGGACTGCGCTCCCCACGGGGGCGCTCGACTACGTGAATCGCGGCGTCACGGAATATTTTCAGCGGCCGGCCGAGCAGGTTTTGGGCGAGGGGTGGCTGACGATGCTGCATCCCGACGACGTCGCGCGCACGGTCGAGCGATGGACGCACAGTGTCACGACGGGAGAGCCGTACGAGATCGAGTTTCGTCTCTGGCATCTCTCGAGCAGGGAATACCGCTGGCACCTGGGCCGAGCGATCGTGCAGCGCGATGACGCCGGCGCGATCGTGAAGTGGTACGGGTCCAACACCGACATCGAGGACAACAAGCGCGCGGCGCGCGAGCTCGAACGGCTGCATCAGGAGGCGCTCGAAGCGAATCGCGCGAAGAGCGACTTCCTGACGGCGATGAGCCACGAGCTGCGAACGCCGCTCAACGCGATCGGCGGATACGCGCAGCTGCTCGAGATGGGGCTTCGCGGTCCCGTTACCGAGGAGCAGCAGATCGACCTTCGGCGCATCGATCGCAGCCAGAAGCATCTGCTCGGACTCATCAACGACGTGTTGAACTTCGCCAAGCTCGGCGCGGGGAAGATGGAGTACGTGCTCGGCGACGTGCCGACGCGCGAGATGGTCGAGTCCGTGTCGGAGATGATCGGGAGTCAGATCGAGGCGAAGAGGCTGCGCCTGACGATGGACACATGCGCTGATGGATTGTCCGTGCGCGCGGACGCGGACCGGCTGCGGCAGGTGATCATCAATCTCGTCGGGAACGCGATCAAGTTCACACCGGAGGGTGGGGAGATCGCGGTGGTGTGTGAGTCGCACGATGCGCGGGTTTCGATTTCGGTACGCGATACGGGCGTGGGCATTGCCGCGGACAAGCTCGCGAGCATCTTCGAGCCGTTCGTGCAGGTGGGGCGCAAGTTCTCGACGAGAAGTGAGGGGGTAGGGCTCGGGCTCACGATCAGCCGAGAGTTCGCGCGCGGGATGGGCGGCGATCTCACCGTGGAGAGCGTGGCTGGCGCGGGGGCTACGTTCACGATCACGCTTCCGGCAGCATAGGGCGCAGAGAGGGTCTCGAATGTTCAACCATTTCTTCGGTGGGCTGCGCGATGCGCTCGGGATCCCGGCAGCGCCGCGGCGTGTGAGACGTACGGTGCGCGGCATCGATGTGCTGCTCGAGAACACCCGGCCGGACATTACCGACGAGGATGTGTTCGCACGCATGGACGAGGTGCTCGCGATGATCGAGCGTTACGCGCCGGCGAAGCTGCGGCGGTTGCGAAAGGACATCGCGGGGATCGATGTGAAGCGCTTCGCGTGCCGAGGCGCGTTCTTCGGCGAGACTCGGCGCGTGCTGATGGAGCTCACCTTCATCGTGAACCGCGAGTTCTCGATCGCGGAGATTGCGTCGTCGCTCTTGCACGAGGGGGTGCATGCGCGGGTGCACGCGGCGGGAGTGTTCCGGACGGCGGAGTCGCTCGCCAAGGAGGAGCGGCTGTGCCGCGCCACCGAGATGTGGTGGGGGCATGCGGTTCCGAATGGCGCCAAGGTCATCGAGCGGGCGAGCGCGCTGCTGACGATGAGCGACGCGGATGTCGCGCCGGTGGTCGATTGGCGCGAGGCGGCGGCGCGCGTGGCGGAGGTGGATCGCAGAGCGGCGGAGGGCAGGTAGCGGGCTGTCACGCGGCGAGACTGGCGCGTGGGAATCCCGCGTCTATTATCTCCCAACTCGCAGATCGAGTCGTCTCGCTCCTCCTCCTCCGGGAATGCATCGCATGCGTGTGAGCATCGCGTTCCGACGGACTATGCCGGTGGTTGCTCTTGCTCTTGCCGGATGCGGCGGCGCATCCGATGGGCCGAACGGTCCTCCCGCGCTAACGAACACGATCGTGTTCGTCTCCGATCGGACAGGCCTCCCGAGATTCACGTGATGAACGGGAACGGCGATGCGGTGAGGATGATCGCGACGATCGCGGGGCCGAAATCGGATCCCATGCTCTCGCCCGACGGCAGAAAAATCGTCTTCACCGCTGGCGACAACACTCTGGGATTGGCGAGCCCGCTCTGGGTCGTGAGCTCTGACGGTACGGGACTCGTGCGCCTCACGACGGATGGGGCCAACGACATGCGCCCAACCTGGTCTCCGGATGGCTTGCGGATCGCCTTCGTGAGCGATCGCGATGGGAATGCCGAGATCTACGTGATGAATGCCGACGGCTCGGGGCAGACGAATATCACGAACGACATGACGACGGACGGTAATCCCGCGTGGTCTCCGGATGGCAACACCATCCTCTTCACGAGCTCGCGCGACTCACTCGGCAGCGGCCAGAGCGAGATCTATTCGATGACGCCGACCGGCGCATCCCTCGTCCCGCAGCTGGTCGGATACAATCCGAAGTGGTCGCCCACGGGCTCGCGCTTCCTGTTCGAGCGCGCTTCGCAGATCTACATCGCGTCGCCGGGGGATGCCTCGTCGGCGAGACAGCTCACGTCGAGCAGCGAATTTCACTTCACGCCCGGCTGGTCGCCCGACGAGAGCAAGATCGTCTATGCGAGCTCGATCAGCGGATTTGAGGAACTATGGACCGTCAGCTCCGTTGACGGTAGCGGCGCAACGCAGCTCACGCCGAACGCGGACGGCGAGAGCTACTATCCCAACTGGAGTCGTCACTGACGGCGTGGGTCGACCGCGCGATCAGCTAGCGCGCGCTGCGCTGCTGACGGCGGCGGGTCCATCGATCGTCCGCCACAGATTGTACGCAAAGATGTACGCGCCGAGCGCCGAGAGGCTTCCGCCGGCCACGAGCAAGACCGCTCCCACGCGAAAAGCATGCGGCCGCGTAACGAAGCCGAGCACGAACACGACAAGCCCAATATTGGCGACCCACCAGTGCAGGCCGGCAAGCCGACGGCTATGCAGCGGGTGCCCGGTGAAACGCGGGAGCACGTGATAGGCCACGCCCGCGATCATCATGGCTACGAAACCAAGCAGGTTCATGTGGACGTGCGCTGGCCGATAGATCACCAGCGACGGATCGACCGCCATCGAGACGCCAAGGGTGACACCCAGCACGAGCCAGCCCAGGCTCGATTTAACGAACGCCTTCGCGAACCAATCCATGTGAGATGACTCTCTACGGCCTGGGTGCGATGGTCGCGAGAAGCACCAGCTCCTCGTCTTCCGCGCGCATTCCGTGCGGCTCGTTGGGATCGAAGATCAGGACATCATTTTGGACGCACCTGCGATCCCCGTTGCTGCCCGAGATCACCCCGCGTCCTTCGAGCACCTGCAGCAGTACCGTCGAAGCGCTGTGGTGCGGAGCGACGGATTGGCCGGGCGCGAGGCGAAAAACGACGAGGCGCGCGTGTTCGCAATCATGAATGATCGCGCTCGCCGGCCGATCGGGGCGCGCGCTCGTCGCGGATTGCGCAGCCGTGATCGGCTGCACGGCGATCACGAGGGACGTTCCGTGCGCGCCACTGACGAGTCGTCCGACTCGTCAGACTCGTCAGCTACCCGATATAGCGCGTGCATGAGCGCGGACACGTCGGCGCCGTCCCGCTCGGCCGCTTCCCTGATGGAAACCGCGCCGCCGCAGCAGGCGTCGATCCCACGCTCGTTGAATACACCGATGGTGCGCGGGATCGCGGCGATCACGTCGTTCACCACATCCGTCTCTTCTATTCGATGCAAGTTACGCCCCTGCGCAGTACGAGCACCCCGCCTCCTGCGCGCGATTAACCCCCCACGTTCCCGACGGGATGATCGTGATCCCTGGAATGATACCCGCCGTCCAGTCCTTGAGCGCGATTTCCGGAGTTACGCCCGCCGCGCCAGCGAACTGCGCGCTCATGAAGTGCAGCGCCACATTGCACGCGCCGAAGATCGCTCCCTTCGCCATCAGCTTGTCCACCGCCATGTCGGGTATCTCCAGCGATCCCGCCTTCGCGTTGAAGAACGGGTTCCGTTCCGCAGGTGCCTTCGTCGACGGGTCGACGAGGTTCATCGCCTTCCCGATCTTGTACTTCGCCCACACCTCGTCCTTGAGCGCGAGCGGAAGGCCCGCATGGCGCAGGACGATCACCGCCGTCACCGGTGAGGGCGACACCGATGCGTAGGGGAGCATGAACGTGTACGCGAAGGCGAGCGGGAATCCCTCATTCATCGCGAAGGCATCGATCACCATCTTATGCTTCGTCTTCAGCGCTCCCGGCCACTCGTCGGGCTCGGCGGACGTCGAGTCCGACGCGGTCGCGACAGTCTTCTCTGCCGCACACGCGGTGGCCGGCAGAAACGCCGTCAGTCCGAGCGCCGCGGTTCCTGCGGCGATGCGGCCGAGGAAGGTGCGGCGTGGTGAGGAGGGGTGGAGATCTTCGCTCATGGCGATTCCTTCGCGCTCAGTGCGCGCCGTTGTGCGCGCGTGTGCGCGCGGTGTCCGCTCTGGCGGGAGGACCTGAAGTCGTTGGATATGGCACATCGGCGGGGCGCTCGCCAGTCGGCCAATCGTCCTCCTTGCCGGCGAGATCGGGACGAGGGCGCGCGTCGATGTAGCTCGCGACGTCGAGCGCCTGCTGCGGGGTGAGCGTGTTCGGCCTATCGAAGGGCATGTTGTGCAGAACGAACAACGCGGTCGTGCGATAGCGCGCCATCCCTGCGCCGATGTTGTACGACCTCGGCCCCCAGAGCGGCGGCACGATCCCCGCGCCCTGTCCCGATGCACCGTGACAGCGCACGCAACTCTCAGCAAAAATGCGCGCGCCGTGCACTGTGTCCGGCACGAGCGTCTTGAGCGCCGCGGCGCCGTCCGGCTTCACCGAGTCGCCGACAGCGACGCCGCGCGAGAGCCACGCGAGATACGACACGATGTCGCGCATGTCGTCGCCGTCGGCCGCAATCGCGTGGCCGTTGAGGCTCCGGACGAAGCAGTCGTTGACACGATCCTCGATGAGATCGACGCGCGCACGGCGGAGACGGTACTGCGGGTATCTCGTGTACGAGCCCACGAGCGGGAGTCCTGCAGCTCGGCGCCCCTCGTCGAGATGGCAGCTGAAGCAGCGCAGCAAGCTCCCGACGTGCGCGGGAAGACTGTCGCGCGTGGCGGCGAGGATCGAGCGCCCGCGACGAACGGCGACGCCCATCGCGCCCGACGGCGGCGTAGTGTCTTGTGCTGCGATTGTCTTTGGCGGAGGAGTGGTCGCTCCGCGGCCAGCGGCGGCGGGAGCATCTCCCCTCCCGCACGCCATGGCCAACGCGATCATCAAGGTCCACACTCGCGCAACGTGCACGCTCGTGGAATCGCGCTGTTTGTTCATCGGTACCTCGGCGCTCCCCGGAAGAGCAGCGTTGAACACGATGTAATGCTTTTCACGTCGCACGTCCAGTATTTTTTTTCGACGATTTCTAATGCGCACCAGTTTTGTGAACGAGCTTCCGCGAAAGAAAATCGTACGAGGCCGCGTATGCCGCGAGCCAATCGCGATGCAAAAGAAAGTCGTGCACCTCATCCGGAAAGATCAGCTGCTCGACTTCTACGCCTTGTTTTCGCAGATCTTCCGCGAGCTGCACCGTCTGACTGAACGCCACATTGCGATCATCATCGCCCTGAATGAGCAGCACCGGAGACCTCCATGTTTCCTCGTACGCCATCGGAGATGAGAGGTATGCGGTGCGTCTCGCTTCCTGATCTTTCAGGATGCGCCACCCCGGAACGAACGTCTCCCACTCCAGATTCCAGTCGTGCACGCCGTGCATGTCGACACCCGCGGCGAACAGGTCCGACGAGCGGGCGAGCGCGAGCGCGGTGAGATATCCGCCATACGATCCGCCCCACGCGCCAATGCGCGCGGAGTCGACATCGGCGCGTGCGCGAAGAAACAGTCCGGCGCCTTGCACGTCGTTATACTCGCTCCCGCCGGTCGCACCGTAGTTCAGCGCCTCGCGGAAGTTGAGCCCATAGCCGATGCCGCTCCGGTAGTTCACAGCCAATACCACGAACCCCCGGCTCGCCAGAAACTGATTCATCGCGTAGGCATTGCTGTAGTAGTACATGTAGTGCCAGCCGAGGAGCATCTGGCGACGCGAGCCGCCGTGGAAGAAGACGACGGCGGGATGCTTCTCCCCCTTCGCTCCGCCTGGCGGAAGGAAGAGCTGGCCGTGGAGTAGCATCCCATCGGCGCTCGGGAAAATCACCTGCTGCGGCGTGACGAGCCCGCTCGACGGGAAGCTCGCGGGGATGACCTCGGGCGCGAGATCGCGCGGCGCGGCGCTGCCGACGAGAAGCGCCGGACGCGCAGGGAGCTTCGCGTCAGAGCGCAGCATCGCGATTGCCTTCCCGTCGCTCGTCTGCACGGGCGACCATTCGATGCCGGTGCCGGTCGTGACCGGCGCGGGCTTGCCGCCGGCGATGTTCACGCGCCAGAGGTGGCGTCGATCGATGTCGCCCTGGTTCGATGCGTAGAAGATCGTCGTGCGGTCGGCGGTCATGGAGACGTGCTCGACCTCGAAGTCGCCCGGCGTGAGGAGCGTCGCGTCGCCGCCGGATGCGCTCACCGTGTAGAGATGCGTCCACCCGTCGCGCTCCCACGGGAATGCGATGCGGTCGCCCTGCCCCCACATGAGCTGCGCATCCGCGACGATGCCGGTGAATGCGCTCCCGACGCCTTCCTTCGACTTCCAGATCTCGTGTCCGACCCCCGTCGATGCGTCGGCGACGACGATCGACCATGGCTGCTCCGTGCGATCGGCGCCGAAGGAGGGGCGACGCGATGCGGTGGGCGTGCGGATGAAAGCGACGCGTGCGCCATCAGGGGACCAGATCGGCGACGAGTCCCAGTCGACCGAAGGCTGCAGGTAGCGGAGCGACTTCGTCGCGACATCGTAGACGCCGATGAAGTTGTGATCGCCACGGTCGCTCACGAAGGCGAGCTTGTCGCCCTTTGGCGACCAGCGGAGCTCACCGGCGCTGCCCCGCGTGTGCATGAGCTGCACAGCCGGCATCGTGTCGTGGAGCGATGCGCTCCAGATCTGCCCACTCTTCGAATACGCGATGCGGTCGCCGGCAGAGGCGATGGCGATCGTGTGTCCGTCGCCGACCCGGCGAGGGGCACCACCCGAGAGCGAGGCGATCCAGATCGCCTGCGTTTCACCCTCGACGTTCAGCACCGGATTCGGGATCTCGCCGCGCCCATTCGCCCTGCCGCCGCGCACATACGCGATCGAGCCGCCATCGGGGGTGAAGACGAGATCGGAGATCTCCTGGCCATCGTCCCCACTATATGACGTGAAGCGCTTCGCCTTGTAGTCGGGCGGACGCGCGACCCAGACGTTGCGCGAGCCCGCCTCGTCGAAGGTCCACGCGACCGCGCCGCCAGCGGGCGATGCGACGAGCCCATCGGGGAAGGGAGCGCTGAGCAGCTCCTCGAGCGTGGGCTGCTTCCCCTGCGCGGCACAGGGAAGGGCGACGGCCAGCAGTGCGACGGCGAGCGATGTGCGCATGTTCATGTCATTCGAGGGCGCGCGAGTGCGAAAGCCATGGCCCATACGCGCGAATGGTCACCATGAAAAACCATGGTAACCAATCTGCACCGCGTTCAGCGACTTCTCAAATCATGTGTGCGCCGGCACGATCCTCGTCGTCATCGCGTCGCTCGACGTCGCCCCGACTACGGCTGTCTATCGAAGAAGCCGAAAGGCCGAGCGCTGGCTGCCGCCGTATTTGAAGGCCATGCTGATCCAGAGCTGCGCCATCGCCTCGAGCCATCGCGCCTGCGAGAGCGGACCGGCGTCGATCATGTCGAAGCCGAGCTGATTTCCGAGCTCGGCGACGATGAGTTTGGCGCCAGTGTCGTCGCCGCAGTAGAACATGGACGCCTTCTCCCCATTGAACATCGGGTCGGCGAAGTTCGTATGACCTGTGGTGTTGAACGCCTTCACCACTCTCGCGCCAGGAATGAGCGTCGCGATCTCCTCGGCGGCCGAGGTCGTCGTGCCGATGGCGAGACCGGTCAGGTCGGGGAGGAAGGGATTGGTGCAGTCGATGACCGTCTTACCGGTGAGCGGTCCGGCAGCCTGGAGCGCGTCGGCCGTGGCGGCGTACGGGGTCGCCAGTACTATGACATCGCCGAAGGCGGCAACGTCGGCGACGGATTGTGTGCGCGAATGGGGAAGGCCGCCTCCGGATTCAGTCTCGGGATGAGGAACGCCGAAACGGACGTCGTGCCCCTGCGCTTCCCACAGCCGCCCGAGCGTGCCCCCGGCGTGCCCGGCTCCAATGATTCCCAGCCGCATTCTGCATGTCCTCGAGTTCGTGGAGTGGCACCCCGTGACCAACCGCTTTCATATAGAGTCACAAGGATGATCGATAATCGGAGCCGTTAGCTCAATATTCAAACGGTTAACGCCCGGGTTGCTCGACAGCCCGCTGCTATCAAGGTAACATTCAGCGCTCATGACGCCCGCGCGCCCTCTCGTTCGTAAACGCCCATGCTGGTTCTGGCTCGCGCTCGCGATGTTCGCGTTCGCGCAGCTCGACCTCGTGGCCGTGGTGCCGTTCGCCGAAGCGAACGAGGGGAAGAGCGCGCCGTCGCACGTCGAAGCGTACGGAACCACCGCGCACTACTCGCACGATGAGGCGAACTGCGCGGTGTGCGTTGCCCGCCAGCTCATCGGCCGCACCACGCACGCGGTTCGCGTCACGCTCCCAACGGAGCATCCGGTTGGTGTGGTCGCGAGCGTCGAGCTTCCGGCGATTTCGCTCGATCGCTTCTCCGTTTCATCACCTCGCGCACCCCCCGCTCAGCGCGAGCTCTGATCGGCGGCCGTTCTCGCGGCCCGCTCCCGCTTCACTCGGCCCGCCGCGCCACGCCATAGTGTGCGCACGCACGTGCCCCCCCGAGCTGATCCCGATCCAGAGCTGATTCGTACCCGACGCCTGCAATCACCGCGGCGCCGGATGCACGGTCGTCATCGTGCATCGCGCGCGACCGCCGCCGTACGAGCCTGGAGAGGGATGATCATTCGGAACTTCGCACACCACCACCTGCGGCAATCTGCGTCGCTCACGCAGTGTATCTGCGCGCTCCTGCTCATCGGCACGCCGCTGGCCGCGCAGGCGCGCGCCGCGACACCGACAGCCGCGCAGCTGATCGACAGCACGTCCGCGCCCCTTCGCCTCGACCGCAAAGCGGCCATCACCGAAGCGCTCGCGCACAATCCGACGCTCGCCATCGCGCGCGAGCAGATCGCGCAGGCGCGCGCCCGTGTCACCCAGGGATACGCGCTCCCCGAGCCATCGGTGTCAGCGAACTATCTCGGAGCGAATGGCGCCTTTCATCCGCACACCGGAAACGAGACCGATCTGGGCATCGGGATCACGATCCCGTTCCCCAACAAGATCATCCTTCGGGGACAGGCGGCGAAGAGCGATCTCGGCAACTTCGACGAGCTCTACGTCCAGCAGCGTCAGCTCATCGCCTCGCAGACGGCGCAGGCCTACGACTCGCTGCTGGTCGCGCTCCGTCATCGCGAGGACCTGCTCATGTCGAAGTCGCTGGCCGAGGACTTCGTGAAGAAGACGGAGGCTCGCTACAACGCGGGAACCGCGGCGAAGCTCGACATTGTTAAGGGGCAGGTGGATGTCGCGCAGGCGGAGAACGACCTGATCGCGAACGAGCGCGGCATCGCCAATGCGCGCGCAGGGCTCAACCGGCTGCTCGGCCGCGTGCTCGGCGCCTCGATCGAGCCGGGAGACACACTCGGCGTGCCGGCGGTGCCGGCGGACTTCGACAGGCTCGAGAAGCTGGCACTCGCGCTGCGGCCGGAGCTGCGCGGGCTGCAGCGGCAGCGACAGAGCGCGAAGGCGCAGGAGCGACTCGCGCAGCAATACTTTCTGCCGGACGTCACCCTCGGCGTGTCGCGCAACAACATCTACGGAGCCGATCCGACTTACACCACGTCGATAGGCATCGATCTGCCGATCTTCTTCTGGCAGCATCAGCAGGGCGAGGTCGCCGAGGCGAAGCATCGCGAGCTGGAGCTGACGGAGTCGTATCGCGATGTGATCGCGCAGGTGGGACAGGACCTTCGCAACTCGTACGCGACCGCGTCGACGGCGCTGCGGCAGGTGCAGTTCCTCGCGGAGCGGCTCGTGCCGAGCGCGGAGGAGCAATATCGAATTGCCTCGTCGAGCTACGGGCTCGGCGGCTCGTCTGCGCTCGAGGTAATTGACGCGCAGCGGACGTTGCTCGATGCACGAAATCAATATACGACGGCGCTCGGCGCACTAAACGACGCCGTCGCCGATCTCGAGCGCGCCACGGGAGCCCCGCTCGATTCCACGCCTGATGAGAAATCGCATGAATAAGCACTACACTCTCTTTCGCGCGGCCGTGCGCCTCTCGATCCCGGTCGCGTTCCTCCTCCTTGGCGCGTGCAGCGGGAAGGACGAGGCACGCGCCGCATCGGACACGACGTCCGCGAAGCAGCAGAGCGCGACGCCGGGGATTGCGAATACGACGCTGACACCGGATCAGCTCGAGCATCTCAAGATCGCGCCGGTATCGACGGTGCAGTTTCGCCCCGAGATCCAGACGACGGGGACGGTCGCCTTCGATGGCGACATGTCGACGCAGGTGCTCTCGCCGATCTCCGGGCCGGTAATGCGGATTCTCGTGCAGCCCGGCGTGTGGGTGAAGCGCGGCGATGCGCTCGCGACGGTGTCGTCGCCGGACTTCGCGAGCGCGGTCTCCGACTTCCGAAAGGCGCAGGCGACCGCGGTGCAATCACGACGCGTCGCCGGCCTCGACTCGGCGCTCTTCAAGAACGACGGCATCGCGAGGCGCGACATGGAGCAGGCGCAGACCGATGCGCTGAGTGCCGAGGCGGATCGAGATGCGGCGCTGCAGGCGCTGCAGGCGCTCGGGGTCGACTCGTCGACGCTCGCGGGGCTGCGCGAGAACAGGGCGGCGACGACGGTGCAGGGAGTGATCCGCGCGCCGATCGAGGGGACGGTGGTGGAGAAGCTGATCAATCCCGGTCAGCTGCTGCAGGCAGGGACGACGCCGACGTTCACCGTCGCGGACCTCTCGACGGTGTGGGTGATGGCGAGCGTCTTCGAGAGCGATCTTGCGTCGGTGGTGCACGGCGACAAGGTGGATGTGATGACGGAGGTATCGGCGCGACCGCTCACGGGCACCGTGAACTATGTGGCGGCGCTGGTGGATCCGGCGACGAAGGCGACGCAGGTTCGCGTGGTGGTGCCGAACACGGGGCGTCTGCTCAAGCGCGACATGTACGTGACGGCGACGATCCATTCGTCGAAGGAGAAGACCGGAATTCTGTTGCCGGTGAGTGCGGTGCTGCGCGATGAGGACAATCTCCCGTTCGTCTTCGTGCAGCTGCCCGCGGGCGGGTTCGAGCGACGGCACGTCACGCTCGGCTCGCGCGTGAACGACAAGTACGAGATCAGTGCGGGGCTCAAGGACGGCGAGCGCGTGATTCAGGTGGGCGGGCTCTTCCTCCAGTTTGCGCAGAGTCAATGAGCAATCCCTCCAACGAGCCAACGCACGAGCCTGACAACGTTCACACGTTCAAGCGGTCGTTCGTCAACCGCATCGTAGAGGCATCGCTCGACCAGCGGCTGATCGTCGTCTTCCTCGCCGCGCTGCTGATCGGCGTCGGCATCTGGTCGCTGAGGCGGCTGCCGGTGGATGCGTATCCGGATCTCTCGCCGCCGCAGGTGGAGATCACGACGCAGTGGCCGGGACACGCGGCCGAAGAAGTCGAACGCCTGATCACTGCACCGACGGAGCTGGTGATGAACGGGTTGTCGGGGCTGAAGGTGATGCGCTCGATCTCGCTCTACGGGTTGTCTGACGTCAAGCTGACGTTCAGCGACAAGACGGACCACTACTTCGCGCGACAGCAGGCGTTCGAGCGCCTTCCCGATCTCTCGCTTCCGGACGGCGTGACGCCGGGGGTCGCGCCGCTCTTCTCGCCGTCCGGGCTCGTCTACCGCTATGTGGTCGAGAGCAAGGACCGCTCGGCGATGGAGCTCAAGGTCATCCAGGACTGGATCCTCGCGCGGCAGTACAAGTCGGTGCCGGGGGTTGCTGACATGTCATCGCTCGGCGGCGAGACGATGCAGTACCAGGTCGTGATCGATCCCGTACGTCTTGCGGGGGCGGGGCTCTCGGTGCCGCTGGTGGCGGCGGCGCTCGCGGCGAACAATGGCAATGCGGGCGGCGGCTTCTATTCCGAGGGCGGACAGTTCTACTACGTGCGCGGGCTCGGCCGTTTGGAGACGCTGGAGGACATCGCCAACGTCGTAGTTGCAGTGCACAACGGAACGCCGATCCTGATCAAGGACATCGGATCGGTGGTGATCGGCGCGGCGCCCAGGCTCGGCCAGTTCGGCATCGACACGGTAAATGATGCGGTTGAGGGAGTGATTCTCCTGCGCGTCGGCGAGCAGGCGCAGACGGTGCTCAAGCGCGTCGAGGCGAAGACGCGGGAGCTCAACGACTCGATTCTGCCGAAGGATGTGAAGGTGCGTGCGTTCTACGACCGAAGCGATCTCGTCCAGCTCACCACGCGCACGGTGAAGGACAATCTGCTGCGCGGCATCGTGATCGTGATCGTCATCCTGATCTTCTTTTTGTACGACTTCCGCGCGGGGCTGATCGTCGCGATCACGATTCCGCTGTCGCTGCTGTTCGCCTTCATCTGCCTCGACTTAAAACACATACCGGCGAATCTCCTATCCATTGGCGCCATCGACTTCGGCATCATCGTCGACTGCGCCGTGGTGATGGTGGAGAACATCTTTCGACGAATCGCGTTGCTGCACGGGCAGGAGTACGACCTGCACGAGGTGATCGTGGATTCGGCGGCGGAGGTGGACAGGCCGATTCTGTTCGCTGTGGCGGTGATCATCGCGGGGTTCCTGCCGATCTACGCGCTCGCGGGGCCGTCGGGAAAGCTGTTCCAGCCGATGGCGGACACGACGATCTTCGCGGTCGTCGGCTCGTTTCTGCTGACGGTGACGCTGTTGCCGGTGCTCTGCCTCTGGCTGTTGCGCGGAACGGTGCGTGAGCGGCGCAATCCCGTGTTCGCGTGGATGCAGGCGCGCTACGACCGGGCGCTCGCCTGGTCGCTGGAATTTCCGTGGCGGGTGATCATCGCGTCGTCAGTGCTGTTCGTGCTTTCGCTGGCCCTTATCCCGACGATCGGCGGCGAGTTCATGCCGAAGCTCGACGAGGGCGCGCTGTGGGTGCGGTCGACGATGCCGTACACGATCTCATTCGAGGAGTCGTCGCGCATCGTGCCGCAGATTCGCGCGATCCTGCGGTCGTTCCCCGAGGTGACGGTCGTCGCGGACGAGCATGGCCGGCCGGATGACGGCACCAACCCGACGGGATTTTTCAACGCCGAGTTTTATGTGGGGCTGAAGCCGTACGGCGAGTGGAACGGCACGATTCGTAGCAAGCCTGCGCTCATCGCGGCGATCGACAAGAAGCTGTCGGCATTCCCGGGCATCACGTTCAACTACACGCAGCCGGCCGAAGACGCGGTGAACGAGGCGGAGACGGGGCTCAAGAGCTCACTCGACGTGAAGCTCTTCGGCAACGATCTGGCGACGCTGGAGTCGAAGGGGCGCGAGGTGAAGCAGGTGCTCGATGCGGTGCGCGGCATCACGCAGGTGACGCTCGTGCAGGAGCTGGGACAGCCGAGTCTGACGGTGAAGATCGATCGCGCGAAGATTGCGCGATATGGCGTGAACGTCGCGGATATCAATGCGCTGATCGGGGCGGCGGTGGGTGGCAACGCGGCGACCACGGTGGCGCAGGGCGAGCGGACGTTCGATCTCGTCGTGCGGCTCGAGCCCAAGTACCGCGAGACGCCGGACGCGATCGGGAACATCCGCGTGCCCACGCCCGACGGGCAGCAGCTGCCGTTGCGCGAGCTCGCGAACCTCCAGCTCACGAACGGCGCGTCGTTCATCTACCGGCAGGACAACTCGCGCTTCATCGGAGTGCAGTACTCGGTGACCGGGCGCGATCTCGCCGGCGCGGTGAAGGATGCGCAGGAGCAGGTGGCGAAACGGGTGAAGATGCCGCCGGGCTACCGGCTGCGATGGGGCGGCGAGTACGAAGACTATGCGGCGTCGCGCGGGCAGCTGCAGGTGGTACTACCGATCACGATCGTGCTGATCTTCCTGATCCTCTTCGCGCTGTACAGCAACTTCAAATTCCCGGGGATCACCGTGCTCGGCGTCGTGCTGTCGGCGCCGATCGGCGGGATTCTCGCGCTCAAGCTCACGGGGACGCCATTCTCGGTGAGCTCGGGGATCGGCTTCCTCGCGCTCTTCGGCGTGAGCGTACAGACGGCGGTCGTCTACATCTCGTACGTGAACGAGCTGCGCATCGAGGGGCGGCCGATCGCGGAGGCGACACGCGTGGCGGCAATGCTGCGACTGCGGCCGATCATGATGACCGCGCTCGTGGCGGCGTTCGGTCTGTTGCCCGCGGCGCTGTCGACTGGCGTGGGCTCGGACTCACAGCGGCCGTTCGCGATAGTAATCGTGGGTGGGCTCTTCTCGCGATTGCTGATCTCGATCTTCCTGATGCCCGCGCTCTATGGTGTGGTCGCGCGGGAGGGTGACCGGCTGGAGGTGTAGCGAAGCGCGCGTACTATGCAACTAGTGCGTGCGCTTCTTCATCTCCTGGAAGATTTCCGTCGCGTCTGCGGAGGCTTCGGGGCGATCAGCACGCGTCGCGTCGAGGGCGGGATCGTAGGTGGGGCGATTCGGCATCTTCTTGGCGGCGGCCTTTGCTGCGGTCTTCTTCAGCAGCGCCTGCATCTCTTTCTCGTTCATCTGGCCTCCGAACGTGGGGTCGTGGGTGGCCGGGCAAGCCAGCTCTCTGAATTCTAAACGCCTTTGGGTGGTTTCGCGTAACCCGCCAGCGTCCGCCCTCGCCTGGTGGCCGCCGCTTATTGGCGCCGTCCGACGGTTCCCGGCGCCGGTGTAAGCTTCTGATCGACTCGTCGATCAATCAGGAGCCTTTGCCGTGGCCAGTTTCTTCCCGCGCAACCTCGCTCGCGCCATCACCCTCGTGGCGCTCAGCGCCTGCGCGCATCGCTCAGAATCCTCATCCGGCGACGGCGCGGCGGCGGCGGCAGTCACCGGCTCCGTGGCCTATCGGGAGCGCGTGGCACTCCCGCCGGACGCGATCGCCGAGGTATCGCTGATCGACGCGACGGCGCAGGATGTGGCAGCGCCCGTGATTGCCACGACCACCGTTCGATCCGAGGGGAAGCAGGTGCCGCTGGCGTTCACCCTCCCGTACGACGAAAACCGAATCGACAAGACGCATCTCTACACCGTGCGCGCCGTCATCAAGAGCGGACTGCAGCTGCTCTGGACGACGGACATCGTGCGCGGAGTGATCACGCAGGGGAATCCGGTACACGTCGACCTGATGCTCACACGCGTCGATTCGAGCGCGGCAGGCGGTGCGAGCGCCGTGGGCAATCTCGCGGGCACGTCGTGGGTGCTCACCGATCTCGGCGTCACACGCGCGCTCGGCGATCCGCGGGCGACGCTCGACTTCGCGACGAAGGGCAAGGCCACCGGCAACGGTTCCTGCAATCGCTACTTCGCGACGGTGGAGATCTCCGGCACGTCGATCCGCTTCGGCGCGGTGGGTGCGACGCGCATGGCGTGTGCAACGCCGGTGTCGCTGCAGGAGGTTCGCTATTTCGAGGCGCTGGAGTCATCGAGCCGCTTCGAGATCGACGGCAGCGCACTCTCGATCTACGGCTCTGGCGCGAAGCCGCTGCGCTTCGCACGCGCGGCTCCGTAGCTCGGCCGAGCAGTGAGCGGGGCGACACGCATCGAGAGCGTTGAGCGCAAGGCGCGCATCCGCGTCGGCACCGCCGGATGGTCGTACGCCGACTGGAATGGCGTCCTTTACCCCAAGCCGATGACGCGCGGCGTCGACCGCCTCACGTACATCACGCGCTACTTCGACGTCGTCGAGATCAACTCCACCTTCTACGCGCCGGCCGATGCGTCGAAGGTGGAGGGGTGGCTCGCGAAGACCGCGCACGCGCCCGACTTTCGCTTCGCTGTAAAGCTCTGGCAGCGCTTCACCCACGAGCGCGACAGCGCGTGGACGCGCGCCGATGAGCACGACGTGCGCGTCGCACTCGAACCGTTGCACGCGGCAGGAAAGCTCGGCGCCGTGCTCGTGCAATTCCCCTGGTCGTTCAAGCGCACCGAGGAGAATCGTAGCTGGCTCGGTGACATCGTCAGTGCGTTCGGTGAGTTCCCGCTCGTCGTAGAGATCCGCCACGAGTCGTGGAACGTGCCGCACTTCTACGAGTCGCTGGCGGAGCGCGGCGTCGGATTCGTGAACATCGACCAGCCGCTGTTCAAGAAGAGCATCAAACCGAGTGCGGCGGTGACATCGCCGGTGGGCTACGTGCGCGTGCACGGGCGCAACTACGGCGACTGGTTCCGAGAGGATGCGAACGTGCGCGAGCGGTACGACTACCTCTACTCGCCGGAGGAGCTCGCGCCGTGGGTGGGACGCATCGAGGAGATCGCGATACGCGCCGAGGATGTGTACGTGGTGACGAACAACCACAATCTCGGGAAGGCGGGGGTGAACGCGTTGCAGCTCGAGTCGATGCTCGCGCGCGAGAAGGTCGTCGCGCCGGCGACGCTCATCGGGGCGTACCCCGAGGCGCTCGCGCCGTACGCGAGGCCGGGGTAATCGCTTCCCACGGGGGAGGCCGGCTTCGGCGAGCACGGCTCTATCTTTCGCTCGTGTCCGCCGTCCCCCGCCGCATCCTGCTCGCCGACGCCGATGCGTTCTACGTCGCCGTCGCGCGCCTCATCGATCCAGAGGGCGCGGGGAAGGCCACACTCCTGATCGTCGGCGGGTCGCGCGCGAGCCGCGGTGTCGTGTGCTCGGCATCGTACGAGACGCGGAAGTTCGGCGTGCGCTCGGCGATGCCCACTGCGCAGGCACTCAAGCTCTGCCCCCAGGCGATGTGCGTACCCGTGCCGCGCGGCGCGTGCTCGCGGAAGAGCGCCGAGATCCGGCGCGTGCTGCAGCGCTTCACGCCGGTGGTCGAAGGCGCGAGCATCGACGAGTGGTATCTCGACATGGGCGGCACCGAGGCGCTCTATCAGAACGAGCCGCTCGCGCGCACGGCGTATCGGATGCGCGAGGCCGTGCGCGCGGAAGCCGGCCTCTCCATCTCGATTGGCGGCGGCACGAACAAGCTTGTCGCGAAGATGTCGGTGGAGGTCGCAAAGCCGAAGCCCGACAACAACGCGACCGGCGTGCACATCGTGGCACCGGGCGACGAAGCCACCTTTCTCAAGCGCTTCCTGCTCGCCGAGATTCCGATGGTGGGGCCGAAGTTCGTCGTGCGTCTCGATCGTGCGGGACTTCGCACCGTGAACGACGTGCTGGAGCATCCGTTGTCGGAGCTGATCCGCTGGTTCGGCGATCGCGAGGGGCAGTGGCTCTACGACCGCGTGCGCGGCATCGACGGCGCCGCCGTCGAGGCGCATGGCGACCAGAAGAGCATGAGCCGAGAGGAGACGTTCTCCACCGACATCAACGATGACGCGACGCTCGAGCGCGAGCTGTTCGCGCTCTCGGCGCGCGTCGCATCCGATCTGCGCTCCGAGCTTCTCGCGGCGCGCACGATTCGCGTGAAGATCAAGGACGCGGACTTCAAGATCCGGCAGGCGGGTCGCACGCTTCCAGAGGTCGTCGTATCGGATCGCGTGATCTACGGTGTGGCGCGCGAGCTCCTGCACGCGCTCCGCGCTCGGCGCCGGACCGCGGCCCGGTTGATCGGCATCTCGCTTTCATCGCTCGCGACGAGCCCCGAGCCGCCACAGCTCGCGCTCTTCGACGACACGTCCGCATCGCTCGAGACGGAGAAGGATCGCGTCGTCGCACGTACGGTCGACAGCGTACGCAGGAAGTTCGGCCAGGACGCGATCGGCGCCGCTCAGCTGAGCAAGCACGACGACGAGAGCTAGCGCGGTGCACCTCGCTCGCGGCCTACGCGCGTTTGTCGCGATGCTGGCCGCGATGTGCACCGCGACCACGATCGCCGGCGCGCAGAGCTGCCCCGAACAAGGCGTCGCGCTCGTGCTCTCCGGCGGCGGCGCGAAGGGGCTCGTGCACATCGGCGTCATCGAGGTGATGGACAGCCTTGGCATCCGACCGACTCTCGTCGTCGGCACGAGCATGGGAGCCATCATCGGCGCACTCTACTCGAGTGGTTACAGCGGAAAGCAGATCGATTCGCTCGCGCACTCGCTCCCGCTCTCCGACATCTTCCGGTCTTTCGAGCCCGCCGCGCCGCGCTCGCTGGACTTTCTCCAGCCGCTGCTCTACTGGGAGCAGGGCGAGCGCGGCTTCAACCTGCAGCGCTCCGCCGCGAGCACCGCAGAGGCGAACGCGATCACGAACAACATCGCGCTGCGCGGCAATGTTCTCGCGCGCGGCAACTTCGACTCGCTTCCGATCCCCTTTCGCGCCATCGCGACGAATCTCGCAGATCGCAGCCTCGTCGTCATAGGCAGCGGTGATCTCGCGCAGGCGCTGCGCGCGAGCTATTCCATTCCGCTGATCTTTCCGCCCGAAAAGATCAACGGGCAGACGCTCGGCGATGGCGGCCTCGTCGCCAACATCCCCGTCGGCGTCGCGCGGCGGCTCGGCGCCACGCGCGTTATCGTCTCCGACGCTACGTCCGGCGTCGCCGACTCGGTCGGCCTCGATGCGCCGCTCACGCTCGTCTCGCATCTCGTCGCCTTCCTCTTTCACCAGCCTGCTGATTCTCTCGGCACCGCGGATCGGCTCGTGCGCGGCGATCTCACGGGCTACCCCGACTTCGAGATCTCCGAGCGTGGCGTCGGGCGACTGATCGAAGTCGGGCGCGCCGCCGCGCGAAAGGCGCTCGACGCGAGCGCATGCACGCCGGCACCCGTCGCCGCGCGCGCTCCCCCGCGGCATCTCGGAGGTTTCCACGTGCAGGGGCGCAGCGACGGCGCACGCTCCGAGCTGCGGAGCCTCCTCGGCTTCTCGCACTCGGACACCGTGAAGCTCGCCGCGCTCGCCGAGCGTCTGCGCCGGCTCGCGAGCTCCGAGCGCTTCGCGGCCGTGTGGCTCAATCCAAGCGGCGTGGCCGACACGGTCTCCTTCAACCTCGCCGTGCAGCGCCAGCCGTCGCGCAGCGGCGGTCTTGGCCTCGCGTACGACCAGGAGCTCGGCGGTCGCGCCTGGATCGGCTACAGCGATCACCGTCTGTTCGGGATGCCGGTGGAGGGAAGCGCGGTCGCGCGCATCGGAACTTTCCGCGACGCGCTGCGGCTCGAGCTGCGCGGCAACCAGCTGCTCGATCGGCGACTCTTCAATCCGCTGCTCTCCGTGCAGCTGAGTCACGAGGACATCCGCCGCTTCGATCCCAATGGTCGGACGCTCGCCTCCATGTCGACGCGCGAGCTCGATGTGCTGGGGGGATACGAGCACGAATATCACAATCGATGGTGGTTTCAGGCCGGCGTGACCGGGAATGTGTGGCACGACTCCACCCGTTCGCACGCGAGCGCCGTGGGGATCTCGGGGAGCACGTATCAGGTGGATCGCCAGGGAAATCGCCTGGTCGACCTCGGTGTCCAGTGGACATCGGTGTTCAGCAAGGCGAACGCCGATGCGATGTTGCCTCTGGTCATCGGCGAGCTACACGTGATTCCGAGAGTGCGCTACGGATGGGGCGACGGGATTCCGCAGCAGCTCTCCTACACCCTTGGTGGCGACGAAGGATTTCCTGGTCTGCACATAGGCGAGCGGCGCGGCGATCGCGAGGCGTACGCATCGACGACGTTCACCTATCAGGTGCTTGGCCCGGTGGTCGCACGGCTCGAGCTCGCCGCTGGCTCAATGGCAACAGGCGGCGATCTCATTCCGACCAGCGACTGGCTTTTCGGTGCGCGCACGGGGCTCGGCATTGATACGCCCGTCGGCCCGATTCGCGCGGAGTACGGCTACAACAGCGTGCATCGCGGCACGGTGTTCATCCGCGTAGGGCGCTGGTTCTAAACGCGCGCTCCTCCGGAAGCGCGCATGCGCTCCGCGGACAGTTTGATGACCGCCAAACCATTCGCGACGACCAGCGAGCCACCCTGCAGCGCGATCGTCCGCTCCGCGAGCAACCCCTCGGACGAGAGCTCGACCGCACGCGAGCCGTGCGCGATGGATACGGTTACGCTCGCGCCGTCTGCGGACTCGGCCACGGAGAGCACGACGCGCTCCCCCTCGGCACTCGCATCGATCGCGCGTCCGAGCTCGCTCGTGAGCGCCTCCTGCATGTGCGAGAGATCGACGAGTACCCGAGGCATCGTCGTCGGCACGCTCCATTCGTGCCCGACGCCACGCTTCTCCGCGCGCGCGGCGGCGATGGCCAATGGCGCGCGGAGCAACTCGATCACTCCCACCGGCTGAATGACGAACGACACAGCACCGCGCTCGAGATCGAGGAGCCGCTGCAGCCGACGGATCTCGAGGTCCGCCGCATCCACAGCGCTCTGGGCGGCGCCGAGCAGCTCCTCCTGATTGTCGTTGAGCTCACCGAATGGGCTGTCGAGCAGAATGTGGAGTGGTAGCTGCGATTCCTGAAGGCGCGCCGGCATCACACGCAGCACCTCGGTGAGCAGGCGCACGTACGTGGCCGTGCGCTCGTCCACCATCGCGCGCGCATCACGAACGCCGAGCGCGATATCGTCGAGCTCATCGGTGTGCGCGGTGCGATTCTGCCGCGCGTCGCCGGCGAGCTGCTCGATGCGTTGCGCGACGTAGCGCGTGTTGCGCCACGCGACCACGAGCGAGGCGACCGTCGCGACGATGGCGACGACGACGAGTGCCTGCGGCGCGGAGTGGGCGTACTGGCCGAAGTACGCGAGCGCCGCAACGGTGAATACGCCCAGGATGGCGGGAACGACCGCAAGATAGAGCCGTTGGCTGATCTTCATCTATTTCCCCTCGCGCGTGTTGCCGAACGCGACGACGAGCACGTCCAGGCCGAGATCGTTGTGCAGCAGCGCGTCGACGACCGAGCCGCGCAGGAGTCGATGCCACCATGAGCGCGTGCTTTGCCCCACGATGAGCAGCGACACACCGTGCTCTCGCGCAAAGCGGCAGATCGCCGGTGCGACGTTGGCATCCTCGATCTTCACGACGTCGGCGCCCATCGACTGCGCGAGCTGAATATTGTCGACGAGATGCCGCTGTACGGTGGCATCGATGCGGTCGGCGCGTTCGTCGGGCGTCTGCACGTAGACGCAGTACCAGTCGGTGTTGAGCCGGCCGGCGATGCGACTTGCCTTCCGCAGCAGCATCGCTGTCTGTGGTGGGTTGCTCGCCATCGCGACGACGATGCGGTCTGCAGTGCGTGGCGGCGGCGCGGTGCCGCCCTCGCGACGCACGATGTCCTCGCGCGTGCGATCGACGGAGCTGGCGACCTCGCGCAGCGCGAGCTCGCGGAGGGTCGTGAGATTCTCTTCGGTGAAGAAGTTGGCGAGCGCCGTCGGTATCTTGTCGCGTCCATAGATCTTTCCATCGATGAGCCGCTGCCGCAGATCCTCGGCCGCCAGGTCGATGTTCACCACGCGATCCGCGCGCGCCACCACCCAATCCGGCACCGTCTCGCGCACGGTGACGCCGAGCGTGCGAGCGACGACATCGTTGAGCGACTCGAGATGCTGCACGTTCACCGCGGTGACGACGTCGATGCCGGCGTCGAGGAGTTCGAGCACATCTTCCCACCGCTTGTGATGCTTTGAGCCGGGAACGTTGGTGTGCGCGAGCTCGTCGACGAACGCGACCTGCGGATGCCTGGCAACGATCGCGTCGACGTCCATCTCGTCGAGGACCACGCCGCGGTAGCTCACCTGCCGCCGTGGCACGATCTCGAGCCCCGCCACGAGCGCCGCCGTCTCCGTGCGGCCATGCGTCTCGATGAAACCGATCACCACATCGGCCTTCCGCTCGACCAACCCATGCGCCTCGGCCAGCATGCGGTACGTCTTGCCGACGCCGGCGGCGGAGCCGATGTAGACGCTAAGACGTCCACGCGCGCGCGGGCGCGGGGGCTGAAGTGGATCAGCTCCCGCGCCGCCGAGCGGCGTGCCGTGTGGGTCGAGAGGAGTCGTCAGCTCACGTCCTCAGAGCGTGAGTGCGAGTGAGGTGACGACCGCGACATCGTGCTTCGAGAGCGCATCGCTCGAGTGGTCGGGGAAGAGCGGATCGTGGGCGCCGAGCCACTTGACCTCGCTGCGCCAGAGGAGCTTCGGCATGGGGGCGACGTCGAGTCCGAGCGAGACACCGGTGGCCTGCACGCCATACGGTTCGCTGGTACTGATGATGAACTGATCGGGGTCGGAGTAGCCCTCCACGCGGCCGGCCACGGCCGCTCGCTGCGAGAGCTGGAAGCGCGCGACGATAGCGTAGCCGTTCCACGTACCGGTGCCATTGCCATCGGAATGCCCCTGCGTGCCGACGTCGAGTGTGCCGCGCAGTTGGAGCTTGCTCGTGACGCCGACGGTCGCGATCAGCTCGTTGAACGTACGAAGCCGGGACGGCATCGAGTCGGGCTGCTCGTTGCCCACGAAGAGATCGTACGCGAACGCGAGCCCGTCGCGCGGCGTGACGTCGACGCGTGCACCAACCGCCTTGCTGCTGTTCGTCTCCGAGATGTTCTGCCATCCGTTGATCACGTGCAACTGCGCGCTCCACTTCGGGTCGATCGTCCACGTCGCCTTCACGCCGGCCTCGTAGTATGGCGAGTTGTCCGCGATGAGTGAGCGCGTGTAAGTCCAGTTGTCACGCGAGATCCAGTTCTCGCTCCCGAACGGGGAAAAGAAGACGCCGGCGTCTACCCACACGGCGCTCGCGACCTTGTAGCCGGCCGTCGCGTCCTGGATGTACCGGCTCACGTCGGGGCCGCTGAAGTGCCGATGCGTGGTTCGGCCGCGTAGTTCGCCTGCACCGACGTGCCGACTTGCGCGGCGACGCGCCCGCGCACGCGCGCACCCGTGAGCGTCGCGTCGATGTACGCGAGGTTGATGTTGAACTCGTCGTGGCGCACCGCCTGCGTCGTGAGCGCGCGGTCAATGCTGCGTGGCCTGCCGAAGTCGTATGCGACGAAGCCATCGACGTAGCCGCCGAAGGCGACGTGAATCGATGTGTCGGCGGCGGGCGCCTTGCTCGTGTCGGGCACCTGAGACGCGAGCGCAGCAGGAGCTACGAGTGCGACTATGACTGCAGTCGCACGACGACCGCGCGCGGCGATGTGGAGTCGCGACGGGAAGCTCATTGCCGTGCGCCGCTTTGGCGCGGAAGGAGACTGTCGAGCGCGAGATTGAGCTCGAGGATATTCACCACCGGCTCGCCGAGGATGCCGAGCTGGCGTGGCTCGATGTGCCGGGTGACGAGCGCGCGGACGACGCTGTCCGCGGCACTCCGCGCGTGCGCGACGCGCGCAACCTGAAGCAGCGCCGTCGCGGGCGAGACGTGCGGATCGAGCCCCGACCCCGACGACGTCACCATGTCGGACGGGATCTGCCCTTTCACGCCGCCATCCTGTGCGACGACGCTGTCGACCGCCCGTGCGATGAGCGTGTCGGCGAGCTTCGCATCCGTCGGCCCCTTGTTGGTGCCGCCGGATGCGGTTGCGTCGTAGCCCGCGCCCGCGGCGGACGGGCGTCCGTGGAAGTAGTCGGCCGCCGCGAACGTCTGCCCGATGAGCGAACTGCCGACAACCTGCCCATTCACGGTGACAACTGAGCCGTTCGCCTGGCGCGGAAAGAGCAGCTGCGCGAGTCCCGTCACGATCCCGGGGTAGACGACTCCCGTGATCACGCAGAGCACGATCGTCAAAACGATCGCGGGGCGAAGCTGCCTGCGCAGCATGCTGGTGAGAACGGTCATACGAGCCTCGTGAGCACGAGAAGGACGTCGAGTAGCTTGATGCCGGCGAAGGGCACCACGAGACCGCCGACTCCGTAGATGAGCAGGTTGCGGCGCAGGATCACCGCCGCGCTCGCGGGGCGATAGCGCACCCCGCGCAGCGCGAGCGGGATCAGCGCGATGATGATCAGCGCATTGAAGATCACGCTGGACAGAATCGCCGACTGCGGCGAGTGCAGGTGCATCACGTTGAGCGCGTTAAGTGCCGGATATGTGATTGCGAACATCGCCGGGATGATGGCGAAGTACTTCGCGACGTCGTTGGCGATCGAGAACGTGGTGAGTGACCCGCGCGTCATCAGCAGCTGCTTTCCGATCTCCACGATCTCGATGAGCTTCGTGGGGTTCGAGTCGAGGTCGACCATGTTGCCGGCCTCCTTCGCTGCCTGCGTGCCGCTGTTCATCGACACGCCGACATCCGCCTGCGCGAGCGCGGGGGCGTCGTTCGTTCCATCGCCGGTCATCGCGACGAGCTTCCCGCCGCTCTGCTCGCGCCGGATCAGCGCCATCTTGTCCTCCGGCTTCGCCTCCGCCAGGAAGTCATCGACGCCGGCCTCCTGCGCGATCGCGGCCGCCGTGAGCGGATTGTCACCGGTGATCATGATCGTACGGATCCCCATCGCGCGCAGCCGGTCGAAGCGCTCGCGCATTCCACCCTTTACCACATCCTTGAGGTAGACGACGCCAAGTGTGCGCGCCTTCCCATCGATACTCTCCGCGACTACGAGCGGCGTACCCCCGATCTTCGCGATGCGCTGCACGTGCGACAGCAGCTCGGCCGGGATCGCGCCTCCATTCTCGCGAACCCACTTCGCGACCGAGTCCCCCGCGCCCTTCCGCAGCTGCATCGCGCCCATGTTCACGCCGCTCATCCGAGTCGACGCGCTGAACGGCACGAACTCCATCTCGTGAACGTGCGACGGCTTGCTGCCGTCGTCGCCGAGCGCTCGGCCGCGAAGCCCGAACTGTTCCTTCGCGAGCACCACGATGCTTCGACCCTCGGGCGTCTCATCCGGCAGCGACGCCAGCTGCGCGCGATCCGCGAGCTCCTCGAGCGTCACGCCGCTCACCGGCACGAACTCCACCGCTTGGCGGTTGCCGAGCGTGATCGTGCCGGTCTTGTCGAGCAATAGCGTGTTCACGTCGCCGGCCGCCTCGACCGCGCGACCGCTCATCGCGATTACGTTCTGCTGGATCATGCGATCCATCCCCGCGATGCCGATGGCAGACAGCAGCCCGCCGATCGTCGTCGGAATCAGGCAGACGAGGAGCGCGACGAGCACAGGGATCGCGACGTTGCCGCCCGAGTAGATCGCGAACGGCTGCAGCGTCGCGACCGCGAGCATGAAGATGATCGTGAGCCCCGAAAGCAGGATCGTCAGCGCGATCTCGTTCGGCGTTTTCTGCCGCGACGCGCCCTCGACGAGCGCGATCATCCGATCGATAAACGTCTCGCCGGGGTTCGCAGTGATGCGGATGACGAGGAAGTCGGAGAGCACTTTCGTGCCGCCCGTGACCGCCGAGCGATCGCCGCCGGCCTCGCGGATGACCGGCGCGGATTCGCCCGTGATTGCCGACTCGTCCACGCTCGCGACGCCTTCGGTGACCTCGCCATCGCCGGGGATGATGTCCCCCGGCGTACAGATCACGAAGTCACCACTTCGCAGCGACGTACCGGCGACGAGCTCGCTCAAAAGATGATCCGCCGGGTTCTCGAGCTTCTTCGCATGCGTCTCCGTGCGCGCCTTCCGCAGCGAGTCCGCCTGCGCCTTGCCGCGCCCCTCCGCCATCGCCTCGGCGAAGTTCGCGAAGAGGACGGTGAACCAGAGCCAGATCGCGATCTGGATCGTGAAGCCGCGGCCGCCGCGGTGGCCAACGATATCGACGGCGAGCACCGCCGTCGTCAACACGCTTCCGAGCAGCACGACGAACATCACGGGATTCCGCACCATGTGGCGCGGCGAGAGCTTGCCGAACGATTCGCGAATTGCGCGGACGACGATCGGCCGATCGAAGAGTGGGCGATTCCTGGGGGTCATGTTAAAACACCCTCCCGGCCAGCATCGAGAGGTGCTCGACGATTGGTCCGAGCGCGAGTGCCGGGAAGAAGGTGAGGGCGCCGACGATGATGATCACGCCGATGAGAAGCGTGACGAACAGCGGGCCCGTGACGGGGAAAGTCCCCGTGCTCGGCGGCGCGATCTTCTTCGTCGAGAGAAATCCGCCGAGCGCGATCATCGGCACGATGAGCGCGAAACGGCCGAAGAGCATCGTGATCCCGAGGAGCGTGTTGTAGTAGTAGCTGCTTCCGGTGAGACCGGCGAAAGCGCTCCCGTTGTTGCCTGCGGCCGAGCTGTAGGCGTAGAGCACTTCCGAGAGTCCGTGCGGACCCGAGTTGTTGAGCCCCTTGAGGCCATCGGGGAGAACGACCGATGCTGCGGCGTCCAGGAGAATCAGCGCGGGGAGCGCGAGCACGTAGAGCATCGCCATCTGCACCTCGGGCGCCTGAATCTTTTTGCCGAAGTATTCTGGTGTGCGGCCGACCATGAGTCCGGCGATGAACACGGTGAGCACCACCATGATGAGCATGCCGTACAGTCCGGAACCGACGCCGCCGAAGATCAGCTCACCGAGCTGGATGTTGACGAGCGGCACCATTCCGCCGATCGGCGTAAAGGAGTCATGCATCGAGTTCACGGCGCCGCACGATGCGTCGGTCGTAACCGTCGCAAAGAGCGCGGAGCTCGCGATACCGAAGCGAACCTCTTTACCCTCCATGTTGCCGCCGGGATTCGTGGCGGTGGCGACGACATCGACGCCGCGCGCGGCGTGAATCGGATTTCCGCGCGCCTCCGCCCAGTACGCGGCGGACACCCCCGCGAAGAAGAGCATGAACATCGCGGCCCACAGCGCCCAGCCGTGCCTCGCGTTCCTCACCATCCGGCCGAAGGTGTACGTGAGGCCGGCGGGGATCGCGAAGATCGCGACCATCTGCCAGAGGTTCGCGAGGGGCGTCGGGTTCTCGAACGGGTGCGCGGAGTTCGCGTTGAAGAAGCCGCCGCCATTCGTGCCGAGCTGCTTGATCGCCTCCTGGCTCGCGACGGGACCCATCGCGATCACCTGCTTCGCGCCCTCGAGCGTCGTCGCGGTGAGGTACGCGCTGAAGTTCTGAATCGCGCCCTGATGCACGAGCGCGAGCGCCATGATGACCGAGAGCGGGATGAGGAGGTAGAGCGTTCCGCGTACGAGATCGACCCAGAAGTTGCCGAGCTTCCCGGCCGAGCGGTGCGCAATTCCGCGCGCGAGCGCCATCGCGCCGCAGAGGCCGACCGCCGCCGACACGAAGTTGTGAAAGGCGAGCTGCGTCATCTGCGAGAAGTACGACATCGTCGACTCGCCAGCGTACGATTGCCAGTTGGTGTTCGTCGTGAACGATGCCGCGGTCTCGAACGCCTGACGGTCGGTAACCGCCGCGAGTCCCTGCGGGTTGAGCGGGAGCAGATGCTGCAGCCGCAGCGCGACGTACGTCAGCAGCATCGAGACGAGGCTGAAGATCATCAAACTAGCAGCGTAGCGCGTCCAGTGCTGATCCTCGTTCGCATCGACGCCGCTTGCCCGGTAGATCGCGCGCTCGACGGGACGCAGCCAGTGGATCGACCCGTCGAAGACGCGCAGGATGTAGACGCCGAGCGGCTTCGTCAGCGCGAGCACGAGCGCGGAGAAGAGCGCGATCTGAAGCCAGCCGTTGGCTGTCATCTCAGAAGCGCTCCGGACGCAGCAGCGAGTACACGAGGTACACGAGCACGAAGGCCGCGATGAGGGCGGCGATCATCGATTCGATGGTCATACGTCATCCGCGGGCGCCTCATCAACAGCGCCGAGCGATGCGCATCCCGCGATGTACGCGAGCATGAGCACGAAGAAGACGATGGTGCCGAGGACGTAGAGCAGGTCGTACATGAAAACCCCTCCTTCGGGAAGCCCCGGCGAGCGGGGCGCGTGAGGAGGGTATCGTCTACGGCATTAACGCGGCGTGAAAATTTGCGCTGGAGCGGATGAAAAAGTCATGAAGACCGTCGCGCGGAGTTGAAGCCGTGTACGCGCGATCAGCTCAGCGACGGAGCGTTCGCAGCGGGGAGCTCGAAGGTGAAAATGCTCCCTCCTCCCTCGTGGGGTGTGTACCGCACCGCTCCACCCTGCGCCTCCGCGAGCCCGCGCGCGATCGCGAGGCCGAGTCCCGCGCCTCCCGCATCGGGGCGCGTGCCGGCGGGACGATAAAACGGTTCGTAGATGAGCGCCTCCTCGCCGCGGGGGATCCCCGGTCCGCGATCGCGCACCTCGAACACGAGCAGATCGCCGCGCCTCAGCACAGCGAGCTCGATGACGCAGTCCGGCGAATACTTGAGCGCGTTCTCGATCAGATTCACGAGCACGCGCACCGACTGCACGAGATCGAAATGTCCGAGCAGCAGTGGCGCACCCTCGTCGACGAGCACGCGCAGCTCGCGATGCTCGAGCGCGCCGCGCAGCCGCTGTCGCGCAGCGGCTACGAGCTCCTCCGCCGCATTGAGCTCCACGCGCACGGGCATCGCGTTCGCCGCGATGCGCGACAGGTCGAGCAGGTCGCCGACGAAGCGCGACAACCGGTCGGCCTCCTCCTCGATCGATCGCGCGTCCGCATCGCCACCAAGTGCGAGCCGGTGCGCGAGCGCCTTGATCGTCGTCAGCGGCGTACGAAGATCGTGCGACACGGTCGCAATGAGCGCCGACTTGAGCGCATCTGCCTGCCGGAACGCCTCCGCCCGCTCGGCCGCCGCCACGAGCCGGATGCGCTCGACTCCGAGCGCGGCATAGTAGGAGAGCGCGCGCAGGAATTCCCGCTGGTCGGCGCGCAGCGCGATCTGCTCGTGATTCACAATGCGGAGCACGCCGACCACGCGCGCGCGCGCGAGCAACGGAACAAGCAGCACGCGGACGTCGCCCTGTGACAGCCACGGATCGCCTTCCGCTTCCCACCCGGTCGTCCCAACCTGCGAGGTGTGATCGCCGCGCATCACCGCCGGAAGTCCACGCTCGGCCACCCACGCGGTGAGTCCATCAGCGGCGAGATCACCACTCGCGCCGTCGGCCGGCGCGGCGCCTGCGCGCCCGAGCAACGTCATGGGCTCCGATCCCGAGCCGGCGTAGTGCGCGAGAATCTCGCAGCGCTCGACAGCGAGCGTCGCCCGAATGACTTCCGCAATCGCATCGAGCGCCTCCGTCGCCACACCGGCATTCAGCGTCTCTGCGCCGAGGATCGAGAGGCGCTCGATCTCGCTCGCGCGCCGTTGCGCAGCGGCTGTGCGCTCCTGCGCGGTGTCGAGCAGCTGCGTCGCGACGAGACTCGTGACGAGAAAGGAGAGCAGCACGAGCCAGTCGAGCGGATTGCGGATGGCGAGCGTGCCATACGGCAGCAGGAAGATCGTGTCGAATGCGAAGAAGGCAATGGCCGCGAGCGTCAGCCCGACGGCGCGCCCGCCCGTCGCGCTGCCGCCGAGCACGAGTACGAGGTAGAGAAGGGCGACGTGCGCCTTGTCGAGCTCGTCTCGCAGCAGATACATCGCGAACGTCGACAGCGCCAGCGCCGCGAGCCACCCCGCCCAGGCGAATAGTCTTGAGCGGCTCACTGTGCCATCGACGGTGCGAGCGCCGGGCGCCTGACGAAGTGCCAGACTCCCGCGTGAAAGGCGAGTGTGGCGACCGTCGCAACGACGAAGGTCGGCGCTATCGACCACGAGCCGATCGCGACGCCGACGACGAGCACGAACACCGAGTACGAAAAGAGGCCGGTGAGCAGTCCGCGCAGAAAGGTGCTCACCGCCGCCGCGCCGTGAGTGTGATGCGTGAAGGAGACGAGAATCATCGACGCGATCGGGAACGGCGTGATGAGTCCACTCACGCGCGGGCCGACTACGCTCGAGATAGTGGCGAGCACCCACACGAGCGCGGCGGCGAGCACCATGCGCAGCGGGATGTCCCACGCGGGCGAGCGCCTTCCCGCAGCCGTCACTGGGGCAGGCGGCATCATGCGCAATGAAAGTCCGAGCACTGCGCAGGCGAGCATGTAGGTGAAGCCGATCGGCGGCGCATGAAGATGCTGGAGCGCCCACGTGCACGCGAGGAATGCGGCGCAGGCGAGGATGCAGCACGGAAACCACGAGGCGCGTCGCGCGGTCCACGCGTAGGCGAGCGCGAAAGCGGAGAGCGATATCGTCGCGAGCAGCGCCCCGAGGCATGCCTGCGAGGCGAACGCAGCGCCGCGCTCGAGTGCGTAGGTGAGAATCACCGGCCCGGAGAGCAGCGGCAGTGCGACGAACCATCCACCGGCGCCTACGCCCCACCGCTTGCCGATCCAGCTGGCGACGCCGATCAATCCGGCGGCCGAGAGCATCCCAAGCATCGTGTGCGGCGTGAGCATCACGGCTGCGCGGGCTCACTGTCGAAGCGGTAGCCGACGCCGGCGTCGGTGAGCAGCAGCCGCGGATGATACGGGTCCGCCTCGAGCTTTCGGCGCAGATGCGCGATGTACACGCGGAGATAGCCCTGCGGATCGCCGTACGACTGCCCCCATACCTTGTGGAAGAGCTGCCGATGCGTGAGCGTGCGGCCGTCGTGGCTCACGAGCTCGTGCAGCAGCTCCCACTCGGTGGGGGTGAGATGCACCGCGGTGCCTCCGCGGCGCACGAGCTTGCGCGCAAGATCGATTTCCAGATCGTCGACGCGAATGGGGACATCGCCGCCGGGCACGGGGCGCATGCGCGCGCGACGCAGTTGCGCACGAATGCGCGCGCGCAGCTCCGGGACGCCGAAGGGCTTCGTGACGTAGTCGTCGGCGCCGGCGTCGAGCAGCTTGGTCTTCTCCTCCTCGGAGTGCCGCGCCGAGACGACGAGAATCGGCGCGCTCGACCATTCGCGGATGGCACGACAGACGTCGACGCCGTCCATGTCCGGGAGCCCGAGATCGAGCACGATCAGCTGTGGCCTGCTCTCAAGCGCCGCGCCGATTCCCTCGGCGCCGGTCGATGCTTCGACGACGGCCACGCCATCCGCGACGAGTGCATCGCGGAGGAGCGCCCGAATCTTCGGCTCATCATCGACGATGAGCACCGTATCGAGCGCGGCTGCCATTAACTCTGCGGGGTTACGCGATTCGAAATCTGTACCGAGTTCCCGGCCGGATCCTTGACGTTGGCGAAGTGGAGACCGTCGACATCGTGGACGGGTCCGAATTTCAGCCCGTCCTTTTCGCACGCGAGCACGAAGTCCGGCACATCGGGAACGCCGAAGACGATCTTCATCGCGGCGCCGCTCTTCTGCGCGCGGCTCGCCTGGTGCAGCGCGAGAACACAGCCGCCGCCTTCGCTGACGAGCTCCACCCACCCCTTCTCGTCGGACGGCAGCGCCTTCATGCCGAAGTAGCGCTCGTAGAAGCGGGTGACCTTCGGAAGCTCCTGCACGTACATGATGATCCGAACTATTGATATTGCCACTGCTCGGGTAACCTCGATCGACGTTGTAGCTGCGCCACCGCATGGAGATCATGCCGAACGCCGCATCCCTGAATCTTGCCATCGGACGCCCGCGCGCGCGACACACGCGTCGCGCAGTCACCCCGGGGGCTCGATCTGCGCGAGATCCGTGCGTGCGAACACGCGTCCCAGCCACCGGATGACCAGCCACAGCTCACCGAAGGCGATGAGCGCGCCCACCGGCGCCGCCGGCACGAACGCCCACGCGTCCACTCCGCGCGAGGTCAGCGCGCCGATGGCGCCGGCGATGAGCGTCGTGACCGCGAGTGGGAGAAGCAGCGCGAGGAGCGAGATGATGAGCGACACGAAGATCGCGAGCACGTTCTGCCCCATTGCCTCGATTCCGGCCGCGCGGCCATCGCCCAGACGCACCCACCCCGGGAAGAGGAGCGCGGCGCCGTTGGCGACGGTGAGCGAGATCGCGTTGAGCGTGGGGAGCACCACGAGCGCGATCAGCGCGGCGGGAGCGATCGGCACGGGCGCGTGCCGGTCGAACGACGAGAGGAAGATCGCGAGCACGAGAAGCAGATACTGCATCGCGGTGAGAATCGCCGCCGTGCTCGCGATCTCCGCCGCGACGATCATCGATCCCTTCAGCGGGTAGCTGCGCAGCTGATCGAGCTGCAGCAGATCCTGCCGAAGGTCCGCACGCACGAAGCCCGGCCCGAGGATGACGAGCATGACGATCGGGATCGCGCAGAGGATCTCGCCGATCGATGCGAGCTCGCTCAAGTCGCCGACTTCCGAATACACCGCGGTGCCAATGATCGCAACGCCGCAAACGAGAATCGCCAGTGTCGTGAGCCGGAGCGCGCGTGTGTAGGCGAGCACGTTCTTCCAGACAATGGCCACCGCCGGATGCCCGACCGGCGCAAGCGCGAACCACGGACGCGGCACCGCCCCCTCGGCCAGCGCGGTGGGGCGCCGTCGTGCATTGCGCGTGGAGGCAACCGCACGCGCGCGCTTTGCGGCAGCGTCGGCCACGGCCTCCTCGAAGGCCGCATCGGTACGCGTGACCCACGGGTAGTGCGCCGCCATCAGCGCGAAGGCGGGAAGGATCGCGAGGAGCCAGTGTTTCGCGCTGTCGGCGAAGAGGGGAGCGACGAGGAGGTGGAAGGGGAAGAGGATCGCAGCCAGCGGCTGACTCGCGGAGAGCCGCGCGAGTGCATCACTGCCTTCGCCGATGAGCATCGCGGAGCGCACGGTGGGGATCGCGCGTACGATCGTCCAGCCGACGACGAAGACCGTCGCCGAGACGATCGCGATCGGGATGGCATTGTTGCGCATGCCGCGCGTTCCGTGCGACACGGCGCTCGTGCGCACGAGGGAGGCGCCCACGCGATGCAGATACATCGTCGAAAGGATGATCCAGAGCGAGATCGCGCGCATCCAGAGCGGCAGCGTCGTTCCTCCGCGACGGAGGAGGATGACCCAGATCAGGACGCTGAAGAGGACGACGATCTGCGCCTGCGCGATCTTGTAGCGCACGAGGGCCGAGCGCGAGAGTGGTGCAGGGAAGAGGAGCTGCACCTCTGCCTCGGAGAAGACGAGGGCGGGGCGGTCACTGCCGAATACCCATCCACTCGCGATGGTGACGAAGATGATCGCAGTGTAGATGAGCTGTCCGAGCTCGCTCGAGGTGGCGCCGGCGAGCGGGCTGGGCATCTGCGAGTTGAAGAGGAGTGCGCCGAAGTAGACCGCACCCGCGAGGAGGGCGAGGAGGTAGCGCGGCCGCTTGAGACGCGAGAGCTGGCCGCGCAGGCGGTTTCGCGCGCTGTGCCAGAGGAGGTAGCGAAGGGCGACGTTCACGCCGACTCGCGCGACGACTCGGAGCGCTCTCCTTCATCGATGAGCGCGAGAAAGACATCCTCGAGCGCGAGGCCGGCGAGATCGGGGCGTTCCGCTACTATTTCGGCGAGCGTGCCGAGCGCGATCACGCGGCCGCGCTGCATGACGAGGAGGCGGGTGCAGAGCTCCTGCACGAGATGCAGCAGGTGCGAGCTGAGGACCACGGCGGCGCCGGCGCGCGCGCGTGCGGCGATCGTGGACTTCATGCGCCGCATGCCGGCGGGGTCGAGCCCCGTGAGAGGCTCGTCGAGCAGGAGAGCGGATGGGGCGTGCAGCAGCCCGCATGCGATGGCGAGCTTCTGCCGCATGCCGCGCGAGAGTGCGGCGGGGAGGACGCCCCGCTTCTCGAGCAGCTCCATTTCGACGAGCAGCGGCTCGATGCGCGCGGGCGCGTCGGCCACTCCGTACAGGCGTCCGATGAAGCGCAGATGCTCTTCGACCGTGAGATGCTCGAAGAGCTGCGGCTCGTCGGGGATGAAGGCGAGGAGCGCCTTGGCGCGCTCCGGCGTCGTGGCGATGTCGAAGCCGCCGACGCGCACGGTGCCGCTGGTGGGGACGATGATCCCCGCAATGCTCCGCAGCGTCGTCGTCTTGCCGGCGCCGTTCGGACCGACGAGACCGAGTACTTCGCCCGGCGCGACGGTGAACGACATTCCTCGCACGGCCTCGAACGAGCCGTAGCTTTTGGTGAGCTTGTCGACCTCGATCACGAAATCGGCACGGAGTGGCGAGGGACGTATGAGTGAGACGCGGATCGAATGGGCATGACGAATCCTAACTCCAGCGAGCCATCGGAATGACGACGCGAAATCGACGAACGCGCGGTGTGATCGCGACGATCGTCATGGTGATCGTTGCGATCCTGGTGATCAGCTGGATGCTCGGATCGTTGCTCGTGCGCTCGACGAATTCCGATGTCGCCGCGTCGCGAGCGCCCGCCGAAGATGTGACGATCGTGACCGCCGATGGGCTCGCGCTGGCTGCGACGTTCAGGCCCGGTGTGCGAACGGATGCGCCGGCCGTCCTCCTGCTGCACGGCAGCGGCGCATCGCGCGACCAGACAGCCAGCAACGCGGAGTGGCTGAGCCAACAGGGCTATGCGACGCTGGCGATCGACTTTCGCGGCCACGGCAGATCGCCCGCGGCGAGTCACAGCTTCGGTTGGTACGAGTCGACGGATGTGCGGGCGGCGTTCGCGTGGCTCAAGCGCCGAGAGCTCAACGCGCCCGTCGCCGTGATCGGCATCTCGCTCGGCGGCGCCGCCGCGCTGATCGGCGAGGATGGTCCGGTCCCGGCCGACGCGATGGTGCTGCAGGGCGTGTACTCCGACATTCGGCATACGATTCGGAATCGCATGGCCTCGATGATCTCGCGCATGCCGGCGATTCTGTTCGAGCCGCTGCTGAGCTATCAATCGCGCCTGAGGTTCGGTGTGTGGCCGTCGCGACTCTCGCCGCTCGACGGTCTTCGTCGCTATCGCGGGCCAGTGCTCGTGATCGGTGGTGCGAGCGATCCGTTCACTCCGCCCGAGGAGACGCGCCGGATGTTCGGCGCCGCGCCCGGACGTAAAACGCTGTGGCTCGCGCCTGGCGCGGATCACGAAGGGATCTCGGATCTGTCCACGGAAGCGTATCGCACGCAGCTGCTCTCCTTTCTCCGGCAATCGATCGGCGCGCCGTAGCGGGGAGTGCAACGGCACGTCATGCGATTGCGTTGGTACCAATACACGAACTCCCACCCCCTATCTTTCCGTCATGCGCCTCTCTGCTCTCACTACGACTCTCTCCACCGCGCTGATCTTCGCGGGCGTCACCGCCTTTGCTCCCGCGTCGGCCGCCGTTCGTTTTCATGCGCATCTGGTGCGCGCCGAGCCGGCGGTGAATGACACGATTGCGACGACGCCGACGGCGGTGAAGCTCTGGTTCTCGGAGCCGCTGGAGCTGGCGTTGAGCCGCGTGCGAGTTGTCCGCGTCGGCGGCGACACTCTGAAGACCAGCGCGCTTCGCCACGAAGGCTCGGCCCCCGCGACGGCGTCGCTCGACTTTGCGGCGCCGGTGACCGCGCCGGGCACCTATGTAGTGACGTACCATGTGGTGGCGCGTGACGGGCACCCGACGACGGGGAGCTACAATTTCGTGTTGAAGGGCGCTGGGGCCAAGTAAATCGAAGAGATGCTATAAGTCACCACTCGGTGACTATTGGTGTTCGGCGTGGAGTAGAGCGCGGGTGATGGCGCCGAGCATTTTTTCGATTCGACGCCAGCCGGCGGGGGTGGCGGGATCGAGGTGTTGGGCGGGCGAGCCTTCTCGCCGGTCGCCGTGCGTCTGGGATGCTCGGAGCGCGAATAACGTCAGGGCCGAGCTGAGTAGCTCCACCAGTGCGGGCAGGTCGACATAGGGCGGGACTCGATGGCGGGTTTTGAGCGTCGCGATCATGCGTGCGTGTTGCTCGTCGCGCTGCTGGGCGGTGGCGGGGGAGAGTGAGCTGCGGCTCGACTCGAGCTCGGAGACTGCGGACTGGAGCATCAAGGCGCCGGCGGAGAGCGCGGCCCATTCCTCGAGGAGGAGTGATTGCACTGCCTCCGCGAGCGAGACGCCGCTGTCATCATTCTCTGGCGGGACCTCAACAGCGGGCCAGAGCACGCGCTCCGCACCCAACGCTGCGAGCACACCGTCGAGGCCACCGAAGTAGCGATAGATGAGCACTTTGTCGCAGCCGGCGGCGTCGGCGAGGGAGTTGACGCCGAGGTGGGGGATGCCGCCGGCGGCGACGAGGGAGGCGGCGCTTTCGATGATGGCGGCGCGGGTGGCGAAGCGATCGCGTGTCATAGTGCCTCAAGTCACTGGATGGTGACAAGATATTGTCACCGACTGGTGACTTGCAACAGCTTTCGCACTTCCACGGATCTTTTCACAGCCCAACCCGCTATTTAGCCACGCCAGCCACTGGCGCATCGCTTGCACCTCTGTCCCGGAAGGTCCGCTTTCCATTCGGGCGACTGGTCCATTATGATGTAGTCCCCAGCTCACACGTGCGCACCGCTGCGCGCGCGCGTGATCGCGTGGGATCCCTGCCACAATGAGTGCTCGATGCGCGCTGCACGCTGGTCGACAATCGCTTCATTCGTCTCCGCGCTCGCGTGCGCGGTCGTGTTGCTCTCCTGTGGCGGCGGCGACTCGACCGGGCCCGGAGGCGGCGGCGCATCCGTCACTGTCACTCCCTCGACGGACTCACTCGCACTCGGCGCCAGCGTCACGCTGCACGCTGCAGTCACTGATGCCAACGGCCATGCAGTCTCCGGCGCCAGCGTCTTCTGGAGCTCCGAGAATCCCGCGACGGCCACGGTGTCGAGCGGCGGCGTCGTCACCGGAATAGCGATAGGTGTCGTGCGTATCGCGGCGAGCTCCAACGGAAAATCGGGCTTCTCCACCATCACCGTCATCCCGCCCGGCGTGTCATCCGTACGCGTGTCGCCGACGAGCGCGGCGATCAAGGTGGGCGAGACTTTCCATCTCCAGGCCGACGCCCTCGATGCATCGGGCAACGTGCTTCCCGATCGCACCGTGACGTGGACGTCGACCAATACCGACGTCGCCAGGGTCGACAATACGGGGCTCGTCACGGGAGCAGGCGCCGGCGCAACCACCATCACCGCGACAAGCGAAGGAAAGTCGGGCACCGCTGGAATCGCAGTGGCAGCGGCGGTGGCCGCGAGCATCACCGTCGTGCCGACGAGCGTGACGATCACCACCGGACAGACCTCGCAGCTTACTGCCACGGTGACGGATGCGAACGGCGCCGTGATCTCCGGCGCTCCCGTCACGTGGACGGTCGATCACTCCAATATCGCGCTTGTGTCTTCTACTGGTTTGGTGACCGGCCAGGCGCAGGGGAGCGCGATCGTCACCGCGACGAGCGGCGCCGCGCACGTCAACGTTCCGATCACCGTCACGCTCCCCCCAGCGAACGCAGTGATCGTCTCGCCGTCGACCGTCGCGCTCCTCGTCTCTCAGACACAACAGCTGACCGCAACCATCACGGATGCAGGTGGTAACACGATCCCGGGCACGGTGACGTGGTCATCAAACAACACTGGCGTAGCGTCCGTGAACGCGAACGGCGTCGTGACCGCCAATGCGCCCGGCACCGCAACCATCACCGGCACCAGCGGCTCCGTCTCCGGCGTCTCGAACGTAACCGTGTCGCTCGTGCCCGTGAGACGCGTCGTCGTCATTCCCGATGCGCTGGCGTTCACCGTAGCAGATCCGGCCACGCAGTTGACGGTGACGCTGCTGGACTCCATCGGCGGCACGCTTTCACAGACTGGTCGTCCGGTAACATTCGCATCGAACAACACGAGCGTAGCCACGGTCAGCGGCACAGGACTGGTGACGCCGGTCGGTCCCGGAACGGCAGTGATCACGGTAACGCAGACGGGGTCGGGTCTCACCGCGCAGGCGACGGTAACAGTGACGCGCGTGCCCGTGGCCTCGGTGACGATCGCGCCGCCGCTCGACACGCTGATCGTCGGTCAGGCGGTGCAGCTCACGGCCACGACGAAGGATGGAAGCGGCAACACACTCACCGGCCGCACGATCGTATGGGACGGGAGCGATGACAACGTCGCCAGCGTGTCGAGCAACGGGCGAGTCACCGCGATCGCACCGGGCACACTCACCGTAACGGCGACCAGCGAGGGAAAGACGGGAACGGCGACGATCGTCGTGCTCGCGGTTCCTGTCGCGAGCGTCACCATCTCGCCAACGAGCGCATCGGTGCTCGTAGGCTCGAGCACCGCGCCGTTCACGGCGGTCGCGAAGGATGGAAGCGGCAATGTGCTCAACGGCCGCACGATCACCTTCGCATCGAGCAACACGGCCGTCGCGACGGTCGACGCGACCACCGGTGTCGCGACGGGTGTCGCGCCCGGCACCACGAGCATCACCGCGTCGAGCGAAGGGAAGACGAGCATTAACGCGACGCTCACCGTGTCCGCGGTGCCTGTCGCATCCGTCACGATCTCGCCGACGACGCAATCCGTCGTCGCCGGCGCGAACACACCCGCGTTCACCGTCGTCACGAAGGACGCGGGCGGCAACGTCCTCACCGGACGCTCGATCACCTTCAACTCGAGCAACACCGGTGTCGCGAGCATCGACGCATCAGGGATCGCGACTGGACTCTCCGCCGGCACGACGTCCATCACCGCATCGAGTGAAGGCGTCACCAGCAACAGCGCGACGCTTACCGTCACACCTCCCCCCGTCGCGACCGTGACCGTCTCGCCGACGAGCCAATCGGTGGTGCAGAACGGCAACGCGCCCGCGTTCGCCGCCACGACCAAGGACGGCAACGGCAACACGCGTACCGGTCGCACCGTCACCTGGAGCTCGAGCGATCCGAGCATCGCGACGATCGATCCGGGCACCGGTGTCGCGAGCATCGAC
>JBDSHG010000150.1:0-2518 GCA_039918615.1 Gemmatimonadaceae bacterium | reverse complement strand
CAGCCGTAGAGATGGAAGTGGGTGAAGCCGGGTGAGCGGCGCGCAAGCGCGTCCCACTCCTGTGCTACTCCCGCGAATCGTTCGACGCGCGCGATCACTCGACGGCGCTGGCCGCCCTGTTGCTCGTTGCGAAGGACATCGGAAGCTTGAGGCACTGCGCCACGCTCCGGAAACGGAACTCACCGAGCAGCCGCTCGAGCAGCGGCTGCGTCTTGCGGAGCCCGGCGTAGTGCCGCACCCGTGTGTGCCACGGCACCGCGATTCGCGGCTGATCCGGATCGAGCTCCCACGGATGAATGTAGAACATCGCGGGGACTCCGCTCCCATCGTGCTCGCGGAAGGCACGCTGGATCAGGCGGAATGGCAGGTGGCGGAGGTACGCGCCGCCCGCTGCGGGGAGACGCATTCCGCGCCACTGCGTAGTCGCGAGTGGAAGCTCGGTGAGCGTGCCGGCAGGCCGATGGATGAGATGCGGCACCGGTGGCGCGCTCGGGTAGCCGTAGCCGGGGCGACGAATGGGAAAGAGGCTCGAGTCATAGCGATAGCCTTCCTCGAGCAGGATGTCGAACGCCCATTCGGTGCCGGGCGAAATCGAGAAGTTCGGCGCTCGAAAGCCCCACACGGGCGAACCGGAAAGATCCTCGAGGATGGCTTTCGACACGCGGATGTCTTCGCGGAATTCCTCGGGCGTGAGCGTATCGACGCGACGATGCCAATGTCCATGCGACGCGATCTCGTGTCCCGCGTCGATGATCCGACGCATGAGAAATGGATGACGCTCCGCGACCCATCCGAGCGTGAAGAACGTCGCGTTCGCGTGATGGCGCGCGAGCAGCTCGAGGATGATCCCGATCGAATGCTCGAGGCGGCTCGGATGCGAGTCCCAATCCTTTCGCTGCACGACGCGATCGAACGCGCCGACCTGGAAATATTCTTCCACGTCGACGGTGAAGATGTGCTCAGTGGCGCAGTGCACCGGCAAGCTCATACGGAGCGCCGACCTGCGCGAAGGATTAGTGCCCGCATTCGTGCGACGAAGTCTTGCAGTTAGGGTGCCACCTGCGGCTTTCCCCACGCAACCGTTCGATGTTGTAACATCCCGTTGCTGCACACGCTTCTACGCGATATTTCGCGCGCGAATTCTCCAACCGTACGCCACGGACTGTTGCGTTGATACCACAAAGATCGTTCGGCCGAACACTCTGGATCGCCGGCCTACTGTTCATCGCCGTACTCACGCTCACACCGCAGTTTGCAGCGACGCAGGCACCTCCGAGCTGGTGCCTGTTGTGCGGAGCGCAATCGGTACTCGATGCAGTATTGAACGTCATTCTCTTCATTCCATTCGGGATGGGACTTCGCCTCGCTGGAGTATCGCGGAGGCGCGCGTACGCAATTGGTTTGGTGACCACGATCACCGTTGAGCTTCTCCAGCTGTACATCCCCGGTCGCGACACGAGCCTCGGCGACATCGTCACCAACTCCTCCGGCGGGTTGATAGGGATCCTCGCCGCCGACGTATGGCGGATCGTGCTGGTTCCGTCGCGACGAGCGGCATCGAGACTCGCTATCGGGTGGACGTTCCTCTGGATGCTCCTGTTAGCGGCGAGCGCGGAACTCACGCACATCTCGCTCACGCCGCTGACCGCGTGGGGGGTGTGGGCGCCGGAGCTGCTTCACCACGACTACTTCCCCGGCAAGGTGGTCGCGGCCACCGCCGGCGGGATGCCGACGCCGAACGCGATCTCGGGGGCGAGCGAGGATGTGCGGAGGCGATTGTCGTCGGACTCCGTGGTGGTGGTGGCAACAGTGGTCGGCGCCGGCGCGACGATGCAGTTCTCGTCGATCGCGAGCATCTACGACATGAGCCAGCAGCAGATTTTCTTCCTTGGGCAGCGGAGGGGAAATCTGATTTTCTCGCTGCGCATGCGCACGGCGGACGCGAAGGTCGAGACGCCGACGATCAAGCTCGACAGCGTCTTCCCGCGCCATCGGGGCGCGAAGACGGACACGATTCACGTCGCGGCGGGTTTGATCCATCACGCACTCTGGATCAGCGCGGAGAAGAATGGTGTGAGGCGCGAGCGTACGCTGCCGGTCGACGCGGGACTCGGCTGGAGCTATCTCCTCCCGTTCGATTACGAGTACGGGCGCGAGGCGCCATGGCTCACGGTGCTCTGGCTCGCCGGACTCGCGGTGCCCGCGATGTATTGGGCGACGCGCGCGGGGCGAACGGCATTTCTCGCGGTGGCAGCAGCATTGGCGGCCGCGCTGCTGCTCATCCCTCTCGCGACGAATGTGCATCCGACGCCGTGGTGGGAGTGGATCGGGCTCGCTGCGGGAGCGGCGATCGGTGCCGCGGCGGGAGCGGTGAGCATTCGCGCGAGCCGCCCCGCGTGAACCTCGGCAGAGGTACTGGGGTTACATTAGCGGTGTCGAGCGCACGCTGAGCGCCGGGCGTGCATGGTTGTTTCCCTTTCCATATTCCAATGCGCGTCCTTCCGCTCGCCAGTGCGGT